>NZ_CAMPPN010000037.1:0-33026 GCF_946900935.1 Stenotrophomonas sp. Marseille-Q5258
AGAACGGCCTAAGCGGGCTCTTGGCGGGCTGACGCCCGCCCAGTACGCCGCACAGTTGGCTGGAAAGAGAGATACCATCAGCACCGGACTCTAAACCCGCCCACTACTCAAGCCGGGGGGACGTCGGTGGCAGCATGAATGGAATGCCGAACAAGAAGTGACTATGACCATGAGAAGCTATGAGTGGATTCGGACTTCCGGGTCATGGACTCTGGCCGAGTTGGCGTGGGGTTTGGATCGAAATCTGATTGATCTTGATGCTCTGAAGCAATGCGAACTGGGGCAGGCTGCGTTTGAAGGGCAGTTGGACCTGGTGGGCCTGGTACGTCACTTGGAGAGAATTGCCCCTGAAGAGAGAGGAGCGGAGGCTCTACGACTCACCGTTCAGGACGGAGATATGGATCACGACAGCATTTCATGGAAGTGGCTTGTCGCAGTTCTCACGGATCTCTATGCCAACCGCAATGAAGTTGATGATCCGCTCGGCGAGGTTGAGCGGATATATGCGGATTTTGACTATCCGGAGCGCATGGAGAGCTTCGTCAGATACATGCCCGCCACTGATGGATGCGCTCCCGCTGAGCACTCCCTTGATCAAAATGTTGAACGTCTCTTCGAAAACTGGAAGAGATTCCTGGACTCCGCGGGCTGAAAAGGAACTATGACGCGTTGGGGCGTCGCATTCTTGCCCACTCCCCCACGGCCGGTAACGTGCTGTCCCAGTACACCGAAGATGGGCGCCTGGTGTTCCAGAGCGATGGACGCAAGGGCGTCGGCCGTGAGTTCGTGCACCTTGCGGGTAGCCTGATCGCGCAGCGTGAGTACAACGCCGCAGGCGCAACCATCACGTACCTGCATACCGATGCGTTGGGAAGTCCGGTGGCAAGTACGAACCAGGCGGGGGCTGTCGTCGAGCGGACGCACTACGAGCCTTATGGAGCGCCGATCGGCAAGGTGGTGGACGGGCCGGGGTATACCGGGCATGTCATGGATAGCGCCACTGGGCTGAGCTACATGCAGCAGCGGTACATGGACCCGCAGTTGGGGGTGTTCCTGTCGGTGGATCCGGTGACTGCGTATGAGCAGCCGGTTGGGCAGTTCAATCGCTATCGGTATGCGAACGGAAATCCGTACACGTTCTCGGATCCGGATGGGGGACAAGCATCAGAGCGCTTTGTCGAACAGCATCGCGAGGACATGGAGGCCGGTAACGGTGCAGTGTATGCGCCACTCCAGCCATATGCTATCGCTGCTACAGCGGTAATGCTTACTCCTGTAGTAGTAGAGGTTCGTCTAGCTATAATGACCAACCCTGGTGCAGTGGCCACTGCCACCAACATCGCTGCGGAGGCGGCTGGAGTCACCGGGGCCGCTGGCGCCGCTGGCCTTGCTGCCAAGGAGGTGGGTCCGCTATTGCGGGCTGCCAACAAGCCGTTCAATGCAACCGGCCTTTCAGTTGCCGCACGAAAGCTCGAGCATCACGCTACGCGCCCAGGTGGTACTTTCGCTGCTCCAACGGGAAGTGTGGCACAGAAGAATGAAGCTGCTGGACGGGTGGTAGAGGGGCTTCTGAAAAGCCCAGATACTGTCAAAACATCCCTGAGTGGCGGAGGAGCTGAGTACCGAGGGGCGAGTGGTCAGGGGGTGCGGTTCGAGGCAGACGGTTCGTTTAATACATTCTTGGATCCCAAGAGGTAGGCGCAATATGGAAAAATTCTCAATTGATTTTGTGAGCCCGATGAGTTTCAATTCGCTTGCTGCTGAGATCTCGTTTGAGTCACAAATTCTTTGTCGTATTGATCAGGAGCGGGTTGACGGCGTGTTTGAGGTTGAATTCTTTCATCTAACTAGAATTCTTAATGCCAATGTAAATATGAAGTTCTCATTGCCTGACTTCCTCAAAGTCGTTGAGGATGCATGCTCGGAGCTGCGTGGAATCGCTTCCTGAATTTGTCAGGCCGTTAGTTTCTGGCTGGCCCCGCGCTCTAGGCGGTCTGAATTACTTGAAAACCGCGTCCAACTGCTTGGTTGTATGTCGACGTCCCCCGAGATTGAGTAGCGAAGCGGTTTGGAGTCCGGTCCTCAATGACAAGGAGATTGGACGTGAAGAAGCGCTTGTCCGAAGAGCAGATCATCGGCTTCCTACGCGAAGCTGAGGCCGGCATGCCCATCAAGGACCTCTGCCGCCAGCATGGCTTCAGCGAGGCCTCGTACTACCTCTGGCGCAGCAAGTTCGGTGGCATGAGCTTGCCTGATGTCGAGCGGCTCAAGAACTTGGAGACGGAGAACGCGCGGCTGAAGAAGCTACCGGCCGAGCCGGTGTTCGAGAACGACGTCATCAAGGATGCGTTTCGAATAAAGTGGTGACCGCGCCGGCACGTAGGTTGCTGGTGCGGTAGATGTTCAATAAAGGGCTGAGTGAGCGGCGTGCGTTGTTCGTTGCGCGGATGAGCGCCAGTGCGCTTTGCTACGAGCCCAGGCCGGACCACAACGTTGATTTGCGCGAGTAGATCGCTGCACTGGCGCACCGTCACAGACGCTACGGCGTGGGCATGATCCATCCTAAGCTGCGACAGAAGGGGCTTGCCGTGAACTACAGGCGCGTGGAGCGGCTTTCAAAGTGTGGTCTATTGATTTCGTGGACGACGCTACCTATGAAGCTTCAACGGGCGGCTCCGGGACGAATGCCCAAACGGCATTGGTTGCAGACGTTGCTCCATGCCAGAGCCAGTATCGAAAGTGGGCGGCGCGACCAAAACGAAGAAAGGCCTAGACGAAGGCTTGGCGGGCTGGCTCCCGCTCATTGTGCCGCACAGTTGGCCGGCAAGAGGGATAACATCAGCACCGGGGCTCTAAATCGCGCCTCTACTCAGTCCAGGGGAGTCGTGTGGAGTCGGCGTGGCGGCGTCAAGAGCTCTGGGCGCTGAAGGCGGGGTGCTCGTGAATTCTCGACCCGTGGGAAGCGAACTTAAGGCCGATGCAGGGCAAAATTCAGCACGCACCATGCGCGAGATAAAAAGCCATTGGAGCATCACCCTTGTTCGATTGATTGGACGAAAGCAGGCGTGAGATGCGACAGTGGGGATGCTGCCCGATGGGGTTGTTGGCCGATGCCTGATACAGGCGCAATGATGATTCAGTTCGTCAGAGCTTGCCTGCGTTCTCGTAGCGAGCCACACCCTGTTCCACAAGACGCTGCAATTCCTGCAGCAGAGCCAGGTCCAGAGCATCGAAGTTGAAGCAGGACTTTCCCTGCATGCGCTTCTTCAGTGCGGGGCTGATATCGCTCAGCAGCTCGGGAAACACGTAGATGGGCATGAAAGGAACTATGACCCGTTGGGGCGTCGCATTCTTGCCTACTCGCCCACGGCGGGGAATGTGCTTTCCCACTACGCCCAAGATGGTCGCCTGGTGTTCCAGAGCGATGGGCCCAAGGGCGTCGGCCGGGAGTTCGTGCATCTCGCAGGAAGCCTGATCGCGCAGCGTGAGTACAACGCTGCAGGCGCAACCATCACGTACCTGCATACCGACGCGCTGGGAAGCCCGGTGGCAAGTACGAGCCAGGCGGGTGTGGTGGTCGAGCGGACGCACTACGAGCCTTATGGTGCGCCGATCGGCAAGGTGGTGGACCGGCCGGGGTATGCCGGGCACGTCATGGACGGCGCTACCGGACTGGGCCACATGCAGCAGCGGTACATGGATCCGCAGTTGGGCGTGTTCCTGAGCGTTGATCCCGTGACGGCGTACGCGAAGCCTTTGGAACAGTTCAATCGGTATCGGTTGCCCAATGCCGGTGGAAACATCCAACGGAACGACGATGCATCTGGCGGGAGTCGTGAGAGCGGGCCGAGTGGGAGGCCGGCCTCAAGTCCGACGGGTCGGCCTACAGGCAGGGACACGGTTCGCCGGGCGGCGGGACGGCCAGCCAGTCCCTAATCGCTTTCCGGACAGGCCATTGCTCACGAAATCAAACGGTGAGCCTGCGCCAGATCCGGACGCGGCTGGTCCGCATGCCCAACTTGGCCAACGACAAGGCAGCAAAGAGAAGTACGATCAAGCCAGAGAGTTCGACGGGCAAGGGAAAGCAGTAAGGATCATTGATTTTACTGACCACGGTCCCCCGCGTGATCATACAAACCCGCACGAACATCCTTATGTACCCAGTGCTACAGGAGGCACGCCTCAGCGCTGGCCACCGCGACCACTCGATGGAGGTTGATAGCTATGTCAGAAATAGACTGGGGGTTCCCCATCACAGGGAGCAGAGTGGCAGAGGAAATACTGAGCAAATTCAGTGCGAATGAAGTATGGGAGATATCTTATATGGATATACCTTCGGGAACTGGCGACTTCACAGTCCTGAATGACATTCGAGATAGAGTGGCGAACGGACCCGTAAAAGTGTCCTCGGCCGATTTGTGCAATGCACTTGCGGGTGCTCCGCAAGTGTGGGTGCTGGACATGCGGCTCTCGTCCGATGACAAAGTGCAACTCTGCATTGAAGATGGTGAGGTGTTTGAGATGAATTTGGGCCGGAAGTAAGTCGCAGGTTCAACTACCATTTCCGGTGCCAGACACAGCAGAAAGTCCCGCCTTGCTTGGGGCTTTCTGATTGTGGTGTGAGTGGTTAGTGTCAGGTCCTCAGAGCTTGCCTGCGTTCTCGTAGCGAGCCACACCCTGTTCCACAAGGTGCTGCAGTTCCTGCAGCAGCGCCGGGTCCAGAGCATCGAAATTGAAGCAGGACTTTCCCTGCATGCGCTTCTTCAGTGCGGGGCTGATATCACTCAGCAGCTCGGGGAAATCGTAGACCGGCATGAAGTGAACGACATGCTTGCGGCCAGAGAACTTCACTGCCCCGAAGAACTGCGCCTTGCCCTTGGCGTCGAGGTGTCGGCAGTTTGCGTAGAAGTGGTCGTCTTCATCGTGCACAACGTCAAGCCTGCTCCGGTAGGGAATCATAAGACTCCGCAGCGCGGCGAACAGGTTGGGCTGCGTTTCCGCTGCGGTGCTGTTCGTAGTGGCGGCGGATTGGCGTGGCGTCTTCATGAGGTCTGCCTGGAACGGAACACGATGGCGGAAGGGTGCGGCGTCCTTGCGGTTTCAGGCTAGCACGCGGGTATTGGACGATGGTCGGCTCTGGTAGGCAAGCGCCGGGCCACGCTGACGACAGGGCAGGTATGGCGATCGGTGCTGAAGAAAAAACGCCGTGTGAGCATGCGTTTTACGACCTCTTCACGCCCTCTCCACGTCTTCCAACCAGAACTGAAAGCCTCTCGTGGCGCCAACAAAAAGGCAGCTATATTCCAGTCTCCCCAGACAAAGGAGGGACTGCAATGACCATGACCAAGCATCACCTGACGCTCGCCCGTACGCTCGGCGTGGCGATCATCGCCACCGTCGGCCTTGGCGGCTGCGCCACCTACAAAGACGAGTTCGCCTCGATCAACTCACGCCTCGACCAGCTTGATGTGAAGGTGCAGGGCGCTGCCCAGAGCGCCGAGTCCGCCAACCAGTCCGCGCAGCAGGCCAACCAACGTCTGGATCAGATCGAAGGCCGCGTCCAGCAGCTCGAAAAGGCGCCCCGTCGCCAGCCACGCGGCTGATCGCGCCTGCACACCTGGTGTGCAGGGTATGAAGTGGAACCGGTGGCCGTTGTTGGCCACTGGTTTCGTTTAAGCCCATCGTTCCATCCGAAGGAATCGTCCCATCGTTATGTACTCACACGCAGCACGACGTGCCGCCTCTGGTGCGCTAGCCGTGGCGCTGGCATTTGCAGGTGTCGGCGTTGCCAGCGCCAAGGATGCCGCCCCGCAACCGGTCGCCGCCGTCGATGAACTGCCGAAAGGCCAGGACGTCTCCGACACCGTGATCGAGCTCGCGGGGTGGATTGTCGCCACCAAGGACAGCCAGGGCTATCCGTTCGCCATCATGGACAAGGCCGCAGCACAGATCCTGGTGTTCGACGGCGAGGGCCGGCTGCGCGGCGCGGCGCCAGGGCTGTTCGGCTCGGCGACCGGGGACCATACCGCCCCCGGTGTCGCCGGGCTGGCGCTGCGCGAAATTCCGGGTCGGGACCGCACCACGCCGGCAGGCCGCTTCGTCGGCGGTTACGGCCCGTCGATCGACGCCGGCCGCGTCCTGTGGGTGGATTACGAGTCCGCCGTTTCCATCCATCCCACCGCGACCGGTGTCCCGGCCGAGAAGCGGGTGGAACGCCTTGCGTCCGCCTCGCCGGACGACAACCGCGTGACGCATGGCTGCATCAACGTCTCGCCCGGGTTCTACGAGCAGATCATCAGCACCACGTTCCAGCGGGGCGGGGTGTTCTACATCCTCCCGGATGCCGACCCGATCGAGAAGACCTTCCCCGCGTTCGCGAAGAGTCGCGCGGCATCGCAGGACGAAGACGGAAAGCGCACGCGCTCCGCTCGCAGGTAAGCCGACGCGTCACCACTGAAGCAGGCGGGGTGGGCGAGGGTTACTTGCGGTCTCCAGGACATGCGTCGGGTTGGCAGGCCAGCGCCTCCCACACCCGGCCGCGCCGCTGTGCCGGGGTTGTCACCGCTTCGACCGCTCCCGCACCAAGGCGATCCTGCAACTGCTGCAGGTACAGACTGCGCGGGATCACCACCTGTGACGGGTGCTCCACGATGCCGGCGGGCTCTTCGGGCTGGAACTTGCCCGGTACGGCATTCCCGATCTCTCCCACGCTCCAGTTCATCGCATGCGGCGGCGCCTGCAGCACGTAGTGCGCGCTGCCCGTGTTCCAGAACATCTGCTGCGCGCCGGCCCAGCCGTGGCCGGACCCGCTGCGACGCCGGTTCTGTGCCCGAAGCTGAGTGTCGCGGGTGTTGTCGTACAACGTGCCGGTGGCCCAGCGATGGTGCGGGCCGCTGTCGTTGGTGCCGTCCACGGCCAGGCAGTCCAGGAAAACGTTTGGCCCGGGGGTGAGCGCGCCGGTGACGACGCTGTGCCGGGCGTGCTCGGCATAGCAGCGCTGGGTCAGGTTGAACGACGCGTTGCCTTCGTAGTTGTACGCGTAGCGGCGCATGCCCTCGGTCTGCCCATAGCGCGGGTCCAGATAAGCCAGATCCTGGAACGTGTTGAAGTGGGCGCCGTCGTGCGCGGTGATGCCGTGTGAGACATAGCGCAGCGTGACATTGCGCACCCATGAATCACGCACACCGTTGAAACGGATGGCTGTGTACGGCCCACTATCGGGCGTACCTGCAGCCGTGCCGGTGTGCGGGTTGCCTTCCAGACGCAGGTCCTCTATGCCGACCTCGCCGATGCGCCGCACAGCGACGCGATACACCGTACCGCCGCCGAAGCGGCGCTCGATCGCATCCACCACCGGTGCATCCAGCACCAGCGCGTCGCGATCCACGGCGGCCACCACGCGCGCGTAGTCCATCGCGAAGCCCTCGGGCGTCCAGCCATAGCGGGCGGTATCGATCCCGTCGGCACCCAGCCAGGCGGCATTGGGCGTGCGACGCAGAATGAGGGTGTCGCCCTCGCGATACCCGGCGGTGGAGGCCAGCGGCACCCGTATTGCCCCCACCGGCACGAACGCGGCGCTGATGGTGGACGACGGCAGGCCGGCAGTGTCCACCAACCGGGAGGGCTCGCGGTTGCCCACCTCGATGATCCGACCCTGCCGGCCGGTGTAGGTCGAACGGATGATCGTGCCGTTGCTGCCGCGCCCTTCACCGCGCAGCACAACGCCGCCGCTGCGGATGACCAGCCCGTTCGAGACGGTGTAGCGCCCGCGCGTGAGCAGGACGACACCGCGCATGCCGTGCGCATCGGGCGTGCGCGCACTCACCGTGTCGATGGCCTGCTGGATGCGCGCGTGGTCGTCGCCGCCAGCGGAGGGAGCAAGCACCACGCGGACGGGGAGCGAGGCGGGCGCAGGCAGCGCTACGCCACCGCCGCGGTAGCCGGCGCGCGAGAAGTCCGGAACAATATGCCGGGCCTGCGTGCCGCCGCGCTCGCGGTACATGCCGTAGCGCAATCGGCCATCGCTGCCTGGTGCGACCAGCGGCGCGTCTGCGGCCGTATCGATGGGTTGGATGAAGAACGCGGCGGAGCCGGGCCCATTCGCGGCGTGCAGCACCGTGGGCGCGCACGCGGCGAAGGCGATCAAGGCAAGCGCGGCGATTCTGCGGGACGGCAACGGGCGCATTCGGGTGGTTTCATCCGTGAACGGGCAGGTGCTGATGGTAGCAATGCACTGCGGGGTGCCGGCGGGCATTGCAGGACCGATAGTGCGTCGGCTTGCCAGCAGGGTCCGGCAGCCCCAGGATCGAACCTGTCGTTTCCACTCTGACGCAGGAGGAGGCCTGTCAGGCCCTTGACCCATATGGAAAGTGCTGATCGCATAACGCTTGATGATCTGTCAGATGTTCGCAAGGCTGTAGCGGTCATGCGTTCACGATCAATTCTTGCAGCCGCTGCGGGTGGACCCATCTTCAGTGCGCTTCTGGCCACGGCGTGGCTTTGGCTGCATCCGGGCGGGGTATCCGTGGCTGTCGTTCTAGCCGTTGTGAGCTATCTGCTGTTCGGCCTGCCGCTCCTCGTGCGCTGGATTCTGCACTGGCGCAGAATCCATCAGCGCCTCACGGACGTCGAGGTGCGGGTCAACGCAGGTGAAACGGTGTACGGGTCGGAGGTGCGGTTCCGCTAGCCCCGTGCCCGAATCGAGCCTGGCGCCGACCCCGGCGCCTGGGTCCGCTCATCCCCCCGCTTGTTGGACGGCGGCGGCCCTTCTATGATCGAGCCGCGTCAGGTAAGCGCCCGTCTACGCGACAGTCTGGGCACGTCGTGCAAGTGGCTTCCGGGTCCATCCATTGGAAGGGTTTCGCTCATGGCTGCTGTCATCCGCGTTTTGATGGTCCTCTCCGTTGCTCTTCTGTCGGGCGCGTTGCTTCTGCCCCTGGAACGCTCTGTGCACGTGGAATTTTCATTGGATCAACCGCCTCCAATGCGGGTCTTCGGTGCGTTTGTGCTGCTGGTGGGCGTGGTCACTGGCGCCGCAGCATGGACAGGGCTCGTGCGGTTCAGGCGGTGGGGTCGTCTGCTCGCCATCGTTGCCTCTGCCCTGATCGTCCTGGCGGCAGGGCTGCTGGCACAATCGCCACTGATGGGGCAGGTGAGTGGCCTTGGCATCGCGCTGTTTGCTGCCGCTGCGTCAGCGTGGCTGTGCGGTGTCGCCCTGTCCTATCACCCGCTTGTTGCGTCGCGCTTCCAGGCATGAGTGCTGTCAACCAATGCGTCGAACGATCCTCCAGGATGTTGCCAACACGTTTTGCCACATGCTGGTCGGCTGGCGCATGGGCGATGATTTTGACGTCCTTGCAGCGCTTCCGGATGGCACGCTCTTCGTTGATGTCCTCGCAGGCACCGCCGCCCACAGTGCGGCGGGAGCTGTCCACCTCCGTATCGCAGGCGAGTTGCAGGCATGGTTCCACCATCGCCTGAGCGTCATCCAGATTCCCGTTCAGGCTCTGTCGTCGGCACAGGTGGTGGCCGAGATCCGCACGGATCGCCTCGCTACCAACCGCAAACGGATCGTCTCGTTTGACGTCTCCGTGCGTTCGGTGATTTCCACCGACGAATGCCGTTACACCGGCAAGCTGCATGAGGTGCACCGCTGGCATTCGCGGGTGCCGACTACCTGCGGCCCGGGGAGGATGGCGCCCTGGCCCACCGTAGTCTGCTTCCGGGCGGCATCCGGCCAGCGAGAGCGGTGCGAAACGCATCAGTGATCTGGATTACCATCCATTCGGGCCGATCCGGTCCACGGGAACCCATCAGGGGGCGTCATGAAGCGCGCGGTTCTTGCCGTAATCACAAGTGCAGTCCTGGGCGGATGCGCCACCGTGGACCAGAACACCACGTTCGATGGCAGCGATGGCAACGCATTTGTCCTGGTCGCTGCCGACAACGTGCCTGATCGGGGCGTGAGCAGCCACAGCTTCGTCTTCAGCAGGGTCGACCTGCAGTCTTCAACCTTCCTGCCGGAGTGGTTCTCCATTACCTTCGACGGCGGAGCGGGCACGTTCGTCGTCGACGAATTGAAGAAGCCAGAAGGTCTCAATACGACGCTGCGTTTCGGTGCCCGTTCCGTGGTGCCCGGCGACTATGCCTATGCGGCGAGGCGGGATCTGCAGGGCAATCTGCAGACGGAGCACTGCTATGCCAAGGGGGCGGGCGTGTTCCGTATCGTTGCGGGCAACACCAACGTCATTTCGCTTGGTGATGTGCTCAACGACATGGGCAGCGATCCTGACGTCGCGCTGGATCAGGGCGCGACGATTCTGACCGCGTATCCGAAGATCAGCGCGCCGCTCGTGCAGGCGCAGCAGGTGGGTTCGATCACGTTCCCGCCGGCGAAGTCGCTGGGCTGGGAGGGCTGCCTGAACCGGAATGTCACGGCCTTGACGGTCATTTCGGCAACACCGTAGGTCGTGGCCCAGGTGACGCGTCAGCCAGCTCGCGTTGATACGTACGCCATTCCCCCGCACCAGCGGCCAGACTGTCCCGGATGCGTCCATCACGGAACTGCTGCAGATAGAGACTGCGAGGTGTCGTCACCTGGCCCATCGACTGCACCATCCCCGCTGGTTCCTCGGGCGGGAACTTCCCAGATCCAATGGTGCCCAACATGGCGTAGTCGCTGGGCGTCCATCGGTATCGTGCGATATCGATGCCCTCGGGGCCGACCCAGCAGGCATTGGGTTCCCTCGTGATCGACACCGTATCGCTTGGGCGATAACCGGCCCGGCGTGCCTCCAGCGCTGCGCGGGCAACCGGGGCAGGCAGGTCCGCCCTTGGCCGGAAGTCCCCATCGACCCCCAAACGATCTACAGCGCTCCGAAGGCCTGGATGCCTCCGGAACGGAAAGTCCGTAAGCTCATTGCTTCACGCCCCGTATCCTCGGCGTTGTTGCTGCGTGCGATGGAAGTGCACTCACATCGACGCTCGGATTGGTTGATCGCGCACCTGTTCACGGTCTCATCGGGCCGACGAGCGCGGTCACGCCGGAGGAATTGATGCGTGCGTATCTTGAGCTCTATGGGACGCTCATGCGTACTCGATCAGCGCGGGAGGCAGTGGAAGCGATGCTTCGTGCCACGCCTGACACCTTCGTCTATCGCGCAGCGCAATGGCTGTTTCAGTACGTGTGGGATCACTATCAGGAAACACATGAAACGCCAGAGGCTCGTCTGGAGCGCGGCATAAAAATGGCGGCCAATCCCCCCGCCGACTACGTCGGTCCACCTCTTCAGCCAGAAATATTTGCCCAGGCCTTGGCGGAACGAAATCGGGAATTCTTCGACGCCTTTCGCCGGAAGTTCTTTCTATGCGATCTATTCCCTGAGCATGAGACGCGCTTCCCTGTTCGATACGACGCCCGTTGATGACCGCTTTTGGCCGGAAGCGGACATCCGCCATGGCGCGATCCGGCACGACACTCAACATGAGGCGGACTCCGGTGCGATCCCGCAGCCCTGCCACTCACTTGTCCTCCAACTAGACATCGTGAGCCCGGCCCCCTGCCCATCTTGGTTGACAAGGGAGAACGATCGTTCTACCTTTGCCCCATGGAAAACCAGACGACCGACACCAAGCAGAAGATCCTCGCGACGGCCGAGACGCTGATCTACCAGAACGGGATACATGCCACCGGCATGGACCTTCTAGTGAAGACCTCGGGTGTGGCGCGGAAAAGTATCTATCGCCACTTCGAGAACAAAGACGAGGTTGCTGCTGCGGCGCTGAACGCACGCGACGTGCGTTGGCTGGCCTGGTTCCAGAAGGAATGTGACAAGGCCGATGGCCCCGAGGCGCGAATCCTATGCATGTTCACAGTGCTCACGGGTTGGTTCAAGTCCGAGGGGTACCGCGGCTGTGCGTTCATCAACACGGCCGGCGAGGTCGGGGATCCTGAGGATCCTATTCGCAGGATCGCCAGTCATCACAAGCAGAAGTTGCTCGATTACACGCTTGAACTTACCGGGCAGCTCGGGGTCGAGCAGTCGGACACACTGGCGCGCCAGCTGCTGATTCTGATGGAAGGTGCCATCACCGTGTCGCGCGTGATGGGTGATTACCAAGCAGCAGACAACGCAAGGGATGTCGCACAGTTGTTGCTGAAACAGGCCCGCCGCTAGCGGGCGCACGCTCCACCGCAATCTGAAACCAACGATGCATCCACTTTGATTGGAGGCTTTGCCATGTCCGACGCTCAAACTCGCCCGCCGCTTCCCCCCTTCACCCGCGAATCGGCCATCGAAAAAGTACGACTTGCCGAAGATGGTTGGAACTCCCGCGATGCAGACAAGGTATCTCTTGCCTACTCGCTCGACACCCAGTGGCGGAACCGCGCCGAATTCACGCAAGGCCGGGAAGAGGCCCGGCAGTTCCTGGCCCGCAAGTGGAAGAAAGAGCTTGAGTACCGCTTGATCAAGGAACTTTGGGCCTTTACCGAGAATCGTATCGCTGTGCGCTACGCCTATGAATGGCGTGACGATTCAGGAAACTGGTACCGCTCGTATGGAAACGAGAACTGGGAGTTTTCTTCCGATGGCTTGATGGAGCGGCGCTTCTCGTGCATCAACGACATGCCGATCAAGGAAAGCGACCGCAAGTTCCATTGGCCGTTGGGGCGTCGACCGGATGATCACCCGGGGTTGTCTGACCTGGGCATGTAATCGCGCCCAATGCAGAGCGGAGCGGCACCGGGATGAGGCCTCTCTTCGGGTGCTTGCTCCGCGAGGCGCTCGCTCACCACGTTCCCATCGACGAAGCTGCCGAACCGGGACGAATGCCGGAAGCAGCCTAGGGCGCATGTCGCTGTCCGCTTCTGGCCGGAAACGGTCGCTGGCAGGAAAGGAGGCGGGGCGTGCTGGCGCAAAGAGGTTGACGGTCCTCAAGCACGGCCGTTGACCTACTCCAGGCTGTCGTCACGTTCGTACCCGGCCGGGAGCTCCAGCGCGTGGCGTTTGAGCATGGCGTGGATGTGCGCGTGCGCCTGGTCCCGCTCCGCATGCTCGCATTGGTCCAGAATCTCTGCCGCCAACGCTTCAAACTGCGGCCAGAACTGCGCCGGATGCCGCACCTGATCCAACCAGTGGACCAGCATGTCGCCCAGCGCATCAAGCTGTACCTGTATTTCGGGGCGCAGGCTCATGTGGGGGCCGCCCCCAGGTCAAGCGTGACACGGTAATGATGACCGTCATCGCGGAGCAGCACGGTCAGGTCCGGCTGCGGGATCCCGTCCACCTGCAGCGTAGGCTGACCCTGTGCACTGCGGGTCACCACGAACTCGTAGAAGCTTCGGCCGAAGCGGTAGCTCAGTTCGAATGACGGCCAGTGATCGGGCAGGCACGGTGCAAGCGACAGACGATCGCCCTGGCGGCGTATGCCGAGCAGGGATTCGACCAGCAGGCGATACATCCACCCGGCCGAGCCGGTGTACCACGTCCAGCCGCCTCGTCCGACGTGCGGCGACACGGCGTATACATCGGCCGCCAACACGTAGGGTTCGACGCGGTAGGTCTGCACCGCTGCCGGGTCTCGGGTGTGATTGAGAGGGTTGATCATGCCGGCCAGCTCCCAGGCGCGCACCGCATCTCCCTGTTGTGCGAATGCCATCGCCGCCCACACTGCCGCGTGGGTGTACTGCCCACCATTCTCACGCACGCCCGGGACGTACCCGCGGATGTAGCCAGGGTCCTCCGTCGTCTTGTCAAAGGGCGGGTCGAGAAGCTGGATCAGCTTGGCATCCTTCCGCACCAGATGCGTATAGAGCGAATCCAATGCCTGGCGGGCACGCTCTGGCGCGGCAACGCCGGACAGCACCGACCAGCTCTGGGATATCGAATCGATGCGGCATTCCCGGTTCTCTGCCGAGCCCAGGGCGGCGCCGTTGTCGAACCAGGCGCGGCGATACCATGCCCCGTCCCAGGCGTGGTGTTCCAGATTCCGGCGCAGGCTCTCGGCCTGCTGCTGGCACCACTGTGCGCGGGTGGCGTCGCCACGCGCGTCGGCCAGCACAGCAAAGCGGCGAAGCGTGTCATGGAGGAAGAATCCGAGCCATACGCTTTCACCGCGCTGCTGGTCGCCGACACGGTTCATGCCGTCGTTCCAATCGCCGCTGCCCATCAACGGGAGACCGCGCTCGCCGAGCAACCGGCAACCGCGGTCGAGCGCGACGATGCAGTGGGCATACAGAGTGCCGCGCTGCACCGACGGTGTGGGCATGTCGTAATACCCTTCCTCTTCCGGTGTCACCGCGCGCCCTTCGATGAAGCCGACCACTTCATCCAGCACGCTGGCGTCGCCAGTGACCTCCAGGTAGCGGCATGCGCCCTGGGGCAACCAGAGATAGTCGTCCGAGCAGCGGGTGCGCACGCCGCGACCTTGCGGGGGGTGCCACCAGTGCATCACATCCCCTTCGGTGAACTGGTGTGCAGCGCAGAGCAGCAGGTGCTCGCGGGTCAGATCCGGGCGAGCGTGCACGAGCGCGAGCGCGTCCTGCAGTTGGTCGCGGAAGCCGAATGCACCGCCGGATTGATAGTAGCCGCTGCGTCCCAGGTAGCGGCAGCCCAGGGTCTGGTAGACCAGCCAGCCGTTGGCCAGCGCGTCCAATGCCGGGTCGGGCGTGCGCACCTGCACCGTGGCCAGCACGTTGCGCCAGTGGATGCGCACTGCGTCCAGCGCATCGATTGCCTCATGGGCGCCCTGGCGGCTGTGTGCCAACGCGAGCGTTTCCTCGCGGTCGCGCCCCGCGCCAAGGCGGAACGTCGTTTCACTCCGGTCGCCCGGCCCCAGCGTGAGTGGCACCTGGATCGCCGCGCAGGGATCGAGGCCCGCACCGATCCGCCCATCCAGACGTTCGCGACGCAACGCCGCCGGCGCATGCAGGCTGCCGTTGCGGCCGATGAACTCCAGGCGATCACAGGTCCAGCCGCAGCCTTCTGCATCGGTGTCGAAAAACGCCACCCGGCCGCCGAACTCGGTGCTGTAGCTGTTGCGCGCCAGCAGCGCGCCGGTCTGCGGGTCGCGTTCGGTGACCACGTGCATGCGTGACTTTGTGCGCAGGTCTCCCATGACCCATTCAACGTAGCCGATGGCCGACAGCCGCCGTGGCCGGCCCGAGAGGTTGTGCAGACGCAGGACCGAGAACTTGAGGGGCGCGGTGACGTCGACGAACACCCACAATTCGCTGACGATACCGTCTTCGCTGTGCTCGTAGACCGTGTAGCCGAATCCATGACGCGTACGGTACGCACCGGTGCCCCTGCACGGCAGCGGCATCGGTGACCAGACACGGCCGGTCTCCTCGTCGCGCAGGTAGAAGGCCTCGCCGCCCGTGTCGGACACCGGATCATTGAGCCAGGGCGTCAAGCGGAATTCGTGTGCATTCTCGAACCAGGTGTAGCCCGGCGCACTCTCGCTGACGACCGTGCCCAGGCGGGCGTTCGCGATCACGTTGGCCCACGGCGCCGGCGTCGGGGCACCTTCGCGCACCACCACGACGTACTCGCGGCCGTCCTCGCTGAAACTGCCGGTACCGTTGTCGAACTGGCCGGTGCCGCGGTACGGAAGGAAGGGCCACGGGTCGTCCACCTCTTCATCCTGCTCGGGACCCGGGGGCATCCCGGGCTCGGGTCCGGCCCCGGTGATGGCGGGGTGCCCGGGCGTCGCCTCCATCGACAACGCCAGTTCCTGCTGCTCCACCTGCGGCACCAGGGGCGGGATGCGGCGGGCAGGCAGGGGCTGGCGGCCCACCTGCGCGACCAGCGTGCCGTCCTCGTCGCTGATGACCACGCGGGCGACCGCCTGCAGCAGAATGCGGTCCTCATGACTCATGTTCTGCACCGGCCGGACGAAAATACCGCCCGGGCGATCGAGCAGGCCGGTCTCCGAACTGGCCGCCACCATTCCCAGAATCTGGTCCTGCAGTTCCTGCCGATAGCCGGCCTTGCTGTCGTTCCAGATCACCAGATCGGTGTGAAGTCCCTTCTGGCGCCAGTACGCATGCGCCTGCACCAGTTGCCTGACCAGTTCCACGTTCTCCACGTCGGTGACCTTGAGCAGGACGATGGGCAGGTCGCCCGAGATGGCATGGCCCCACAGCCCGGACTGGCCTCGCTGGTTCTGCTGGAGGACGCCGGTGCCGGCGCGCAGCAGCGCATTGGCGTACAACACGTGGCCGGCCAAGCGTTCGTACAGGGATGCTTCGGCCTGGCTTGCGTTGATCTGCCGGCGCACCACCTGGCTGTGCGTCCAGGCCAGGTCGAAGACGCGGTCGGCCAGGCGACGATCACGGTACTTGTCCACCAGCGCCTCGCAACCGGGGCGGTCGGCGCCGATGCCATACACCATGTCCAGCTGCACGGTCTGCTCGGGCTCAAGCACGACACGCACGCGGATTGCCACGATCGGGTCCAGCACCGAGCCGTCAGTGCCGGAGAGGTCGGTATCGGTAGTCAGCGCCTGCGGCGCCCGCGGGGTGTTGCCACGCCCCAGGAAGCGCGCACGGTCGGTTTCGTAGGAGATCGCCACCACCTCCGCATCATGCACCGCGACCAGATGGAACATCCACGGTGGCACCTCGTCGTGCGAGCGTGGTCGGCGGGTGCACAGCACGGCCTGCTTGGCGGCCAGGATCTCACTCTGCACGAAGAGGTTGCTGAAGGCCGGGTGGGCGTCGTCGGACGCTGCAGGTGCCAGCACCACTTCGGCATAGGTGGTGATCTCCACCGTGCGCGGGCGACGGCTGCGGTTGGTCAGGCGCAGGCGCCTGAGTTCGATGTCGTCCTCGGCGGAGATGGCCACCTGCAGGTGGCTCTCGCAGCTGCGGCGCACACCGCGGAACTCTGCCTTGGCGTCGGAGAAGATCGCCTCGTAGTTGTCCATCGGCACGCAGGTGGGCTGATATGCAGCCGACCAGAACTCGCCGCTGTCCACATCGCGCAGATAGCAGAAGGTACCCCAGGCATCGGTAGTGCCGTCTTCGCGCCAACGGGTGAGCGACAGATCGCCGTGGCGACTGTACCCGCCGCCGGCATGGGTCAGCATGCCGTGGTAGCGACCGTTGGACAGCAGCTGCACTTCCGGACGCGGGCCGCCCGGGTCGCGCAGGACGCGCAGGGCTGTCTCGTGTTCGGCCAGGGCGGAGTGCTCGCCCAGGGCTTCGACCTCATGTGGATGGAATACGCCGATGCGCGGGATGCGCTCCTGCAGCAGCAGCAAGGTGGCCTGGAACTCGACGTCGGCAACGAAGCGGCGCTGCATCGGCTGGTCGCGCAACAGGTAATCCAACGACAGCAGCCCCATGCCCTGATGGTGGGCCATGAACGAACGCAGCAGAACGTGATCCTGCCCCGGCGGCACCCGGGCAGGCGTGTAGTCGATGGCTTCGTACATACCGAAGCGGCCGGAGAACCCCAATGCGTCCAGGGCCTGCAGGTTCTGGCACGCCGCCTCCGGCGCCACCATCAGCGCCATCATGCTGGCATAGGGGGCGATGACCCGATCCTGACCCAGACCGCGCTTGAGCCCCAATCCTGGCACTCCGAACGCGCGGTACTGGTAGTTCAGGCGGGCATCGACGGCGTTGTAGCCCGACTCGGACACGCCCCACGGCAGGTTCAGGGTGCGCCCGTAGACGATCTGTGCCTCGACCGCATGCCGCGTCGTCTGGTCGAGCAGCGTGTCCGGATAGCTCGGCATCACCAGCTGCGGCATGAGGTACTCGAACATCGAGCCACTCCATGACAACAGCGTGGGCGTGCCGTTGACCTCGGTGAGCATCCGGCCAAGCGCGAACCAGCTCTCCTGCGCCAACTGGCCTTGGGCGATGGCGACGAAGGCGCACAGCCGCGCTTCGGAGGCCAGCAGGTCGTAGAAGCTGTTGTCGAGGCGGTGGTCGTCGACGTTGTAACCGATCGACAGCAGGTTGCGGGTCCGGTAGAACAGGAACCCGTATTCCATCAGCGAGAACTGTCCGGCGCGGTGTGCCAGGTCCTGCAGCTGCTCGATGCGCGCGCGTGCATCCGCACCGGCCGTACCGGGCAGGCCGGCCAGTTGGCGCAGGCTGGGCAGCGGCGCGTCGCTGTCCGCGCCGGCATCGGCAGGGATGCCGGCCAGTGAGGCGTGGGCGGCATGGCATTCGGCAGCGAACAGGGCTGGCCAGTGCAGCGCGCCGTCCTCGGGCGATGGCGGTTCCGGCCACTGCACCAGCACCGCGTCGGCCAGACCGGCCAGTTCCTGCAACCGGCCGAGCACCTGCGCCGGCCCGCGGGGCGGGTCGATACGCGTTGACGCCAGGCGCTGGCGAAGGTGGTTGAGGGCGTCGCCCAGGGGCGCGTCATCGGGGCGATGGCGCTGCCGTTCCTCTTCCAGCACGGCGAGCGTATCGGCCAGGCCGTCGAACGTGTGCGGCGCCAACACCGGCGCGTCAACCAGTGCGAGCAGGCCTTGGCGTAGCGTAAGCAGGTGGCCGGCAAGGTTGCCGCTGTCCACGGTGGAGACGTAGCGTGGCGGCAGCGGCGCCAGGGTTTCGGTGTCGTACCAGTTCAGGAAGTGACCGCGATGGCGCGGCAGCTGGTCCAGCGTATCGAACGTGCGGGCTGTCCGTTCCGCCACTGCGTCCTGCTGGAGATAGCCGAAATCCCACGCAGACAGGTTGGCCAGCAGGGACAGGCCGATGTTGGTCGGCGAGGTGCGTCGCGCCACCACCAGCGCGGGATGCTCCTGGATGTTGTCTGGCGGCAACCAATGATCCTGTTCGCGCACCCACGCCTGGAAGAATGACCAGGTACGCCGCGCCAGCCGGCCAAGAAACGCCCGCTGGCTGACCGACAGTTCCGCCACGCTCGCGACCGGCGGCCGACCCAGCCACGTCATCAACGCAGGCGCGAAGGTCCATGCCACCAGCAAGGGCAGGGCGAGCGGCAGTGCCTGCGGACGCACGCTGGCCACGACAGCCGTCAGCGCGAGCGCCAGCAGCGATGCCGGCGCCATCACCCGCCATTCCGCGCTGCGGTCGCCGCCAAGGCGGCGCTCGACTTCGCTGGAGGGGTTCCATTGCAGCAGATGCCGGCGTGTGATGGCCATGCGCCAGAGCGTGCGCAGCACCGCGCCACTGGCCAGCAACGCTTCGTAGGGAAGACAGGCGACCTGGGTGGACGCGCGCAGCAACGACTGCAGCGTTCCGCGCCCCACCTTGATGTAGTGGGCTTCCAGCGGCGTGTCCTCAGGAACGCTCAGCGCATCGCGCAGCATGCCGATCAATGGCGGCGCAAACCACAGCGCGAGCACCCACGCCGTCCATATGGACGGATGTTCGGCACACAGCCAGCCGGCCACCAGCAAGGCCAGGGCAGCGATCGGCACCAGGCTCCGGCGCAGGTTGTCCAGCAGCTTGCCGCGTGACAGCAGACTGAGCCGGTTGCGTTCCCATCCAGATGCCGGCCGCGGTGTCCACGGCAACAACCAGGGCAACAGCTGCCAGTCGCCGCGGATCCAGCGCGCCCGGCGCTTGGCATCGGCAACGTAGCGCTCGGGATAGTCTTCGTACAGGCGCACGTCGCTGACCAGGCCTGCGCGTGCATAGCAGCCTTCCAGCAGATCGTGGCTGAGGATGCTGTTCTCGGGCAGGCGGCCCTCGAGCGCATGCTCGAAGGCCTCGACGTCATAGATGCCCTTGCCCACGAACGAACCTTCGTCGAACAGGTCCTGGTAGACGTCCGAAACCATGCGCGTGTACGGATCGATGCCGGGCTCGCTGCCGAACATCCTGGCGAAACGCGAGGTGCGCCGCCTGCCCAGGCTGGTGCCGACGCTGGGCTGCAGGATGCCGTAACCCTCCACCACGCGTTGCAGCGTCGGATCGAAGCGCGGGCGGTTGAGCGGGTGCGCCAACGTGGCGACGAATGCGCGTGCGGCATCGCGTGGAAGCTGCGTGTCCGCATCCAGCGTGATCACGTAGCGGACGCCGACCAGGGCAGCCGTGTCACCGACGATGCGCATGAATGCGGCCGCGTTGCCGTGGCGGAGCAGGGCATTGAGCGCTGCCAGCTTGCCGCGCTTGCGCTCGTGCCCCATCCATACCCGTTCGCCCGGATTCCATTGCCTGGGGCGGTGCAGGAGGTAGAAGCGATCACCGTGTTCCGACACGTAACGGCGGTTCAGTTCCTCTATCCGCGCCACGGCGTGCGCAAGCAGGGTGTCGTCCATCGATGTGGTGGCTGCCGCGGCGTCGAGAAAGTCCGTCAGCAGGACAAAGCGCAGGTGAGGATCGCGGTTGGCCAGGAAGCGGACTTCCAGTGCTTCGCTCAGAACGTCGATCCCGTCGATGCTGGACAGCATCGACGGGACCGCGACTACGGTGGCGCAGGATGCAGGGATGCCCTCGCTGAAATCGAGTTTCGGAAGCGGCCTGGGGGTGACCAGCACCGTCGCGGTCCAGTTCACCAGGACGATGCCCAGTTCGCTGAACACCAGCAGCCCGAGCAGCGCGGCCAGCCAGGCCGGCACCGCGCCGCTGCCGGCGGCCAACAGGCCCGCGGTGGCCAGCACCGCCAGCAGCGTGATCGGCAGCAGGTACAGCGCAAGCGGCACGCGATGCGCCAGTGGCCGTGCCTTGCGGTGGCGCGGCGCTGTCTGCGCCACCGCCTCAGCGGTGGTGTGCAGGCCTTCACCGACGAGCCAGTAGCCCACGTGCGTGCGTGGCCCATCAGGCGGTCCAGCCGCCCGTGCCAGGTCCAGCGCGATGGTCGCAACACGCTCCTCCGCCACGCGGCTGCCGCGGGCGATCTTCTCCACCACGTGACGGTAGGCGTCGCGGGTGCCGAAATCCATCTGCGCATAGACGGCCATCGGGTCTTCCCGCAGCCGCTGCTCGACCACGCTCATGTCTTCGACAAAGATGCGCCAATCCATCGTGGAGAGAAAGCGCAGGCTGCCGATGCTGTTGCCGATGGAGACCTGGTCGGCCGCCTGCTGCTGCCCCTCGGCGGCGACCAGTTCGTCGATGCGCTGACCGGCTGCGCCTGCCCACTGTTCCAGCCAGGCGATGGGCATGGCCCATGCGCCACCGCGCCCCAGCAGCGAGCGGGTCAGCTCGGCGATGAACGCGCCGGTCAAGGGGGGCGCGGACCGTGCCATGTCGGCCACCACCAGGACCACATCGGTGGGCGTGTCGGACGCCGCCCGATTGAGGCTCTCAGCCCATTGCGCCGCCAGGCGACGGTCAGTGCCATCGCGCATCACCCGCGCCGCCATGCGCCGCAGGTTCTCCAGCAGTGCCAGGCGCAGCATGATGGGAACGGCCCACAGTTCGCCCAGGCTCAGGGGCGCGAGCGACTGGTACGAGGCAATGAAACGGCCCAGCGTGTCGGCGTCGATGCGGCCATCGCCGTGCGCGATGGCCTGCATCGACAGTTCATACACGCGCGGCAACCCGGCCGATGGCCCCGAGGCCAGTGAAGGCAATTGCCGGCTGTAGCCGCGCGGCAGGTGACGCCGCGCGGTCTGGATCTGTTCTTCGATCAGGTAGTAGTTGTCGAGTAGCCATTCCCCGGCCGGGGTGACCGGGCGCTGTTCGCGCACCACGCTGCTGAGCAGCGTGTTGGCGTCTTCCAGGACACGCTCGTTGGCCTGCAGTCGATCAAGCAGGCGCTCCGGGCCAGGTCGCATCCTCACGCGATGCTGGCGCGCGAGGGCGCGGCCATACACCTCCATCTGTTCAACGCTGTACAGTGCGGCACGCAGTGGACCCTCGGTGGCTTCGATGGCCGGGGCCGACGCCTGGCGTTCGCGCCAGCGCCAACGTACACGACGACGCAGGCGCAGCCAACGGCCGAAAAGACGAGGAAAGTGGGGCATAGGTTACCGGGGAGGCAGGTCGCGTCATGCATAGTTGCATTGGTGCTGCCGTGGTAGCTGTGAAGGTCCGGTCCGGTTGGCCGTCCTGCGGCGCAAACGAGGCCTGGCTACCCCGTTGGTCCCGTTCACGTTGCGCGGGAGCGTCTCCCACGGCCACACCCCCGCTTGTTGAATGAGACGTACGTGAACTAGCATCGCGATCCCACTCAGACACGGATGTTGAGTATGGTGCGCATGGCTGCGTTCCTTGTGTTGATGCTCCTCAGCGGCGGTGCCACCGCGCGGTCCGTCTGGAACAACATCGGCCCCCACGCGCGGACCAGCGGCGCGGGCGATATCCTGACGCCCGAGGGGGGAGCGGTCACCGTGTCTGCCGAGTCGGTCGGGCAGGACACGTTCTTCGGTGCCATCACGTCAGTGGACGCCACTGCCTTCCGGGGACGGGAGGTGCGTTTGGCCGGTTCGCTCCTGGTCGCCGAGGGCACCGGCATCGCTGCGCTCTGGCTGCGTGCGGACGGCCCGGACGGACGGTTGGCGTTCGCAAGCACGGGGGCCAGCCCAGCCCGCGCCGGTGAGGGAGCACAGGCGAGGGAGCTGCAGCTCTACATCCCGTCGGACGCGACCCACCTCAAGCTGGGCGTCACACTGGACGCGGCAGGGCGGGTGAACGTCCAGCGACTCACGCTGACGTCGGAACCTGCGGTGTCGGCAGGTGTTTCTGCGTACGACATGATCGCCTATGCGCTTCCGATCATCCGCGCGAACGCATTGAACGCCGGCAATGTGGACTGGTCAGCCCAGGAGGCGATGATGCGGGCCCCCGGCCTCGCGCAACGTCCTGCGCAGGAGGCGTATGGCCGACTGCAGCGGGTGCTGAATGCGCTCGGTGACCGGCACAGTTTCCTGCAGGTGCCGGGTCAGGCCTCGACGGCCCGCACGACCGCCGTGGCATCGACGGCTATTGAATCGCGGCAGATGCAGGACATCGGTTACGTGCTCGTACCGGGGCTGCGCGGAACCGATGCCGCAGCCGGCGACGCATTCAGCGCCGAACTCTGCGAGAAGATCGCCACTCTGGCGCCCACGTCGTCCAAGGGCTGGATCGTCGATCTTCGCCAGAACACCGGCGGCAATATGTGGCCCATGTTGAGTGGGTTGGGTCCGCTGCTCGGCGCTGGCGACATCGGCGCGAACCGCACCCGGGACGGTGCAGTGACCCGCTGGCCTTCTCGCGGCGCCAAGGCATGCACCATCGACCTGGCCCGCAGTCGCGTGGCCGTGCTGGTGGGCGCGAAGACCGCCAGCTCTGGTGAGGCGGTCGCCGTTGCATTCAGGGGCCGCCCTGACACCCGGTTCTTCGGCGAGCCAACCTCGGGGCGGGCAACCTCCAACCGAACCTATCCACTTCCCGACGGCGGCGCACTCCTGTTGACGACCGCGATGTTCGTGGATCGCCAGGGGGATGTGTATCCGCAGGGCATACGGCCGGAAACGCCTGCATCGGGTGAGCAGGGCGGCGTCGAGGCAGCAGTGGCGTGGCTGCGTTCGCTGCCTTGAGGGCGTGTGCGCATCATTCGCCCGGCTTCAGCAGGGTCCATTCGGCAAGGTGGTCATCCAGGTCGCCTGACGGACTGCGGTGGCGTTCCGGCCGGCGCTAGCGAACCTGCTTGCCGTACATCTCTGCCAGTACGGCTTTGTAGGCGGCCAGCGGCTGCAGTCCCACCTCGCGGCGGCGTGCGTCCAGCCCGTCCATATCGGCAGTGGGCTGGAGCTCGAAGATGCCGTCGGCGTTCTCCTTGAACTGGCTGCCGTAGCGCTGCGGTTTGCCTTGGGCGAGCAGCACGCGATCGGTGAGCAGGGCGTAGTCGGCGAAGTCGGCTTCACCGCGCCTTGCGGCGGTCTCGATCAGTGGCAGCATCTCGGCCTGGAAGGCCGGGTCATGATCGGCGTGCTGCACGATCACCCAAGCGGCCTTGGCGCCATCGGCGCCTACCCGCGAGCGCTCCGGCCAGCCCTTCTCGGCAACCGTTGCTTTCAGCCAGGTGGCGTTTTCCACGCTTACCGGCGTGGTCTGCGCCCAGGCGCTGCCGCCGCCGGCCGCGACCGCCGCGTGCTGGGCGGCCTGGTCCTTCGCCTCGCGCTGCAGCAGCGCGTCGCGCAGGGGAGCATCGCGTTGTGCGGCGTGTCTGTGTTCTTCGGCGGCGATGCGTTGCAGCACCGATGGCCAGACCGGATCGGCGCGCAGGGCGTCCAGGCCAGGCCGCGCTTTGGTGCGCAGGTCGTCCAGCGGCAGACGGCCGGTGGGCAGCAGGGCGTCGATATAGGCCAGCGCGGCAGCGCGATCGCCGGAGGCTGCCGCGCATTCGACCAGCAGCAGTTCGCCACCGGCGGGGAACGCGCCGCCGCTGTTGTACAGCGTGTCCAACGTCCGGGTACAGCCAGCAAAATTGTCCGCGCCGTATTGTTCGACGGCATCGAAGAAGGTGCCCGGGGACGCAGCGCCGGCAAGCAGCGGTGCCGACAGCAGCAGGGCCGTGGAGACGACCTTCTTCAGGGGGGACAGAGAGATCGAACACGGATGCATGGCATTCCTCCTTGAACGGCAGTCCTGGCCCGGTCCGAGTTGCCGGGTGCACGGGCAGGCTAGCAGATCCACCGTTGCCGTTGGTCGTGGTACCCGCCTGCGGCCGGTACTATCTGAGCAGGGCGGCCAGCGAGGCGACGTTGGCCACGGCGCATAGCACGAAGATCCCTTGGAAGGCGGTCTTGCGGTGCTTGTGGCGGAACACGGACTGGCCGAGCAGGGCACCCGGCCAGCCTCCGGCGAAGGCCAGCAGTTGCAGGGTGCGTTCGGGCGTGCGCCAGGTGCCGCGTTGCGCGGCGCGCTTGTCCACGCCATACAGCGTAAATGCCACCGCGCTGGTCAGCGCGTACCAGGCTGCGGCCCACAGCGGCAGCGCGCCGGTGACCGTCATGGCGATCAGGGCGCCGGCCGCAGCGAGGGCGAGGTAGCGTCGCAGGTGCGTCACAGCGTGCCGAGGAAGTCGCCCACGGCCGGGCCGAAGCGTGCGAAATCGACCAGGAAGGCGTCGTGCCCCTGTGGCGATTCCAGCCCGATGAACTGCGCATCGGCGCCCCCGGCACGCAGGCCGTCGGCGATCTGCTGCTGCTGCTGCACCGGGAACAGGATGTCGGTGTTGGCGCCGATCGCCAGGGCCTTGTCCACCCGGATCCGGGCCAGGCCAGCCAGCACGTCGCCGTCGGCGTACTCGGCCAGGTCGAACCAGTCCATCGAGCGGCTCAGGTACAGGTAGCAGTTGGGGTCGAAGAAGCGCACGAAGCGACGCGCGTGGCCCTCGAGATAGCTTTCGACCTGGAACTCCAGGCCGAACGGATCGTCGTCGGTCTGGTCCGAATCCAGCCGCACGCGACCGAAACGGCCGTCCCATTCCAGCGCCGAACGGTAGGTGATGACGCCGAGCTTGCGCGCCATGCGCATGCCCGATTCGGGATAGCTGTCTTCGCTGTACTGGCCGGCATCCCAGCGCGGATCGAGGCGGATCGCTTCGCGCTGCAGCGAGCGGATGGCAATGGAGAACGGCAGCGCCTGCGCGCTGCCGGAGATGTTGATGTGGCTGCGTGCGATGCCGGGCGCAAGCAGCAGCACGGCCAGCGCGGTCATGCCGCCCATCGAATTGCCGATCACGCAGGCGAGCTGGTCGATGCCGAGCGCGCGCACAAGATCGATGGCCGCGTTCGCGCCATCCTCGATCGACAGCTCCGGGAAGTGCAGGCGATACGGCTGCCCGGTGGCCGGGTCGATGCTGGCCGGTCCCGTGGAGCCCTTGCAGCTGCCCAGCGAGTTGACGCACACCACGAACCAGCGGTTGGTATCGATCGGCTTGCCCGGCCCGAGCATCGGCTCCCACCAGCCGGCAGCCGGATTGCCCGCATTGGCGGCGGCATGTGCGTCCGGCGACAGGCCGGTCACCAGCAGAATCGCATTGCCGGCCTGCGCATCCAGCGTGCCCCAGGTTTCATAGGCGACATGGGCGCCATGCAACTGGCCGCCGCGCTTGAACGCGAACGGCGAGGGCAAGGCGTGGTAGCGCGTGCCCGGTGGGATGAATTCAGTCATGCGGGCATTCTAGCTCGCCCGAATCGGTGCACGGTGCCGCTGGCGGCACGCTGTATCGCGGTGATCGCCCGCTCAGGGCGAGCCCAGCACCAGCTGCACCGGGGCGGCATGGGGCAGGCTCACGCGCACCACCGCCGAGTCGAGGTCGCCCTCCTGGCGGGTGGCGTTGCCGGACGCGGACAGCCGGGCGAACACCTCCACCTCGTCGAGCGCCGACAACGGCTGGGTCGGCATCGGGCTGTCGGCATCGTCCAGCGTGACCACCAGCGGCAGTGCATCGGCGCGGTGTTTTTCCACGGCCACCGGCATTGGCGGGCCGCCCGGTACCCGGGCGATGACGAACACGCTGGTATCGCCGTGCAGGCGTGCACGCGCGGCGAACTGCGGGTCGAGCATGACCTTGATGGTCAGGCCGGGGCGCGCGGCGCTGGCGTCGGCGGGGCCGGCCGGCAGCCCGGCGCTGGCCCGGGCGATGGCGATCTGCTCGCGCAACGCAGTGGCCGCGCCCGGGTCCAGGCGCGGCAGCAGCGCTTCCCAGGTGGCGGCAGCGTCGGCATCCTGGCCGCGCTGGCGCTGTGCGATGCCGATCAGCCAGCCGGCGCGTTCGCTCTCGGGCGCGAGCTGGGCGGCGTGGCGCAGCCACGTCAGTGCGGTATCGTCGAAGCGTTTGTCCGGGTCGGCCTGGGCGCGTGCCTGCGCCGCTTCGACCAGGACCACCGGCTCATCCGGTGCGAGCGCGATGGCGCGTGCATAGGCGCGGTTGGCGGCCTCGAGGTTGCCGAGCGCCAACTGCGAACGTCCCAGCAGTGCCCAGCCGTCGGCGCGTTGCGGGTCACGCGCCAGCGCCTGCTCCAGGTCCTGCACACCGTCGCGCAGCGTCGCCGGGGCGGTGCGTTGCGCTTCCTCGGCCGCCTGCGGTGTGCCTACCAGCAGATACAGCGACGCGCCGGCGATGCCCAT
The DNA here is from genome assembly GCF_946900935.1 of Stenotrophomonas sp. Marseille-Q5258. NCBI lineage: Bacteria > Pseudomonadati > Pseudomonadota > Gammaproteobacteria > Lysobacterales > Lysobacteraceae > Stenotrophomonas > Stenotrophomonas sp. Marseille-Q5258. Next base: position 27,002 of record NZ_CAMPPN010000037.1, read on the forward strand.
TGCCAGCGCCCCACCGAGAAAGGGCCCGCGGCCGGTGCGGCGCAGCGGCCACAACACCACCATCGCCATGACCGCCGCGACCAGCCCGGCCAGCACCATCAGCCACTCGCTCACCAGTGATCCTCGCGTTGTTCGATAGGCTGGATGCGGCGGCCGCGCCGGCGCACCACCCACACCAGCACGCCGGCACCGGCCAGGAGCGCGAGCGGCGGGCCGAACCACAGCAGTGCGTTGCGCGCATCCATCGGCGGCCGGTACAGCACGAAGCTGCCGTAGCGCTCGACCAGGAACTGTTTGATCTGGGCATCGTCGCGGCCCTGCTGCATCAGCGCCAGCACTTCCCGGCGCAGGTCGTGGGCGATCTGCGCATCCGAATCGGCCAGTGACTGGTTCTGGCACTGCACGCAACGCAGTTCGGCGGTGAGCGCATGAAAGCGCGCTTCCTCGGCGGCGTTGCGGTACTGCAGCGGGGTGGGGTCGGACACGGCCTGCGCCAGCGCCGCCAGCGGCGCCAGCAGCGCCAGCGCGAGCAGCGCGGCGCCTGCCCGCGCGCGCGGGTTACGGTGCGGCCGGCAGATGATGCTGGGCATCGGCATTGGCGCGTTCCACCTTGTCCAGTTCGGGAATCAGCTGGGTATCGATCACCCGCTGGCTCAGCGCGCCGCTGTACTTCCAGCGCACCACGCCGCTGGCGTCGACCAGGAAGGTTTCCGGCGCGGCGGTGACGCCCCAGTCGATGGCCGTGCGGCCCTCGACGTCGCTCAGGACCAGCACGAACGGGTTGCCGAGCTGCTCCAGCCAGCGCAGCGCGTCGGCCGGTTCGTCCTTCCAGTTGTAGCCGATCACGCGCACGCGTTTGGTTTCGGCGAAGCGGGTCAGGACCGGGTGTTCTTCACGGCAGGCCGCGCACCAGCTGCCCCATACGTTGAGCACGTAGGGCGCGCCGCGCAGCTCGGCGCTGCTCACGGTGATGGTGGGATCGTGCAGGACCGGCAGCTGGAAAGCAGGGGCGGGCTTGCCGATCAGCGCGGACGGCAGCACATCGCGGTCGGGCGCGCCGGACTTCATCACGCCATACACCATCAGACCCAGCAGCCCGAAGAAGAACAGCACGCCGATCACGATCGCAACCGGTGGCAGCGGGCGGGACGGGGTGGGGCGGGGATCGGACATGGGAACTCCTACGGGCGACGGAAACGGCGGTCGGCGGCGGTGACGAAGCCACCCAGGGCCATCAACAGCGCGCCCAGCCAGATCCAGCGGACGAACGGTTTGATGTGCACGCGCACGGCCCACGCATTGTTGCCCAGCGGCTCGCCCAGCGCCACGTACACATCGCCGCTGATGCGGGCATGGATGCCGGCTTCGGTCATGACCTGGCCGCCGCTGGCATAGGCGCGTTTCTCCGGATGCAGCAGGGCCAGCTCGCGGCCGTGGCGCAGCACGCGGACGTGGCCGCGGTCGGCGCTGTAGTTCGGGCCCTGCTGGTGGTCCACGCCTTCGAAGCGAAGTTCGTAGGCGCCCACCTGCACTGCCTGGCCCGGAGCGAGGGCGACTTCGCGCTGCACGTTGAGCGCCTCCACCAGCAGCGCGCCGGCCAGGAACACCGCCACGCCGCCGTGGGCCAGCAGCATGCCGACCATCTCGGCGTTGAAACGACCGTTGCCACGCAGGCGGGTCCACACGAAGCGCGCGGTGCCCAGCGCCACCCAGGCCGCAGCGGCAACGCCGGCGGCGGTCTTGAGTGCGCCCTGCGGCGCCATGAAGTAGGCGATGACGCCCAGCAGCAGCGACAGCGCGGCCCACGGCGCAAGCATGGCCAGCGCGCGCGAGGCCTGGTCGCGCTGCCAGTTCACCAGCGGCCCGAACGGCAGCAGCGCCACCAGGGGCGCCATCAGCACCACGAACAGGGTGCCGAAATACGGCGGGCCGACCGAGACTTTGCCCAGCCCGAGCGCATCGGCCAGCAGCGGGTACAGGGTGCCGAGCAGGACCATGCCGCAGGCGGCGGCCAGCAGCAGGTTGTTGGCCAGCAGCAGGGTCTCGCGCGAGGTCGGCATGAACCCGCGCCGGGGATCATCGTTGCCCAGCGCACCGGCGCGCAGCGCGTACAGCAGCAGCGCGCCACCGACGACCAGGGCCAGGAACACCAGGATGAAGGTGCCGCGCGAGGGATCGGCGGCGAACGAATGCACGCTGGTGAGTACGCCCGAGCGCACCAGGAAGGTGCCCAGCAGCGACAGCGCGAATGCGGCGATGGCCAGCAGCAGTGTCCAGCTGGCGAAGCTGCCGCGCTTCTCGGTGACCGCCTGCGAGTGGATCAGCGCGGCACCGGCCAGCCACGGCAGGAAACTGGCGTTCTCCACCGGGTCCCAGAACCACCAGCCGCCCCAGCCGAGTTCGTAGTACGCCCACCAGCTGCCCAGCGCGATGCCGAGGGTCAGAAAGCCCCACGCCACGTTGGTCCACGGCCGGGTCCAGCGCAGCCAGCGTGCATCCACGCGGCCTTCCAGCAGGGCAGCGATGGCGAAGGCGAACGGCACGGCGAAACCGACATAGCCCAGGTACAGCATCGGCGGATGGATGATCAGCCCGGGGTCCTGCAGCAGCGGATTCAGGTCGCGGCCTTCCAGCGGCGCCGGCAGCAGCCGCGCGAATGGATTGGAGGTGAAGATCAGGAACGCCAGGAAGCCGATGCTGATGATGCCGAGCACGCCAAGCACGCGTGCGCGCACGTCCGGCGGCAGCCGTCTGGACCACAGCGCCACCGCGCCGCTCCACAGCGCCAACACCAGCGCCCACAGCAGCAGGGAGCCTTCATGCGCACCCCATACCGCCGAGTAACGGTACGCCATCGGCAGCAGCGAGTTGGAGTTCTCGGCGACGTACCGCACCGAGAAGTCCTGCACCACGAAGGCCACGGTCAGCACGGCGAACGCGCCCAGCAGCAGGGCCAGCTGGGCAAAGGCCGCCGGCCGCGCCACCGCCATCCAGGCCTGCTGGCCGCGCTGGGCGCCCCACAGCGGCAGCACGGCCTGCAGCAGGGCCATCAGCAGGGCGCTCACCAGCAGAACCTGCCCCAGTTCGGGCAGCACTCAGCGGGTCTCCGCAGCGGGCATGGTCACGTCGTGCCTGGTATGCGCCTGGCCCATTTTGTCGGCCACTTCCTTGGGGATGTAGTTCTCGTCGTGCTTGGCCAGCACTTCATCGGCAATGAAGCGGCCGTCCTTCAGGCGGCCGCTGGCCACCACGGCGGTCCCTTCGCGGAACATGTCCGGCAGGATGCGCGAAGTGGTCACCGGCAGCACGGCATCACCGTCGGTCACCACGAAATGGGCATCGAGCGAACCGGATGCGCGCTCGAACGATCCCTTGACCACCATGCCGCCAAGCCGGAAGCGCGACTGCGCATCCACATCGCCGCGCAGCACTTCCGACGGCGTATAGAGATAGGCGATGTTCCGCTGCAGCGCGAAGGCCACCAGCGTGGTTGCCAGCCCCGAGGCGAGCAGCAGCAGCAGCACCCAGACCATGCGACGACGCTGCGACGGGGTCATCGGGTGAGCTCCGTGGCCAGCGGCGTGTCGGGAAGCGCCTTGGTGCGCGCCTGCAACCGCTGCTGGCGTCGCAGTGCCTGCCGCCGGGCCACGCGCAGACGCAGCCAGGAGCCGAGCGCGTCGCTTCCCAGCACCAGCACGAACACCGCGTAGGCGGCGATGATGAAGGGGACGTGCGTCATCGCGGCAGCTCCTCGGATGTGGCCGGCGCGGTGTCGCCGAAGCGCTCGCCGACCCAGGCCTTGCCGGCCTCGCGCGCGAGGTTGTCGGCGCGCGCTTTGGCCAGCAGCGAACCGACGAACCAGAGTTTGGTGGCCACCACCATCCACCACAGCGGGGAGATCAGCTCCGGGCGCACTGCGTTGGTGCCGAACACGTTGATCGACTGGCGCTGGTGCAGGCCGCCAAACCAGTCGACCGAATAGCGGATCACCGGCAGCAGACCGACGCCGACAATGGCCAGCAGCCCGGCCGCGCGTGCGGCGCTGCGTCGGTCGTCGATGGCGTGGTAGAGACCGATCACGCCCAGGTACAGGAACAGCAGGATCAGTTCGCTGGTGAGGCGTGGGTCCCAGTCCCACCAGCCGCCCCAGGTGCCTTTGCCCCAGATGCTGCCGGTGAGCAGGGTGATCAGGGTGAAGCCGGCGCCCATCGGCGCGCAGGCCATTGCCAGGATTTCGCAGATCTTGATCCGCCACACCAGGGCGATGACCGCGTAGAAGGCCATCAGGGCGAACACGAACAGGCTCATCCACGCGCTGGGCACGTGGATGTAGATGATCCGGAAGGCATCGTTCTGGGTCTGCTCGGCAGGTACCACGAACAGGCCCTGCCACATGCCGAGCAGCAGCACCGGCACCGCGGCGACATAGAAGATGCGCGACCACCGCGTGGCGAAGCGGTCGAAGGTGGGCGGTGAACCGAGTTGATGGAACCAGCGGACTATCGGGTGCATGCGGCAGTGGCTATCCAACGAAGGGCGACGATCCAACGGACGTGGAGTGGCTCGTTAAACGATGACACTGGAACGGTGGCACGGGAACAGCAGCTCAACTCAGCGAGATCCGGATGGCGGCAGCCGTCGCCAGCGGCGCCAGCACCAGTGCCACCACCAGCCCGGCGGCCAGCAGCAGCAGCGCACCGACCGGATCCTGCCCGCGTGCCGCAGCGCCGACACTGCCCGCACCGAACACCAGCACCGGTACGTACAACGGCAGGGCCAGCAACGCCACGAGAATACCAGAGCGCCGGATGCTCACCGTCAGCGCGGCGACCACGCCACCGATCAGACTCAGCACCGGCGTTCCCAGCAGCAACGATGCCAGCAGGATCGGTAGTTGGTCATGTGGCACGTGCAGCATTTCGGCCAGCAGCGGCGTGATGGCGATCAGCGGCAGCGCGGTGGTGGCCCAGTGCAGCAGCACCCGTACCAGCACCAGCCAGGCCAGCGGGACCGGTGCCAGCAGCCATTGCTCCAGCGAACCGTCCTCGGCATCGCTGCGGAACAGCGAATCCAGCGCCAGCTGGCCGGCCAGCAGCACCGCCAGCCACAGCACCGCCGCACCGACCTGACCCATCAGCGATGACTCGCGGCCGAGTGCCAGCGCGAACAGCACCACCACCAGCAGCGCGAACAGCAGCGGTTGCAGCGCGTCGCCACGGCGGCGCCAGAGCAGGCGCAGGTCGCGCGTGACAAGGGCACAGGCGGTCTGCCACAGGCCCGGTTCGGTGCCCGGCGCGATCATGCGGCACCGCCGATGGCGACCGGGGGGTGCCCGGCGGGCGTCAGGTCGATCAGGCGGGTGCGCACGGGCGGGGCGGCGTACGCGCCGTGGGTGGTGACCAGAGCGGCCCCACCGCTGCGCAGATGCGCGGAAATCATGCGGTTCACCAGGTTGATGCCGTCCAGGTCGAGATTGGCGTAGGGCTCGTCGAGCAGCCACAGCGGGGCCGGCGACAGCCAGATCCGGGCCAGTGCCAGGCGACGCTTCTGGCCGGCCGAGAGCTGGCGGACCAGGGTGTCCTCATAGCCGGCAAGGCCGACGATGGCCAGCGCATTGCCGGGCATCTGGCGCGCGCGGCGGCCATGCAGGCCGCACAGGAAATGCAGGTTCTCCAGCGTGTCCAGGTCCGGCTTGAGTGCGGGCAGGTGGCTGAGGTACGCCACATACTGCGACCGTTCCTTGTGACCGGCCACGCGGCCGTCGATCTGCACCTGGCCGCTGTCGGCGCGCAGCAGCCCGGCCAGTACCCGCAGCAGGGTGGTCTTGCCGGCGCCGTTGTCGCCCTGCACCAGCAGGGCTTCACCGGCATCGATATGGAAGTCGAGCGGCCCGAAGACCGGTTCATCGTTGCGACTGAAGCCAAGGCCTTGCGCGGCCAGCAACGGAGGAGCGTTCAAGGGGCTCAGGCTTCACACCGGGAAAGGGCCGCCATTGTAGCGGGGGTGAGGTGGCAGGGTGGAGGGA
>NZ_CAMPPN010000038.1:0-29275 GCF_946900935.1 Stenotrophomonas sp. Marseille-Q5258
CTACCCATCCCCCACCACGGCCACCATGACCCTGCGACTGCACAACACCCTGACACGCCAGCTCGAAACGTTCCAACCGCTCGATCCGGCCTGTCCGACCCTGTATGTCTGCGGTCCCACGGTCTACAACTATGTCCACATCGGCAACGCCCGTGGCCCGGTGGTGTTCGGGGTGCTGGCCGATCTGCTGCGACGCCGTTTCGGCGCCCTGCGCTACGCGCGGAACATCACCGACGTGGACGACAAGATCAACACGGCCGCGCGGGACCAGAATGTGCCGATTTCGGCAATCACCGATCGTTTCGCCGCCGCGTACCGTGAGGACATGGCCGCACTTGGCGTGGTTCCGCCGGACATCGAGCCGGAAGCCACTGCGCACATCCCGCAGATCATTGAAATGATCGAACAGCTGATCGAGGCCGGGCATGCCTACGCCGCCGAAGGCCATGTGCTGTTCGCCGTGGGCACCTATGCCGATTACGGCAAACTCTCACGGCGCGATCCCGACGAGATGCTCGCCGGCGCGCGCGTGGACGTGGCCCCGTACAAGCGCGACCCGGGCGACTTCGTCCTGTGGAAGCCGTCCTCCGAGGACCTGCCCGGCTGGGCATCCCCCTGGGGCCGCGGCCGTCCGGGCTGGCACATCGAGTGCTCGGCGATGGCCGCCGCGCACCTGGGCCCGACCATCGACATCCACGCCGGCGGCGTCGACCTGCAGTTCCCGCACCACGAGAACGAGATCGCGCAGAGCGAGTGCGCGCACGGCGGGCAGACCTTCGCCCGCTTCTGGCTGCACAACGGCATGCTCAACTTCGGCGGCGCCAAGATGAGCAAGTCGATCGGCAACATCGAACGCGTGCACGACCTGGTCCGCGCGCATGCGCCCGAGGCGCTGCGCTATGCGCTGCTGTCGGCCCACTACCGGCAGCCGCTGGACTGGTCCGATGCGTTGATCGAGCAGTCCGCACGCACGCTGGATGGCCTGTACGGCGCACTTCGCGAGGTCGAGGCGGTAGCGGCCACGGCACGCATTCCCGAGGCGATCGAAGCGGTGCTCGATGAGGATCTCAACACGCCGCGCGCCTTGGCGTTGCTGTCGGAACTGGCCAGGAAGCTGCGCCACGCCTCGGCCTCGGCCGGCGGCCCGGACCATCCGCGCGAGGGCGCCACGCTGGCCGAACTGGTCGACCTGAAGAGCCAGTTGCTCGGCGCCGGCAAGGCGCTGGGGCTGCTGCAGCAGGCCCCGTCCGCGTGGTTCGGCAGCCAGGCCACCGACAGCGACGAGGGCGCGCGCATCCAGGCGCTGATCGATGAGCGCACGGCCGCCAAGCAGGCGCGCGATTTCGCCCGCGCCGATGCGATCCGCGATGCGCTGGCGGCAGAAGGTATCGCCCTGGAAGACACCGCGCAGGGCGTGCGCTGGGTGCGCAAGCGCTGAGGGCCCGCCCAGCCACTGACCTGCCCGGCCCCGGCGTCGGGCGCCCTGACACAGTCCCGGCCACGGATGGCCGGGTGCTTCCCCCGAACCATCACGGCCTGACCACGGAAGGCGCATACCGGCCCGGAGTCCCCCATGACCACCGTTTCCCCGTTCCCGCTCGAACCCACCGCCGCCGACGCGCAGGCGGCCATCGCCGATGAGTTCGCCTTTTTTGGCGACTGGTCCGAACGCTACCAGTACCTGATCGACCTGGGGCGCAAGCTGCCGGCCTTCCCTGAGGAGTGGAAGACCGAGCAGCACCGTCTGCTCGGCTGCCAGTCGATGGTGTGGATCGTGCCGGAAGGCAATGCGCAGTCGCTGCGCTTCCACGCCATCAGCGATTCGGCGATCGTGTCCGGGCTGATCTACCTGGCGCTGCGGGTGTACTCGGGCCGGTCGGCCGAGGAAATCCTGGCCACCGAGCCGACCTACATCCAGGACATCGGCCTGTCGCGCCATCTGTCGCCGACGCGCAGCAACGGCGTGGCGGCCATGCTGGCCTTCATCCGCGATACCGCACAGTCGCAGTCCGCGCAGTCGTGAGTGCCGACGCCCCGTCCGACACAGGCGACAGCGCGCTCAGCCTGTTGTCCCGCCCCGGCTTCTCGCTGCTGCTGGCCTATCGCATCTGCGCGATGCTGTCCTACCAGATCGTGGCGGTCACGGTCGGGTGGCACATCTATGAAGTAACCCGCAATCCGTTCTCGCTGGGATTGGTCGGACTGGCCGAGGTGCTGCCATTCTTCTGCGTGGCACCGTTCGCCGGCTATCTGGTCGATCACCTGCCGCGCCGCCGGCTGGGCATGGTGGCAGCCAGCGGGCTGGTGCTGACGGCGGTGGTGCTGACCGCGGTGGCGCAGGGCTGGCTGCCGTTCCACGGGGTGTGGCCGATCTATGCGGCGATCGCGATGACGGGGATGGTGCGCGCGTTTCTGTCGCCGATCTACAACGCGCTGTTCGCGCGGGTGCTCGAGCGCCAGCAGTACGCGCGCGGCGCGGGTCTGGGGGCGGTAGTGTTCCAGGCCGGCATGGTGGCCGGGCCGGCGCTGGGCGGGCTGCTGGTCGCCTGGGGCGGCAAGGGCGTGGCCTACGGTGTGGCGGTAGGCGTGGCGGCGGTCGCGGTGGGCTGTCTGGCCGTGCTGCGCGTGTCCGAGCCGGTGCACAGCGGTCCGGCCGCACCGATCTTCAAGAGCATCGCCGAGGGCGGCCGCTTCGTGCTGGGCAACCGGATCATGGTCGGGGCGATGGCGCTGGACATGTTCTCGGTGCTGCTCGGGGGCGTGGTGGCGATGCTGCCGGCGTTCCTGCACGAGATCCTGCACCACGGTCCGGAGGGCCTGGGCATCCTGCGCGCGGCGCCGGCACTGGGCTCGGTGTGCGTGGGGCTGTGGCTGGCCCGCCGGCCGCTGCAGCGCAACGCCGGCCGCGTGCTGCTGTTCGCGGTGGCCGGGTTCGGGCTGTGCGTGATCGGGTTCGGGCTGTCGCACAGCTTCTGGCTGTCGGCGGTGATCCTGCTGTTCTACGGTGCCTTCGACGGCGTGTCGGTGGTGATCCGTTCGACCATCCTGCAGTTGGCCACGCCGGAAGAAATGCGTGGACGGGTATCGTCGATCAACGGCATCTTCATCAGTTCGTCCAACGAGCTGGGCGCGTTCTATGCGGGCACGATGGCCAAGCTGCTCGGTCTGGTGCCGGCGGTGGTGCTGGGTGGTTTCGCGGTGCTGAGCGTGGCCGGCATTACTGCCTGGAAGAACCCCACCCTGCGCCGCCTGAACCTGCGCGACCTGCACTGACCGGGAGCGGCCTGCCAGGACGGTCGGCCGCCGGCGGTGGCAGGTACCGACCGTTGGTCGGCTGCCTGTGCAGCAGAGCGCCGAAATTCCGCGGATCAAAAAAAACCCGGCCGAGGCCGGGTTTTTGATTGCGTCGCGACCGATCGGCGATCAGTCGCCCTGCTGCTTCTGCAGGTGCTCCCAACGCTCCTGGGCGTCGATGGTGCGCTCTGCAGTCAGACGCGCTTCCAGACGATCCAGGCCGATCTCTTCGCCGGTGTCCACGCAGTAGCCGTAGTCACCGTCTTCCAGGCGCTTCAGGGTGCTGTTGATCTTGCCGATCAGCTTGCGGTAACGATCACGGGTACGCAGTTCCAGCGAGTTCTCGGTCTCGCGGGTGGCGCGCTCGGCCTCATCGCCGATATCACGCACTTCCTCCTGCAGATTCGCGATGGTCTGCTTGGATTCCTCGACCAGATCATTGCGCCAGTGCTGCAGGCGCTGGCGGAAATACTCCAGCTGCAGCGGATTCATGTATTCCTCTTCCGCGCTCGGCTTGTAACCGTCGGGCAGGATCGGACGACCGGTGGCTTCGTCAGTCTTGTATTCCACCACCTTCACCTTGGTGCGCGGGGCCGGGGCGGCCGAACGCGCTGCCACGGCAACGGCGACCTTGCCGACCGGACGGGACACGGGCTTGGGGGCGGACTCGGACTTGGCGGGGGTTTTTGCAGGCGATTTCGAAACGGGCACGGGATTCTTGTTTTGCGGGGCTTTCGAGGCGGGGGACGCTGCTACCGGCGCCGGCGCAGGCGCCGGAGGGGTGGCAGGCGTGACCGCGGACTTGGCCGGGACAGACTTGGCCGGCGCCGGCGATGCCGGCTTCGGTGCGGACTTGACTACAGGTGCTGCGGCCGGCTTGGCGGCCGGCTTGGTTGCCACGGGCTTGCTGGCGGTCTTGCTTGCCTTCACCGGCTTGGCCGGCGGCTGTTTGGCCGCGACCTTCTTCACCGGTGCAGGCTTGGCGGCCGGCTTGACAGCCACCGGCTTCACCGTCTTCTTTGCCACGGTCTTGCTGGCGGCGGCCTTCTTCACCGGCGCCTTGGCGACCGGCTTGGCCACAGCCGTCTTCCCGGCCGTGGCCTTCTTGGGCGCCGCCTTGGCGGGCGCGACCTTCTTCGCGGCTGCCTTCTTGACCACGGGCGCCTTGGTGGCGGTCTTCTTGGCCGCCTTGGCCGGGGTCTTGCCGGTGGATTTCGTTGCGGGTGCCGTCCTGGCCGCCGGTTGTTTGGATGCAGGCTTGCCGGCCGGCTTGGCGGCCGGCTTCTTGGCAACGGACTTGGCCGCCAACTTCGTTACAACAGGCTTGGCGGTTTTCTTGGCGGCCTTGACGGCCTTCTTTGCAGTTTTTTTAGCAGCCACGAAACGCTCTTCCTTGGATTCCCCGGGGCCCGGGAAAGCGGGCCTTTATAGCCTACCCGACCAGCAGCAGCAACCACACCGCCTACTCCGTTCAGCCCCGGAGTCGCAAGGGGTGAAGCCGGCCTGCCCGCTGGGCGGACCGGCTCGCGCAGTTCGGCACCTGACCCGGTGATGCCACCGGGGCGGCCCGCCACGCGCGTGGGCGTGAGCGGGTCCAACGCCCCATCCTGCGACAAATGCGGCCTTCATGCCAACTGCTCTAAGATGGCGGGGTGATCTCGCGCCTGCTCATTGCCCTGCTGCGCTTCTACAAGCGCTTCATCAGCCCGCTGCTGGGGCCGCGCTGCCGCTTCGTGCCCAGTTGTTCTGAATACGCCATGCAAGCCATCGCCCTGCATGGCCCCGCGCGCGGCAGCTGGCTCGCCGCCCGCCGGCTCGGTCGCTGCCATCCCTTCCATCCCGGTGGCGTGGACGAGGTGCCGCCGCGCGCCCCGCACGCCGCTTGCCGCTGCACAGGAAAACACTGAAATGTCCTCCACGCTCATCGTCAACGCCCGCCTGGTCAACGAAGGTCGCATCACCGACGGCGACCTGCGCATCGAGAACGGCCGCATCGCGCAGATCGGCACCGGCCTGGAGGCGCGCCCGGGCGAGACCGTGGTCGATGCCGCCGGGCGCTGGCTGCTGCCGGGCATGATCGATGACCAGGTGCACTTCCGCGAACCGGGCCTGACCCACAAGGGTGATATCGCCACGGAATCGGCGGCGGCCGTGGCCGGTGGCCTGACCAGCTTCATGGACATGCCCAACACCAATCCGCCGACGCTCAATGCAGCGGTCCTGCAGGCCAAATACGACGCTGCCGCCGGCCGCGCACGCGCCAACTACGGCTTCTACATGGGCGCCAGCAACGACAACCTGGCCGACATCAAGGTGGTGGACCCGAAGCAATCGCCGGGCATCAAGGTGTTCATGGGCGCCTCCACCGGGAACATGCTGGTGGACAACCCGGAGACGCTGGACGCGATCTTCAAGTACGCCCCCACGCCGATCATCACGCACTGCGAAGACACCCCGATGATCGACGCCAAGGCGAAGGAATACGCCGAGAAATACGGCGACGCGCTGAGCGCGGAACAGCACCCGGATATCCGCTCGCGCGAGGCCTGCCTGAAGTCGTCGGAGCTGGCGGTGGCGCTGGCGAAGAAGCACGGCACCCGCCTGCACGTGCTGCACATCTCCACCGCCGATGAGCTGAAGCTGTTCGAGAAGGGTCCACTGATCCGCGCCGACGGCAGCCGCAAGCAGATCACGGCCGAAACCTGCATCCACTTCCTGCGCTTCGACCGCAGCGATTACGCGCGGCTGGGCAATCTGATCAAGTGCAACCCGGCAATCAAGGACGCCAGCGACCGCGAGGCCCTGACCCGCGCGGTGGCCGAGGACGTCATTGACGTACTGGCCACCGACCATGCCCCGCACACCTGGGAAGAGAAGCAGAAGCCGTATGCGCAGGCGCCGTCCGGCCTGCCGCTGGTGCAGTACGCGCTGGTGGCCGCGCTGGAGCTGGTGCACGAAGGCAAGCTGGAGATCACCCAGGTGGTGCAGAAGTTCGCGCACGCCCCGGCGCAGCTGTTCGACGTGAGCCAGCGCGGCTATCTGCGCGAGGGCTATTTCGCCGATCTGGTGCTGGTCGAAGACGTGCCGTTCACGGTGAAGCGCGAGGACGTGCTGTCCAAGTGCGGCTGGTCGCCGTTCGAGGGCATGACCTTCCGCTCGCGCATCGCCTCGACCTGGGTCAACGGCCAGCTTGCGTGGGACGGCGAGCGGCTGGTCGGGTCGCCGAACGGCCAGCGCATGAGCTTCGACCGCTGATGCGGGCGCGTCTGCTGGGCTGGAGCCTGCTTCTGGCGGGCGGGGCGACGCTGGGCGCCCTGCTGTTGCCCGTGGGCGCCCAGGCGCAGGCCGACACCCGCGTGGTGTTCCCGGCCAGCGCCTCGCAGGGTGCGATGGTGATCGGAAAGGTGCCCGCCGGCAGCTCGGTGCAGTACGGCGGCCGCACGCTGCGGGTAAGCGGCTACGGCAGTGTCGTGTTTGGCATCGGCCGCGACGAGAAGGGCCCGCTGCAGGTGCAGGTGCGACGCCCGGACGGCGCCACCGAGACGGCCAGCATCGCGGTGACGCCGCGCGACTGGCCGGTGGAGCGCGTCAACGGCGTCCCTCCCAAGACAGTCAACCCGCCGCCGGCGATTGCCGAGCGGATCAAACGCGAGCAGGCCCAGGTCACTGCTGCCCGCGCCCGCGACGACGACCGGACCGATTTCGCGCAGGCGTTCATCTGGCCGGTGCAGGGACGCATCAGCGGTCGCTTCGGCAACGCACGCGTCTACAACGGGCAACCCGGCGCCGGGCATTCGGGCATGGATATCGCGGTGCCGACCGGCACGCCGGTGAAAGCACCGGCCGCTGGCGTGGTCACGTTCGCCGGGCCGGACCTGTACCTCACCGGTGGCACCCTGCTGCTTGATCACGGCTATGGGGTGAGCTCGAACTTTCTGCACCTGTCGCGCATCGACGTGAAGGTCGGCGACCGGGTCGAACAGGGCCAGGTGATCGCCGCAGTCGGCGCCACCGGTCGTGCGACCGGGCCGCACCTGCACTGGGGCATGAACTGGTTCGATACCCGCATCGATCCGCTGCTGGTGCTGGAGCGGCGCTGACGAAGGCGTACCGACCCACGGTCGGTACCCACCCTGCCCCAGCGATCAGCCGCGGGCTGCCCACCAGGTGCGCAGCAGCGTACGCAGCGGCGTTGCCTTGAGTTCGCGCCCCTGCACCCAGGCCTGCTGGCGCGTGCGTGCCAGCGAGGCATACAGGCGGCGTGGGCGCGGCCCGGCCACGCGCGCGGGCCAGTCGCGCAGCAGTTGCTGCCCCCAGCGCTGCGTCACGTCCTGCTCGCCCTGCGCCAGCAATGCGCGTGGCACGGCGGCGACGCCGGCCTCGTGCAGTCGCTGCGCCAGGGTCTGCAGCACCACCGGCGTGGTGGTGTCACCGCGGACAGCCGCCTCGAAGATCACCGCCTCCACTGCGGCCACCGCAGCGGCGTACGCGCGCAGCGCGGCGAGCGCCTGCGCCGGGTCCACCGGCACGGCACGCGCGTCGATGAGGTCCGGCAGGGTCTGGGCCAGTTCCGCCCACGGCGCGCGCAACGGTTCCAGTACACGGCCCAGCGGATGCCTGGAGCGCTGGGCGGCCCAGCTGCGCAGCTCTTCGCCCCACCACGCCAGCTTGGCGTCGGCCGGGGTCGGGTCGCCGCCGATATTGAGGATGTCGTCGAACTCCTGCAGCAGCGCGAACCACGCCACCACGCGGAGGCGCTGTGCCTCCGGCACGAAAGGTTCGGCTACCGACCATTCCGGCCAGCGGGTTCGCCACTTGTCCAGGAAGCTGTCCAGGGCGCTGGAAGTTGTCACGGGAAGTCCTTCAAATGCTGTGCGGACCCACGGTCCGCACTTGCCTGGGGAAATGTGCCGACCCACGGTTGGCACCTGCCGGAGTGGGTCATCGGCCGGTCGTCCGGTCTACCCGCGCGCGGGCGGCCAGGCGTCGGGGCGCTGCAGCTGCGCGGGGTGTTCGGCCATGCGTTCGGCGCCCCACGCGTGCGGGTCGTCGGCGTCCAGGCGGTAGCCCCACAGCGCGGCCACCGAGGCCATGCCGGCGGCGTTGGCAGCGACGATATCGCGCTCGTCGTCGCCGACGTAGATGCAGGTGGCCGGGGCCATCGCCATACGTTCGGCCGCCGCCAGCAGCGGCAACGGATGCGGTTTGCGCTGGGCCAGCGTGTCGCCGCCGATCAGCACGGCACAGCGCTGTTCCCACCCCAGTTGCGGCACGATCAGCCGCGCCAGGTATTCCGGCTTGTTGGTGACGATGCCCCAGCGGCAGCCGGCCGCCTCCAGCGCGTCGAGCATGCCGGCCACGCCGTCGAACAGCACGGCATGGCGGCCGATCAGGCCTTCATAGCGCTCCAGGAATTCGGGCACGAGCGCGTCACGCTCGGCCTGCCCCAGCTCCGGGAACGCGACCGATACCATCGCCCGGGAGCCCTTGGACACCACCGGGCGGAGGACGTCCAGGCTGATCGGAGCACGGCCGCGCGCGCCGAGCATCGCATTGGCGGTGGCCAGCATGTCCGGGGCGCTGTCCAGCAGTGTGCCGTCCAGATCGAACAGCACCGCCTGCGGGAACATGCCCGCGTGACCTGCGGACTCAGACACCGGCAGCATCGTCCGGCTTCACGGCATAGGCCAGGTAGTTGATGTCGGTGCGGCTGCTCAGACGCGCGCGGTTGCGCCACGGCTCATAGGCCATGCCGCTGACATCGCGCAGGGTGAAGTCGGCCTCGCGCAGCCACTTGCCGAGTTCGGCCGGCTTGATGAAGTCCTGGTAATGGTGCGTGCCCTTGGGCAGCAGCCGCGCTACGTACTCGGCACCGACGATGGCCACCGCAAACGCGGCCGGGGTGCGGTTGACGGTGGACAGGAACAGCTGGCCGCCGGGCTTGAGCAGGCGGTGGCAGGCGGCGATGATCGCGCCCGGGTCGGGGACGTGCTCCAGCATTTCCATGCAGGTGACCACATCGAAGCTGCCCGGCTGTTCGGCGGCCAGGTCCTCGGCGGCCTGCAGGCGGTAGTCCACCGTGACGCCAGACTCCAGGCTGTGCAGCCGCGCGACCTTGACCAGTTCCGGGGCCAGGTCGATCGCGGTGACCTCGGCGCCTTCCTTGGCCAGTGCTTCGCTGAGCAGGCCACCGCCGCAGCCGATGTCCAGCACCCGTGCGCCACGCAGCGGGACGCGGCTGGCCACGTACTGCAGGCGCACCGGGTTCAGGGCGTGCAGCGGCTTCTGCGGGCCGTCCGCATCCCACCAGCGGTTGGCGAGTGCGGCGAACTTGTCCAGTTCGGCCTGATCGAAATTGGTGGAAGCGTGGGGGGCGTTCATGGGGATCCTTGGTGCATCAAGCACGGATGTGGCGGATGCGCTCGCGCCACTGGCGCGCGTTGGCGACGATCGCCGCCGTGTCCATGCCAACCAGTTCGCGCTGGACCAGCTTGGGCTGGCCGGCAATCCAGACATCACTGACCTGGTGGCGGCCGGCGGCGTAGACAAGCTGCGAGAGCACATGGTGGAGCGGCTGGGTTTCCAGCGCGGACAGGTCCACGCAGACCAGGTCGGCCTGCTTGCCCACCTCGATCGACCCGATGCGGTCGCCAAAGCCCAGCGCGCGTGCACCGCCCAGGGTGGCCGCGCGCAGCGTGGTGGCCGCGTCCAGCGCGGTGGCATCGTTGGCCACGGCCTTGGCGAGGATCGCTGCGGTGCGGTTCTCGCTGAACATGTCCAGATCGTTGTTGCTGGCGCAACCGTCGGTGCCGATCGCCAGGTTCACGCCGGCGCGCTGCAGGGCGCAGGCCGGACAGAACCCGGAGGCCAGCTTGAGGTTGGATTCGGGGCAATGCACCACGCTGACGCCACGCTCGGCGCACAGGTGGATCTCGGCCTCGGTGAGCTGGGTCATGTGCACCGCGATCAGGCGGTCGTTGACCAGGCCCAGGCGGTCCAGGCGCGCCAGCGGGCGCTGGCCGTGCAGCTTGATCGAATCGCTGATTTCCTGCGCGGTTTCATGCGTGTGCAGGTGGACCTGCATGTCCAGCTGGTCGGACAGCATGCGCACGCGCTCGAAATTGGCGTCGTTGACGGTGTACGGCGCGTGCGGCGCGAACGAGGTGCCGATCAGCGGATCGTTGCGCCACTGGTCGTGCAGCTCGCCGGCCTTGGCGAAGTACTCGTCGTCGGTCTTTGCCCAGGCAGTAGGGAAATCGATGATCACCGCGCCAACCAGGGCGCGGAAGCCATGCTGCTTGTAGACGGCCGCCTGGACGTCGGAGAAGAAGTAGTTTTCGTTGGCGCAGGTGGTGCCGCCACGCAGCATCTCGGCGATCGCCAGCGTGGTGCCGTCGGCCACGAACTCCGGCCCGATCACCGCCGCTTCCACCGGCCAGATGTGCTGCTGCAGCCACACCATCAGCGGCAGGTCGTCGGCGACGCCGCGCAGCAGGGTCATCGGGTTGTGGGTGTGCGCGTTGACCAGGCCCGGCATCAGCGCCGCGTCCGGGCGTGACACGGTCTGCATCGGCGCGAAGCGCGCACGCGCCTCGGCACGCGGCAGGATCGCGATGATCTCGCTGCCACGGATGGCCACGGCATGGTCTTCCAGCACCACCGCATGCGGCTCGATCGGGACCACGTAACCGGCTTCGATCAGCAGGTCACAGGCTTCGGGAATGCGTGCGGTGTCGGTCATGCGGGCTCGCTGAGGCAGGGGGGATGCAGCGGAGGGGCGGCGGTGTGCCGGCGACACGCCGGGGACATGCCGTCTGTAGAGCCGGCCGTTGGTCGGCTGCCGTTCGCGACGCGCGTTGAGACCCCGCCACCAGCAGCCGACCAACGGTCGGCTCTACCCGTATCCGATCGTTGGTCGTGGGCAACAGCCGACCAGCGGTCGGCTCTGCCGTCATCCGACCGTGGGTCGGATTACTTGCCGGCGCGTGCGGAGTATTCACCCGAGCGGGTGTCGACCTTGATGATTTCATCCTGGTTGACGAACAGCGGCACGCGGACCACGGCGCCGGTTTCCAGGGTGGCCGGCTTGCCGCCACCGCCCGAGGTGTCGCCACGGACGCCCGGATCGGTTTCGGTGATCTTCAGTTCGACGAAGTTCGGCGGCTGGACGAAGATCGGCTCGCCATTCCACAGGGTGACGATGCAGGATTCCTCACCCTTGAGCCACTTGTCCGCGCCGCCCATGCCGGCCTTGGTGGCCTGGACCTGCTCGAACGACTCCGGGTCCATGAAGTGCCAGTACTCGCCGTCGGTGTACATGTAGTTCATGTTGGTGTCGACGACGTCGGCCTTTTCCACGTCATCGGTGGCCTTCATGGTCATTTCGACCACGCGGCCCGACTTGATGAAGCGGTACTTCATGCGGGTGAAGGCCTGGCCCTTGCCCGGCTTGACGTACTCGGTCTCGGTGATGACCGCCGGTTCATTGTTGACCAGGATCTTCATCCCGTTCTTGACATCGTTCATGCCAACAGTGGCCATGCTGAAACTCCTGAATGGGCAAACGCCGCGCAGGCGCGGCGAGCCGGATAGAATGGAAAACCCACCGGCACCGGTGGGGTGACTCGTTTTTCTGACCGACATGATAACCGCAGGCCCCCATTCCATGCAGCTTTCCGCCACGCCCCTGCCCACCCCCGTGCGCTGGCAACAGCTCTGGCGCGAGGCGGTCCGCGACCCGCGGCAGCTGCTGGCGCAGCTTGACCTCGACCCGGCCGGGCTGCCCCTTTCGGCCGAGGCGGCCAGCCAGTTCGCGCTGCGCGTGCCGCAGGGCTTCATCGCCCGGATGCGCCCGGGCGACCGCCACGACCCGCTGCTGCGGCAGGTGCTGCCGGTCACCGATGAAATGCAGGTGGTGCCGGGCTTCAGCCTGGATGCGGTGGGCGACGGGCTGGCCAGAAAGGCCACCGGGGTGATCCAGAAGTACCGCGGCCGGGCCCTGCTGGTGACCACCGGCAGCTGTGCGATCAACTGCCGCTACTGCTTCCGCCGCCACTTCGACTACGGCACCGAGAATGCCGCCAGAGAGGGCTGGCGCGAGGCGGTGGACGCCATCGCGCAGGACCCGGACATCGACGAGGTGATCCTGTCCGGCGGCGACCCGCTGTCACTGGCCACCCACAAGCTGGAAGAGCTGACCCAGGCCCTGGCGCGGATTCCGCACCTGCGCCGTCTGCGCATCCACAGCCGGCTGCCGGTGGTGCTGCCCGAACGGGTGGACGACGCCCTGGTGCAGTGGATCGCCGCCCTGCCCTGGCCGGTGGCATTTGTGATCCATGCCAACCATGCCAACGAGTTCGACGCCGCCGTGGACACAGCGATGGCCCGCCTGCGCGGCGCCGGCGCCACCCTGCTCAACCAGGCGGTGCTGCTGCGCGGGGTCAACGACTCCCTGCAGGCGCTGCAGGACCTGAGCGAACGCAGCTTCGCCGCCGGCGTGCTGCCGTACTACCTGTACCAGGTGGACCGGGTCGAAGGCGTGGCCCACTTCGAGGTACCGGACGACACCGCCAAGGCACTGCACGCCCAGCTCACCGCACGCCTGTCCGGCTACCTGGTCCCCAAACTGGTCCGCGAGATCGCCGGCGATTCCAGCAAACGCCCCGTCTAGGGGCGTGGGCGGGAATAAGGGGCATCGGCGGACAGGTGATGACTACTGGTCATCACGACGTCCACGTCACCGGCCCGCCTCGATCATCTGCACCACCTCGGTCGCGCTGACCGGGTGGCTCAGCCAGTAGCCCTGGCCCAGGTCGCAACCGCGCTGGCACAGCAGGTCGAACTGCACTTCCTGCTCGATGCCTTCGGCCACCACGGTGATGCCCAGCGCGTGGGCCATCGCGATGATCGCCGTGGTCAGCGCCAGGTCGTCCGGATCGCGCTGCATGTCGGCAACGAAACTCTTGTCGATCTTGACCCCGTCCACCGGCACCTGGCGCAGGTGGCTGAGCCCGGAGAAGCCGGTGCCGAAGTCGTCCAGCCACACCTTCACGCCGGTGCGGTGGAGCTTGTCCAGCAGTGCGGCGGCCAGCATCTCGTCGCCGATCACCGCCGTTTCGGTCAGCTCCAGATGCAGGCGCGAGGCGGGCAGGCCGGTATCGCGCAGGCAGTCGGCAACCAGGGTGGGCAGCTCGCCACCGCGCAGCTGGCGCGGCGACACGTTGACCGACACGAACAGGCCGTCACTGTCGGCACCGTGTGGCCACTGCACCGCCTCCATGCAGGCCGCACGCAGCACCTTGGGACCGATCACTTCGATCAGGCCGCTCTGCTCGGCCACTTCAATGAACACCGACGGCGGGATCGTGCCCAGCGTCGGGTGCTGCCAGCGCAGCAGGACTTCGACGCCCACCATGCGGCGGTCGCGGGTGCGGAAGATCGGCTGGTACACCAGCCGCAGCTCGCCGCGTTCCCAGGCGCCACGCAGTTCCTGCTCCATGTGCACGCGCCGCTCGACCGCGTGGTCCATCGCACGGCTGTAATAGCGATAGCAGTTCTTGCCGGCCATCTTGGCCTGGTACATCGCGATGTCGCCATTCTTCAGCAGCGTGGTCGCGTCGGCGGCATCGTCGGGGAACAGGGTCACACCGATGGAGGTACCCAGGAACAGCTCCCTGCCCTGCACCACCAGCGGCTTGCCCAGCTCGCGCACCAGGATCTCGGCCAGGTGGCGCGCGGTGGCCGCGACGTCGCCATCGCCGATCAGGATCACGAACTCATCGCCACCAAAGCGCGCCAGCAGGGCCTCGTCGCCACCGGCCTGCGTCACCGCCGCGCTGATGCGCTGGGCGAACTGCAGCAGGGCCTCGTCGCCGGCCTCATGGCCGAGGGTGTCATTGACGCGCTTGAAGTCGTCGATGTCGGCAAACAGCAGCCCGAGCCGATGACCGGAGGCGCGCGCGGCCATCAGGCGGTGATCCAGCGCTTCGCGGAACGCCAGGCGGTTGGTCAGGCCGGTCAAGGCATCGGTATAGGCCATGTGCCGGACCTCGCGGTCGTGCCGGGCGATGGCCTCGCTCATCCGCCCGAACGCACGCACCAGCTCGCCGACCTCGTCCCTGCGCGAGCTTTCGCGCAGCTGCACCTGGTAGTCGCCCGCTTCGATCTGGCGCGCGGCGGCGGCCAGCCCGCGGATCGGGGTGACCAGGGTGCGCTGCACGTAGATGATCACCACCACGCCGATCCCCACCAGCAGACCCAGCATCAGCAACAGCCAGCCGAGGTGCCGCTTGCCCACCTGCTGCAGGCGGTCGCCGAGGGTCTGGTTGGCGCGTTGCTCCATCGCCTGCACGTCGTCCAGCGCCATGCCCACGCGGACACCGCCGATGCGCTGGTTGCCGATCATGATCGGCATCGCGTTGTCCAGCACCTTGGGCGACTCCTGCACCACCAGCTGGCGGGCGCCCTTGGCCCCTTCGGCCAGCGGGTCGGTCATGGCACGGCCGAAGCCCAGCACCTCCACCGATCCGTCATGGATCAGGCGGCCATCGGCGTCGAACACCAGCACATAACGCACCACCTGCTGCCGCGAGGTGTTGCGCACCAGCGCGCCGACCTGCTCCAGGTCGTTGTAGTAAAGCGGATTGGCCAGCGCATCGGAGAGCTCGCGCGCCAGAGCCTCGCCACGACTGCGTACGCTGCGGTCGAACAGACCGTGGATCACGCTGCCGCTGAGGTGCTTGACCTCATCCTGCATGGTGGCCTGGCGCCCCAGCACGACCGCCACGATCGCCACCACCACCAGCATGGCACCGCTCATCGCCAGCACGAAACGTGCCTGCATTCCGGAACCCAACGGCCTCATTCCACTTCCATCCGCACGCGTGCCCAACCCTGTTTCAATTCATCCAGCCGGTGCTGCATCTGCGCATCCACCCGATGGAACCCGGACGTACCAAAGAACTTTTCCAGCGCATCCTGCGCGTGTGGATCCGATGCTGCATCCAGCAGCACCTGCTGCAGGCGGTCACGCACCTGCGGGTCCAGACCGGCGCGCACCATTTCCACGCCGCGCGGATACGGCTCGGTACGGTGGATGACCCGGAAATCGCGCCGGAAGACCGGTGGAACGCGCTTGTCGTCCCCCCAGTCCACGCTGCTGACCGCCCCGGCATCGACCAGCCCCTTGTGCACCAGGGTGGCGATGTTCAGCTCGGACCGCGCGAACACGTAACCCACCGTATCGGGCGCGGCCGTGTCGTTTGCCGAGTGCAGTATCTCCGGGGTCATGCCGTGTTCGAGCAGGGTCATCACCGGGACCAGGTACGCACTGGTGGACGCCACGTTCTGCAGGGCCACGGTGCGCCCGGTCAGGTCTTCCAGGGTGCGGACCGGGCTGTCCCGGCGCACGAAGAATACGGTGTGGTACTCGCGCACCCCGCTGCGCTCGGTCAGCAGCAACGGCTGTGCGCCGCTGCGCATGCCCAGCGCGACGGCGGTGCCGGAGGTCTCTGTCACCCAGTCCACGCGGCCGCGGCGCAGGTAGCTGCCCATGCGCTGCGAGTCGCTGGCCATCAGAATGCGGCCTTCGGTGATGCCCACATCCCGCATGCGCGGCACGACGTAGTCCAGCAGGGGCTGCAGCTGCGCATAGTGTGACTTGGGATCATCGCTTATCCGTCCCAGCACCAGTACGTTGGACGGCCCCGCCGATGCCGGACCGACCGCCAGAGCGATGGCCAGACACAGCAGTCCCCCCTGCAGCAGCCATCGCAGTACTGACACGCGTCATTGCTCCCCCGAGATATCGAAACAGCGTACCCGAAAAAGTGAGAACTGCGTCAGATCATTGAGGCTTGCCTGCGGCCAGGCGTGCCATCCGCTGCGCATCGGACAGGATGCCGCGCAGCAGGCGCACTTCCTGTTCGCTCAGTTCGGTGCGCAGGAACAGCCGGCGCAGTTTGCGCATCGCCGATTCGGGCGCGCGGCCCTTGTGGAAGTCGATGTCGTCCAGGGTGTCGCCGAGCTGGCCGAACAGGCCCTCGACCTGGGCATGGCTGGCCGGCTCCTCGCGGAAGCCCGGCTCGGCCGGCGCGGCGGCGCTGACGCCCCCCAGGCTGGCCATCCTCAGCTCATAGGCCAGCACCTGCACGGCGGCCGCCAGGTTCAGGGAACTGAAGTCGGGGTTGGAGGGAATATGCACGGCCAGGTGGCAGAGCTGCAGCTCTTCGTTGGTCAGGCCGGTACGCTCGCGGCCGAATACAAAGGCCACTTCGGCCGGCTCGGCGGCCTTGGCCAGGGCGCGCTGCGCGGCAACGCCCGGCAGCAGCTCCTCCAACTGGACCCGGCGCGCACGTGCGGTGCAGCCGAGCACCAGCCGGCAATCGGCCACGGCGTCGGCCAGGGTGGCGACCACCGGGGCGTCGCCGAGGACGTCCTCGGCGCCGGCCGAGCGCCGGAAGGCCTCTTCGTTGAGGGGCTTTTCAGGGGCCACCAGCACCAGGCGGCCCAGGCCCATAGTCTTCATGGCGCGCGCGGCGGCCCCCATGTTGCCGGGGTGCTGGGTGCCGACGAGGACGAATCGGATGCGGGACGGAGCGGTTTCAATGGACATGAACAGGCCAGACGCGAGCAGGACAGCCACAAATGGTAAACTGTGCGACCGGCCTCTGCGCCGGGACCGCTCTTTTCCCCCGCCAAACCCCATCTCTGCCTTTACGGGAGCTTTTCGCCATGCAGAAACCCGCCGTCACCGTCATGGTCAAGGCCGCCCGCCTCGCCGGCAACGTCCTGTTGCGCAACATCAACAAGCTCGAGGCGTTGAACGTCGTGCAGAAGGGGCGCATGGACTATGCCAGTGAAGTCGATGCGGACGCGGAAAAGGTCATCGTCAAGGAACTCAAGCGCGCCTATCCCGAGTACGGGATCATGGGCGAGGAAGGTGGCGTGCAGGGCGTCAACCGTTACATGTGGGTCATCGACCCGCTGGACGGCACCAGCAACTACCTGCGCGGCTTCCCGCACTACTGTGTGTCCATCGCCCTGGTCGAGAACGGCGAGCCGATCGACGCGGTGATCTTCGACCCGCTCCGCAATGAACTGTTCACCGCCAGCCGCGGCGCCGGCGCGGTCTTCAACGACCGCCGCATCCGCGTGGCCGACCGCAAGGACCTGGCCGGCGCGATGATCCACACCGGTTTCGCCCCGCGCGAGCGCGCGCGCAGCAGCGCCCAGCTGAAAGCCGTGGATGCGCTGCTGGTGCACGCCGAGGACATCCGCCGCACCGGTTCGGCGGCGCTGGACCTGGCCTACGTGGCCTGTGGCCGTGCCGATGCGTACTTCGAAGCCGGTGTGAAGGCCTGGGACATCGCCGCCGGCGTTCTGCTGGTCCGCGAGGCCGGCGGCCGGGTCTGCGACTTCAAGGGTGCCACCCCGGCCCGCATGGACAGCCGTGGTCCGGAGACCCAGCAGATCGTGGCCGGCAACGTGAAGAACACCGAGATCCTGCAGAAGGTGCTGGTGAACACGGGCTACGCTGCCGAGTTCGACGCGAAGTTCTGATCGACTGCACCGGCACCCGCCCGGAAACGGCGCCCTCTGGGCGCCGTTTTTGTTTGGGCGTACCTGAAAGACGCGACCCGCCCAGCATCCTCGATCCTCGGCTGGGCAGGACGGCGTGGTCAGTGGGTCGGTGGCGGAACACGGGTGGGCCCCGTAGGGACCCGTCGGTCGTCTCCCGCTGCGACGCAAACGAAACGCCCGGCCAGGGCCGGGCGTTTCGGGGGGCAGTGCCGTCCGGGATCAGGCGACGGTGCTGTTGGCGGCCTTCAGGGCAGCGATGCGCTCGTCCAGCGGCGGGTGGCTCATGAACAGCTTGCGGGCCGTGGAGCCGGCGATGCCGAAGGCCGCGATCTGGGTCGGCAGGGTGCTCTGGCCGTGGTTGAGCTTGAGGCGTTCCAGCGCGGCGATCATCTTCTGACGGCCGGCCAGGTTGGCACCGCCGGCGTCGGCGCGGAATTCGCGGTGGCGCGAGAACCACATCGAGATCATCGTGGCGAACAGGCCGAACACCATCTCCAGCACGAACACGATGATGTAGTAGGCGAAGCCACGGCCGCCGCCTTCGCGGTTGCCCGACAGCGCGCTGTCGATGACACCACCGACCACGCGGGCCAGCACGATCACGAAGGTGTTCAGCACGCCCTGCAGCAGCGCCATCGTGATCATGTCGCCGTTGGCCACGTGCGCGATCTCGTGGCCCAGCACGGCCTCGGCCTCGTCTTCGCTCATGTTGTGCAGCAGGCCGGTGGACACCGCCACCAGGGCCTTGTTGCGGTTGGCGCCAGTGGCGAACGCGTTGATCTCCGGGCCGTCGTAGACCGCCACTTCCGGCATGCCGATGCCGGCGGCACGGGCTTGGCGTTCCACCGTGGCCAGCAGCCAGCGCTCGGTCGGGTTGCGCGGCTCGGTGATCACCACCGCGCCGGTGGAGCGCTTGGCCATCCACTTGGACAGCAGCAGCGAAATGAACGAACCGCCGAAGCCGAAGATGGCCGCCATCACCAGCAGGCCGCTCATCTGGTTGGGGTTGACCCCCAGCACCGACATCACGATACCGGCCAGGATCAGCACCGCGAGGTTGGTCAGAAGAAAGAGGGCAATGCGACTGAACATGGGAAAGGGACGCTTTGAAGAGGGATTTGACTGCAAATCTGCGGTGCCTTCATGTTGAATTCAAGTCGGAAACTGACCGACGATTCATAGTTCATGTCCATGACTCCCTACGTCGGGCGTTTCGCCCCCTCCCCCACCGGCCCGCTGCACCCCGGCTCCGTGCTTGCCGCGCTGGGCAGCTGGCTGCTCGCGCGGCACGCCGGCGGGCAATGGCTGGTACGGGTGGAGGATGTCGACCCGCCGCGCACCGTGCCCGGAGCCGTTGCCGGGCAACTGGCCACGCTGGCCGCCTTCGGACTGCACAGCGATGGCCCGGTCCTGCACCAGAGTCAGCGGGACGCTGCCTACCAGGCCGCGCTCGCGCAGCTGCTGGACGCCGGCCTGGCCTTCGCCTGCCATTGCAGCCGCCGCGATCTGGCCGACCAGGGCGGCATCCACCATCACTGCGTCCCACGTCCTCCGCGCGCCCAGCCGGCCATCCGCCTGCGTGTCGCACCCGGCACGGTGGTGAGCTTCAACGACGGCCTGCGCGGCCCGATCCGCCAGGACGTGCATGCCGACGTCGGCGACGTGGTGCTGCGCCGCGCCGATGGCTACTGGGCCTACCAGCTGGCAGTGGTGGTCGATGACGGCGCGCAGGGCATCACCGATATCGTGCGCGGGGCCGACCTGCTCGATTCCACCCCGCGCCAGATCCTGCTGCAGCAGGCGCTCGGCCTGCCCACCCCGCGCTACCTGCACCTGCCGCTGCTGCTCGATGCCGATGGCCGCAAGCTGTCCAAATCCACGGCCGCCGCGCCGGTGGATGCCGTCAACCCGCTGCCGGCCCTGCGCCAGGCCTGGGCCGCGCTGGGCCAGGACCCGGGAGCGCTGGCGACGGTCGATGAGGCCGGCGACGCCCTGCGCGCCGCCCGCGCAGCGTTCGACCCGCGCCGCCTGTCACCGGTCGACATTCCGCTCCGCCCCGCCGCGCCGTGACCGCCCCCTTTTTTTTGCGGTTGTTGCAGAATCCCCTTCCCCCCTATTGCTGGCCCTGCCGTTCGGAGTAGCTGCTCATGACATCTCGCGTCGCACTGGTCACCGGTGGCACCGGCGGCATCGGCACCGCCATCTGCCAGCGCCTGGCCGACCAGGGCCATCGGGTCGCCACCAACTACCGCGACCAGGCCAAGGCCGACGCCTGGCGGGAGATGATGCTGGCGCGCGGCTGCGACGTGGCGCTCTTCCGTGGCGACGTCTCCAACCCGGACACGGCCGAGGCGATGGTCCAGTCGGTCGAGGCCGCGCTGGGCCCGGTGGAGATCCTCATCAACAACGCCGGCATCACCCGCGACACCACCTTCCACCGCATGCGCGCCGAGCAGTGGCATGACGTCATCAACACCAACCTCAACTCGGTGTTCAACGTCACCCGCCCGGTGATCGAAGGCATGCGTCGCCGGGGCTGGGGCCGGGTCATCCAGATCAGTTCGATCAACGGTCTGAAGGGCCAGTACGGCCAGGCGAACTACGCCGCCGCGAAGGCCGGCATGCACGGGTTCACCATCTCGCTGGCGCGCGAGAATGCCGGCTTCGGCATCACCGTCAACACCATCTCGCCCGGCTATGTGGCCACCGACATGGTGATGGCGGTACCGGACGAAGTGCGCGCCAAGATCATCGCCGACATTCCGACCGGCCGCCTCGGCAAGCCCGAGGAAATCGCCTATGCGGTGGCCTTCCTGGTGGCCGAGGAAGCGGCCTGGATCACCGGTTCGAACCTGGACATCAACGGCGGCCACCATATGGGCTGGTGAGTGCGCCGCCGGGCATCGCCCGGCGCACGCGCCAATGCTGCACCCCTCGAAATTCCATGCTGCGCAACATGAATCGGCCCGGATACCCCGCCGCATGGGCCTTCCGGCGGTTGCATAGGCTGCTGCACTGCGCCATGCTGCGCGCCTACTGTGACGAGTGATTGCTTCATGGCTGCGACCCGCATTATCAAGAAGTATCCCAACCGCCGTCTCTACGACACTGAAATTTCGAGCTACATCACCATCGAAGACGTCCGCCAGCTGATCTTGGATGGCGAGGACTTCGAAGTCCGCGACGCCAAGAGCGGCGACGATCTGACCCGTTCGGTGCTGCTGCAGATCATCGCCGACCAGGAACAGGACGGCGAACCGATGCTGTCCACCCAGCTGCTGAGCCAGTTGATCCGCTTCTACGGCGATTCGCTGCAGGGCTTCATGGGCAATTACCTGGAGCGCAGCATGCAGGTGTTCCTGGACCAGCAGCAGCAGTTCCGCCAGCAGATGGGCAACCTGCTCGGCCAGACGCCGTGGGCGATGATGAACCAGCTGACCGAGCGCAACCTGGAGCTGTGGCAGGACTTCCAGCGCAACATGGGCACCGGCTTCGGCGGGCGTCCGGGTGGCACCGGTACCGGCCCCGCGGCGGGCGGCGGCACCGCCGGCGGCGCACGCAAGCCCGATGCACCGTCCACCCCGGGCACCGGCAAGACGCGCCGCTGATCCACCGCGCGTCCGGCTCCGCAACGACAAACGGCGCAGCCCTCGGGCCGCGCCGTTTTCGCAGGTGCTGCGCGCAGACTCAGCGCTTGGGCTTGGCGCAGCCCGTGCAGATCCGCTCCACCGTGTAGCCTTTGGCGCGCAGCTTCTCGACCACGCCGTCGTTGCCCAGCAGGTGCAGCGTGCCCACCACCACCAGCGTACCGCCCTGCCCGGCCTGCAGGTGCTGCTGCAGCTTGGGCACCCAAGCGTCATTGCGGTCGGTATTGATGCGCTTGTACAACTGCGGGTACTGGCCGCGCATCTGCGTGGCCATCGAATTCCACAGCAGCTTGTCGTCGCCGCGGCGCCAGGCATCGTGCAGCTTGCGCCCGTCCTCGTCACCCTTGTCGGCCTGTTCCAGCGCCTCGGCGACCATCTGCTGCTGCTCCTGCGCCGACATCCCCGACAACACTGCGATCTGGGTGTCGATGTCTTCCAGGCCGGCGGTGGCTTTGCCCGAGGCAGCTGCCTGGGTCATGAAGTGGCGGTCCAGACCGAGCTTCGGGTCCAGGCCCATCTTGGTGAACTGACTGAGGGTGATGGTCAGCCCGACGAACCACGGCTTCATGCCCTGCAGCTGCGCCAGCGGCAGGTTGTTGTCGCGCGCATAGGCCTGCAGCCGCGTCCAGGTGGGCGCATCGAGGTCGCGCTTGAGCTCGCTGCCATCGGTACGCACCGCCGCCTGCACCATCTTCTGTGCCAGCTGCGGCGACTCCATGTCCTGCGGCGACAGCTCGAACACCACGCGCTGCGCGTCGGCGAACGCGCGGTCCACGTCCGCCGAGAGCGGGTAGTCGCCGGGGCGCAGCAGGTGGAAGGAGCCCAGCAGATAGACACGGCTGTCGCCGGGGCCGGTGACCTTCCACAACAGCGGCACCGGGGCGGCCGCCTTTGCCGCCGGTTTTGCAGCCGGGGCGGCAGCGCGGGCCTGCGCGGGCATGCCGAACGACAGGCCGGCGGCGATCAGCAACGGGAACAGGCAACGGGACAACATGCGCATGGGTTCAACCCTCTCCTTCGGGTGCGTGATAAGCCTTCTCACCGGCGTCAACGCGCAGATCGAGGCGGTTTTCAGGGGGTGTCAGCGGACAGGTGGCGAACGGTGTGAACGCGCACGGCGGGTTGTAGGCGTGGTTGAAATCCAGCACGACCCGGCCTTGGGCATCGGGCGCGTCCGTGTCCAGGTAGCGACCCGCCGGGTAACTGCCGTGGCCGCTGGTGCGGTCACCGAAGATCACAAACAGCGCCCCCCCCGGTTCTCCGATGGCCTCCAGCCGGTAGGTGGCGCCATCGCGCTCGAATTCCAACGCGCCGGCGTTGGGCATGGCGGTGGTCAGGCCGGTGATGTCCACGATCGACAGCGTTTTACCCGCCGGGTGCGGAACGAAGCGGGCCTGCACCTTCCATGACGGGCCGCCGGGCCAGTACAGCAGGCCGGTGAAGCCGGTGCGCGAGGCAGCATCGGCATGCTTGACGCGCAGCGCGAAACGCTCGCCCCGATGGATCAGGCTCAGGTGGCCCTTGCCGCCATCGAAGGCGATCACGGTCGGGGTTGCATCACGATCGCTGAAGAAGCGGATGCGCCCGTGCACCGGTGCCCCGTCCACGGTGAGCGCCACGCCACGTTCGGGCGTGAACCAGACCTGGTCCCCCGTGCGCGCCACCATGCCCAGCTTGTCCGGCCCCACGGCAAGGCGGATGCCACTGCCCGGACCACGGCCGATATAATGCGCCTTGTGCTCCAGCCAGTGCAGGCCGACCAGGGTGGTCCAGCCATCGGCGGCCACCAGGTCGGTGTAACGCTGCTGGCGCCACTGCTGCTGCTCGGCCGCGAAGGCTGGATCGGTCGCCATCGCGACCGGCGCATCCGCCGCCTTGTCCCCGCAGCCTCCGAACACGATCACCATGCAGGCCAGTGCGACCTGCCTTCCCCACTTCCCCATGTCTGTCCCCTTCAACGTCCGCGCAGGAACCAGCGGTCGATTTCCGCCAGCGAAAAACGGGCCCAGGTCGGCCGGCCGTGGTTGCACTGGCCGGAACGCTCGGTGATTTCCATGTCGCGCAGCAGCGCGTTCATTTCCGGCACCGTGAGCCGTCGGTTGGCGCGCACGGCACCGTGACAGGCCATCGTCGACAGGAGTTCGTCGCGTGCGCTGGCGATGCGCCGGCTCTGGCCGTGCTCACGCAGGTCGGTGAGCACATCGCGCAGCAGGCCTTCGGGTTCGGCGTTGGCCAGCAGCGCCGGAATGCTGCGCACATGCAGCGAGCCCGGTCCCGACCGGGTGATCTCAAAGCCCAGCGCCACCAGCGTGTCCGCCTCGCGCTCGGCGGTATCGGCATCGCGCTCGCCCACCGCCAGGGTGATCGGCACCAGCAGCGGTTGCGCGTGCAGCCCGATGCCGTCGTGCGCGGTCTTCAGCCGCTCGTAGCCGATGCGCTCATGGGCGGCGTGCATGTCCACCACGATCAGGCCTTCGGCGTTCTCGGCCAGGATGTAGATGCCGTGCAGCTGCGCGATGGCGTACCCCAACGGCGGCACGCCGCTGTCGGCGGAGGTCGCCGGCAGCCCGGACTGGCCCGGCACCGGCATCGACGCGGGTGCGGCGTCATCGTCGGCGCGCGGCTGCGCATACAGCGCGGCATAGGCCGAGGGCGCGTCGGCCACGCGCAGGCCCAACGGCGACTGTTGCGGCCGCCATTGGCCGCCCCCCATCCCGCCACCACCGCCCGCCCCGCCGGCCAACGCGTAACCGCCGGTCGCTGCAGCGCCGCTCTGTCCTGCCTGCATCTCCATCGGCGCGGCGATGCCTGCACCTGCCTCGATGCCGACGGCGGTCATGCCGGCCCGGGTCTCGGCCAGCGCGTCCTTCAGGGTGCGGTAGACGAAATCGTGGATGAGGCGCGAATCGCGGAAACGCACCTCGTGCTTGGCCGGGTGCACATTGACGTCAACGCGGGTCGGGTCCAGCTCCAGGAACAGCACGTAGGCCGGCTGCCGACCGTGGAACAGCACGTCGCCATAGGCCATCTTCACCGCATGGGCGACGCTGCGGTCACGCACCGACCGGCCATTGACGTACAGGTACTGCTGATCGGTACTGGCCCGCGAGTAATGCGGCTGCGCGATCCAGCCGTGCAGGCGCAGGCCGGCACCGCTGTGGTCCACGCGCAGCGCCTGGGCTGCGAAGTCGTCGCCGAGCGTCTCGCCCAGGCGCGCATCGGAATACAGGTCGCCGGGCTTGTAGCGTCGCGACGGTTTGCCGTTGTGTGAAACCCGCAGCTCCACGTCCGGGCGGGCCAGCGCCAACGACCGCAACCATTCTTCGATATGGCCCAGTTCGGTGCGTTCGGCGCGCAGGAACTTGCGTCGGGCGGGCACGTTGTAGAACAGCTCACGCACTTCCACCGTGGTACCAGGTGCATGCGCGCGCGGGGTGACCTCCCCGAGTTTGCCGCCCTCGATCTGCAACGCCGAGCCGTGTGCGTCACCGGGGCGTCGCGAGGACAGGGTGAAGCGGCTGACCGAGGCGATCGACGGCAACGCTTCGCCACGGAAACCCAGCGTGGCCACCGCTTCGAGATCGTCCAGGCTGGCGATCTTGCTGGTGGCGTGCCGGGAGACGGCCAGCGGCAGCTCTTCGGGAGCGATGCCACCGCCGTCGTCGCGGATCCGGATCAGGCGCACGCCACCTTCTTCCAGGTCGATGTCCACGCGTGTGGCGCCGGCATCGAGCGCGTTTTCCACCAGTTCCTTGACCACCGAGGCCGGTCGTTCGACGACCTCGCCTGCAGCGATCTGATTGATGAGGATGTCGGGAAGTTGGCGGATGGTCATGCGTGAATGATAGCGGCATCCGTGCAGCCGGCCAGAGGCCGGCTCTACGGGTGAATCGAAACCCGCCATACGGGCAAATAAAAACCCGCCTTTGGCGCTGAGGTTAGCCGGCCAGAGGCCGGCTCTACGGGCAAATAAAAACCCGCCTTTGGCGCTGAGGTTAGCCGGCCAGAGGCCGGCTCTACGGGCAAATAAAAACCCGCCTTTGGCGGGTTTTTATTTGCTTCCCCCGGCGACAGTGCCGGCGGCGTCGATTTCGGCCTGGGCGCGTGCGGCGTACAGGGTGCCGGGCGGAGGCTGGCGGCTGAAGAAGGTGTGCACGCCGTCGAGCACGGCCCCGGCGATCTGGCGCTGGTAGGCCGGATCGATCAGGCGCCGTTCCTCGTCCGGGTTGGAGATGAAGGCCGTTTCCACCAGCATCGCCGGCATGTCGGAGGTGCGCAGCACCGCGAAGTTGGCGCGCTCGATGTTCGGCTTGTGGTTCTTGCCGATCCGCTTCAACCCGCCCAGCACGTGCCCGGCCGCGTCTTCGGAGGCTTTCATGTAACCGCTCTGGGCCAGGTCCAGCAACACGTTGGCCAGGGTGCCCTCGGTCTGCTGCAGGCGCACGCCACCGACCAGATCGGCGGCGTTTTCCTTGTCCGCCAGCCAGCGGGCGCGCTGCGAGGACGCGCCTTTGGTGGACAGCACGTACACCGACGACCCGGTGGCCGCACGGTTCTCGGCCGCGTCGGCATGGATCGAGATGAAGATGTCGGCCTTGGCGGCGCGGGCCTTCTGCGCACGCATCGGCAACGGGATGAACACATCGGTGTCGCGGGTCAGGAACGCCTTCAGGCCCGGCGTGGCATTGACCTGCCGCGCCAGTTCGCGCGCGACGGCCAGGGTGATGTCCTTTTCGCGCTTGCCTGTCGGGCCGACCGCGCCGGGGTCCTGCCCACCGTGACCAGGATCGATGGCGACCACCAGGGTGCGCATGCCCGGACGCATCTTCATCCGCGACGCATCGCTGGGCATCGCCGGACGCGGGGCCTCGGCTGCGGTCGTGGAGGCCGGTACCGGCGCGGGAGCCGGCGCTGCCACCACGGCTGCAGTGGGCTGGCCTGCGAGGATCGCTGCCGGCGAGGCAGAGTTGCTGGCGGCGTTGGCGCTGCCCGCAGCGGCCACGTTGGCCGTAGCCGTGGTCGGGGCGGGGGTCGGCAGCGGCGCAGCCGCAGTAGCGCTGGCCTGCTGTCGCACCGAGGCGGTCAGCAGCGCGGTCGCGCGGGCGGCATCGTTGCGCGCCTGGGCGCTGTCTGCCGGCGTCGGTGCAGGCGTCTGCGCGACTGCCGTCGGCGCAGCCGAGGAGGCCGGCGTGGCGGTCGATGCGGGAACGGTCGCGGTCGGCGCCGCGCTGGCCGGTGTGCTGGCCACGTTCGTGCCGCCATCGCCCGGCCATTCGATCACCAGCGTCGACTCATTGCCCTGCCTGCGCATCTGCGGCCTGAACGGCGCCACCGACTCGGCCAGGTCGAACACCACCCGGAACGTGCCGGGAACCGGCTGGCCGGTGCGCACGGCCGTCACCACGCCCTTCGGCGTGGGCAGCCTGAGGTTGCGGATGGCCGTGGAGTCGGGGAAATCGACCACCAGGCGGTTCGGGCCGGCCAGGGTGAGGGTCTTGTAGCCGCCGCTGCCGGACAGCGCGATTTCCGCGCGGGTGCCGGTGGCGCCCGTGTCCAGCGCCACCTGGCGGATCTCGCCCGCCCACGCCACGGCGCTCGCCAGACAGAGTCCGACGACGGCGCAGAGGGCAGTGAGTGGTTTCCCCATTGGCATGGGTCAGGATTCAATCACCGCGCTGAATGAAATGCAACTCCTTTTCCCTTAATAATCCGTAACCTGCCGGATTTTCCTAGTGTCAGCCGACAGAAAGGGCCTGCAAGTCACCCCCTTGGGGAAGGCGATCGAGCCATTCACGGCCCGCGGCGCTGTCCGCGCGGAGCCGCACGCGACGCCCCTGCCCCTCGATCTCCAGCGCCACCACCAGGTCGGTGGGCGGCAGGGCGCCAGCGCCCCGTTCCGGCCATTCGACCAGCCACAGCGACGCGCTGCCCTCGTCGAGCCCGAGGAAATCCAGCTCTCCGGCGTGGCCGATACGGTAGAGGTCCAGATGCCAGGCCTCGTGCCCATCGGCCAGCGGATACCGCTCCACCAGCGTGTACGTCGGGCTGCGGATCGGGCCCTGTACCCCCAGCGCGCGCAGCAGCGCGCGGGC
This sequence comes from Stenotrophomonas sp. Marseille-Q5258, assembly GCF_946900935.1. NCBI lineage: Bacteria > Pseudomonadati > Pseudomonadota > Gammaproteobacteria > Lysobacterales > Lysobacteraceae > Stenotrophomonas > Stenotrophomonas sp. Marseille-Q5258. Next base: position 27,614 of record NZ_CAMPPN010000038.1, read on the forward strand.
GAGCGTCGACTTGCCGGCCCCCAGGTCGCCCTGCAGCTGCACCACGGCCTGCGCCGGGCGGGTGGCCGCGAGCCACTGCCCGAGCAGGTCGGTGTCGGCGGGTTCGGCGAGGAAAAACGTGATCATGCGGGGCGGTCCGGATTGACGAAGCGGCGCAGCGGCGCCAGAAGATCGGTGGGCAGCAGGCCACGCTGGCCTTCGGCGGCGGCGGCGTCGCCGGCCAGGGCATGCAGCAGCGCGCCGGTGCTGGCCGCGTCGAACGCCCCCAACCCCTGCGCGCGCAGTGCCGCGATCACGCCGGTCAGCAGGTCTCCCATGCCTCCGACGGCCATGCCGGGATTGCCGGCGGCAATCACCCGCGGGCGGGCGTGCGGCGCGGCGACCAGCGTGCCGGCCCCCTTCAGCACCACCACGGTCTGGTAGCGCTGGGCGAGCGCCTGCACGGCGGCGAAGCGGTCGCCCTGCACCTCGGCGGTGCTGCAGCCGAGCAGGCGCGCGGCTTCGCCCGGGTGCGGGGTCAGCACGGCATCGGGCAGCGGCTGCGGTGACTGCGCCAGAAGATTCAAGGCATCCGCATCGACCACCAGCGGACGACCGGCGCCAAGCACCTGCCGCCACAGTTCGTGGGCCCAGTCGTCCTGACCCAGTCCCGGGCCGATCGCAATCACGCCGGACTGCGGCAGCAACGCGGACAGATCCTGGGCGTCCTCAACCGCGTGCACCATCGCTTCGGGCAGGCGCGACAGCAGCGCGGTGACATGCGCCTGGCGGGTGGCCACACGGACCAGTCCGGCGCCACTGCGCAGGGCCGCCTCGCTGGACAGCATCACCGCGCCACCGCTGCCAAGGTTGCCGCCCACGCACAGGACCTGCCCGGATTCGCCCTTGTGGGTGTTGGCGCGACGGGGCGCCAGCAGCGCGCGCACGCGTTCGTGGTGCCAGCGCGACGCCGATGCGACCACGTCCCGGGCGCTGCCCTCGGGCAGCTGCAGCGGTGCCAGTCGGCGCTCGCCGACATGTTCCAGCGCATCGCCGGTGTACAGGCCCTGGTGGCACACAATGAACTGCAGGGTCACAGCAGCCCGCACGGCTACGCCCGGCACCGCGCCGGTGCGCGCATCCACGCCGCTGGGCACATCCAGTGCCAGCACCGGGGCCGTCTCCTGGTTGAGTGCGGCGATGCGTGCCGCGGCGGCCGCCTCCGGCGCGCGATCCAGTCCGATCCCGAACAGTGCGTCCACCCAGACATCCATCGCGGGCAGCGGCCCGTCGCCGGCCAGCACATCCCCCCCCTGCGCCAGGAAGGCCGCCTGTGCGCGCTGGGCCAGCGCCGTGGCCGGTGCGTCGCGAGGCAGGTGCAGCACCTGCACGTGGCGGCCGGACTGCCGCGCCAGCGCCGCCAGCACGTAGCCGTCGCCACCGTTGTTGCCGCGCCCGGCCAGCACGCCGATGCGCTGGGCCTGCGGCCAGTGCTCCAGCAGGCATTGCCAGGCGGCCAGACCGGCCTGGTCCATCAGCGAAGCGCCACCGTCGCCCAGCAGCGCACTGGCCTGGGCATCGATGCGGCGGGCGGCAGGGGTGTCGAAGAGTTCAGCGAGTTCAAGCATGACGGGATTCTATACTTGCCCCCTGATGTCCGCCGTCCCCGCCCCTGTCCCGCTC
>NZ_CAMPPN010000039.1:0-28112 GCF_946900935.1 Stenotrophomonas sp. Marseille-Q5258
ATCATGCAATAATGCGAACACTTCTCATTTGCATAGATCGCAATGGCGTCCCCGGTCGTCTCCCCCGATGCGCTCGCCTCGCTGTTCCGTGAGCATCACCGCTGGCTGCTGGCGCGGCTGAGCCGCCAGATGCGCTGCCGCTGGGACGCCGACTACACCTACACCAACTTCTGCCACAGCGGCCGCGCGTATCCCACCCGGACCGAGGCGTGCCACGCCGGCGGTGTCAACGACAGCTACGCCAGCAACCACATCCCGCCGCGCGCGGCCGGCGCGCTGACGTTGGGCACCCACCTGTTCGAGCAGCGCCTCACCGCCGGCACGCGGGTCAGCTACACCGGCCACCGGCCGATGCGCGAGGCCGGTGCCAGCCTGATCCCGGTGGTGGACTGGGGCTCGTACGTGCTGGTGGACGTATTCGCCAACTACCGCCTCAACGACCACGTCGCCGTCGACCTCACCGTCGACAACCTCACCGACCGCTACTACATGGACGCCATGACGCTGGGCCTGATGGCCTCGCCGGGGCGCACGGTGCGGTTGGGCTTCACCGTGAACTTCTAAGGAGCGCCCGCCCATGTCCACGACATCCCCTGCTGCCGCCGCCCCGACCCGCAGTCAGCGGCTGAAGGCAGCCACCCACGCCACTCACGACCGGCTCGACCAGCGCATCATGCGCGGCGACCCGTTTGCCTCCATCGACACCTACCGCCGCTTTCTGCGCGTGCAGTACCGCTTCCACCGCGACATCGCCGCGCTGTACGCGGTGCCGGCGCTGCACGCGCTGGTGGAGGATCTGGCCGAACGCCAGCGTCTGCAGGATCTGGCGGCCGATCTGGCCGACCTCGGCGAGCCCGTGCCGGCCGATGACGGCCGCGCACTGCCGGCCGACGTCGATCTGGCCACAGCGCTGGGATGGCTGTACGTCGCCGAGGGCTCCAACCTCGGCGCGGCGATCCTGTTCAAACTGGCCGCACGCATCGGCCTGGATGAGACCCGCGGGGCGCGTCACCTCGCCGGACACCCGGAAGGGCGCGCCCGGCACTGGCGCCAGTTCACCGCGGCGCTGGACGGCGCCGCGCTGGACCCGGCCCAGGAGCAGCGGATGATCGACGGTGCCACCCAGGCATTCGTGCGCGTGCACGGCTATGTCGAACAGGCGTTCGCGGCCTGAGATGGACGCCACCCAGCCCACCCTCGCCGTCCCGGCCGTCCGCCCACGTCACCGCGTGGTGCGTGCCGGTTACCTGCTGCTCGGGCTGCTGATGGTGGGCCTGGGCATCATCGGGGCGCTGCTGCCGGTGATGCCCACGACCATTTTCATGATCCTGGCGGCGGCCTGCTTCGGCAGATCCTCGCCCCGTTTCGAACGCTGGCTGCTGCAGCACCCCCGCTTCGGCCCGCCGCTGGTGCTGTGGCGCGAGCAGGGGGCGATGTCGCGCCGTGCCAAGGCATTCGCCTGCGGTGGCATGGCCGTCGGCTTCGCCGCGTTCTGGATCGTCGCCCATCCCTCGTTCGTGCTGTGGATCGCCGTGGCGATCGGCATGGGCGGCTGCGCGCTGTACCTGCTGTGCCGCCCGGTTCCGCGCGGCACCCCGCCCAGCCGGCTGCTGCAGATTGCCGAACGCCATGCGCATGGCCTGGCGGCCGTACTGACCGTGCTCGCCCACGTCACCGTCTTTGCCCTGCTGCTGTGGACCCGCGTGCCGACCGCGCCGGACCTGCCACCGCCGCCCGCCGAGCGCACCCAGCTGGTGCTGTTGCCGCCCCGTGCGCCGGAAGTGCCACTGGAGGAGATCGTCGCACCGACCCCGAGCACGGCCGCGTCGGTGCAGCAGCAGAAACCCGAGCCGCCGCGCCCGCTGCCGGACACCCCGCCGCGCGCCGCAGCGAACTGGGTGATTCCGCCGCCGACGCCGCCACTGCCCACGGTCGAATCGCCCGCGCCGCGGCAGCAGGACGCGTCGGTGGCCGCGGCACCGCTCACGCCGCCGCTGCCACCCGGCCCCAGTGAAGCCACGCCTGGCCGCGACAGCTGGGAAGGCCGCGTCATGGCGCGGCTGGAGCGCTTCCGCCGCTACCCCAATGCAGCGCGCGCGCGGCGCCAGGAAGGCATCGTGCAGGTCCGCGTGAGCCTGGCCCGCAACGGCACCCTGCTGGCGCTGTCGCTGGAACAGTCGTCCGGCTTCCCGCTGCTCGACCAGGCCGCACTGGAAACCTTCCGCCGCGCCGCGCCCCTGCCGGCCGTGCCCGACGAACGCCCGGCGCCGGTGGAACTGTCGTTCCCGGTGGAGTTTTTCATGCGCTGACAAGCGCGGCGGCCACACTGCAGCCGCGGGAACGGCTGCGGCGTTTCATTGCTTGCCTTCGAAGCGTTTGCGCTTGCGACTACGATTGCGACTGCGGTTACGCCTACGGCGCTCTATCTTTGGACTGCGCCGGGATGCCAGAAGAGAAATGATGCACAGCGCGACACCCACCACAGTCCATTGCATGCCGATGATCAGATGCGCGCGGGGCTCTCCAAAATAGATCACCAGTGCATAATCAATTCCGCATTTCGCGCGACATGGGATCGGCCCTTGAGCCAAGCCATGCATTACCGCGCCGCCATACGCGATAATGATCAAACCAATTGACAACCCAAATCCGCGCGCCCAGGCGCTCATCCCCGACCTCTCCACCGCTTTGTTTGGCCCCCCCTCAGGCCCAAGAGCCCCCGTATTTCCCGGCTTGATCGAGCGCAGGAAGCTCTCCAGCCAGCGCGTCCCCGCCCCCATCTCGCCCCCTCTGCGCATCATTGCACGTCAGTGACGTTTCCCGGCCACTGCAGGCGCACATTCAATCAACCTTGATCTATTCATCGAGCAGCCACGTTCCGTTGCATTTGGCATCGTTGCATGGACGAATCCCCAAACAGGGCGGGAGCGTTTCCAGCCCGCCCCGGCCCGCCTAGAATGTGCCCATGACCACCCTCACCTTCCGTGCGGCCACGCTGGCCGACATCCCCGCCCTTGTTGCCCTTGTCACCGCTGCCTACCGGGGTGATGCCAGCCGGGCCGGCTGGACCACCGAGGCGGACATGCTCGATGGCGCCCGCATCGACCCGCAGGGTCTGCAGGCCGATATCGAACGTCCGCGCAGCACCATCCTGCTGGCCGAACGCGAGGGCCGTCTGCTGGCCTGCGCGCATGTGGCCGACGACCAGGGCAAGGGCTACTTCGGCATGTTCGCGGTCGAGCCGACCCTGCAGGGCGGCGGCGTGGGCAAGCAGGTGATGGACGCCGCCGAAGCCCATGCGGCTGCGGCGTGGCAGCTGGAGGTGATGCAGATGACGGTGATCGACATCCGCGACGAGCTGATCGCCTTCTATGAGCGCCGCGGCTACCGCCGCACCGGGATCAAGAAGCCGTTCCCCTACGGTGACGAGCGCTTCGGCATCCCCAAGCGCGATGACCTGCAGTTCGAGATCCTTGAAAAGCCGCTGGTGGCCCAGGCATGAGCGACACCTGGACCTTCGTCTGCGCCAGCGCCGAGCTGCTTCCCGGTGAGATGAAGAGCACCTTCGACGAGGTGACCGGCACGCCGATCGTGGTGTTCAACCTGGACGGCGAGCTGTATGCGCTGGAAGACCAGTGCACGCATGACGAGTTCGAGCTGTCCTCGGGCACCTTCGACACCGCCGAGGGCAGCATCGAGTGCGTACTGCACGGCGCGCGCTTCGACATCCGCGACGGCCGCGCCCTGTGTGCGCCGGCCTACTCGCCGGTGTCCCGGTTCCCGGTGAAGCGCGAGCACGACGCCGTCTGGACCCGCGACGACCGCGACTGACCGGTTTCGACGCCTGAATGGCGGGTCTTTGATAACGCGAATTGTTGCTATTAACATAGGCATTGCGGCGCTTTGGCCGCTCCTGCCTGGTCCTTCGTGCTTCGTCGCCGCCGCCGCTTCGGTATCGCCGCCCTGTGGGCCACGCTCTGCGTGGTGCTGCTGGGCCTGGCGTGGCCGGGCGACAGTGGCCGACCGGGTGCACCGGGCCGCCCCGCGGCTGCCGTCGAGGCGGCCGGCCACAGCACCCTCGACCTCGTCTCGCACGCCCCGTCGGCGCCTGCTCCGGTTCCCGAGGGGGTGCACGCGGCCCGGCTGGGCAGCGAGACCGGCGGCGACGCCGACTCGGACAGCACTGCCATCCGTCGCGCCAGCCACCGGACCCCGTGGATCGCCCGGGTGCCACTGTGGCGCGCCGACGCGCTGCGCTGGCAGCGGCTGGAACCCGCGCTGCGGCTCAATCCCGGCCACGCCCCTCCCTACGCCTGATCCCGGCGTCAACGCTCTGCGTTGATGCCCTGCACGCCTGCGCGCCGCGGCGTCGTGGGCCATGCCTGCCCGCTCCTGTCCGCTGTCTTCCCGCCCCACACCCACCGGCCGCGACGCTCCGCCTGTTCCGGCCCCTGTCCGCATCCCCAGGAAATCCCATGACCGTCCGCCCCACTCCGCTGTCGTCCGCCCTGCTGCTGGCCATCGCCGCCCCCGCCCTGGCCCACGCCGAGACCGACGCGGGCGCCGATCCGCAGCGCGCCACCGAGCTGGATGGCGTCGATGTGCACGGGGAGCGCGTGCGCCCGCAGTCGTCCAAATTCACCGCGCCGCTGCTGGACACCCCCAAATCGGTCAGCGTGATTTCCCAGCAGGTGATCGAGCAGACCGCCGCCACCACCCTGCTCGATGCGCTGCGCACGGTCCCCGGCATCACTTTCGGCGCCGGTGAAGGCGGCAACCCGACCGGCGACCGTCCCTTCATCCGTGGCTTCGACTCGGCGTCGGACATCTACGTGGACGGCCTGCGCGATGCCGGCAGCCAGACCCGCGAAGTGTTCGCGATCGAGCAGATCGACGTGGTCAAGGGCCCGAGCTCGGCCTACTCCGGCCGCGGCTCGGCTGGCGGCACCATCAGCCTGGTCAGCAAGACCCCAAAGCTGGACAACTTTGTGCAGGGCTCGCTGGCCGCCGGCACCGACAGCTACCGCCGCGGCACGCTGGATGCCAACCAGGTGATCGGTGACGGCATCGCCGCGCGCGTGAACATCATGAGCCACGATGCCGATGTGGCCGGCCGCGACGCGGTCAACAGCAGCCGCTGGGGCATCGCGCCGTCGCTGGCGTTCGGCCTGAACGGCCCGACCCAGGCGGTGATCAGCCATTACCACATGGAAACCGACGACCTGCCCGACGCCGGCGGCTTCCCGTACAACAACCCGTTCACCAGTGGCCCCAACCTGCCGCTGAACGGCGACGGCAGCCCGATCGTGACCAACCGCGATGCGTTCTACGGCCTGGTGGACCGCGATTTCCAGAAGACCAAGGCAGACATCACCACGCTGAACCTGTCGCACGACCTCGGCGGCATCGTCCTGCGCAACATCACCCGCTACGGCGACACCCGCAACGACTACCTGTGGACCCAGCCGGACGACAGCAAGGGCAACCCGAACCTGTTCGGTACGATCTGGCGCCGCACCAACTCGCGCGCCACGCAGACCGACAGCTTCGTCAACCAGACCAGCGTCACCGGCGAGTTGGAGACCGGCCCGCTGCGCCACAGCTTCACGGCCGGCGTGGAATACAGCGATGAGAAGACCGTACGCGGCAACTACGTGATCGGCGACGTGGTGCGCCCGAACGGCCAGACCACCGGCGGCACCAACAACCCGGTCACCGGCAACCAGAGCTGCCCGACCACCGGCGCGGCCACCGGCTACAACTGCACCGACCTGACCAACCCGAACCCGAACGACCCGTGGTCGGCGACCCACACCGTTACCCGCAGCAACCCGCTCAACGATGCGCGCCAGACCACCCGCACCACGTCGGCCTATGTGTTCGACACCATCAGCTTCAGCGAACAGTGGATGTTGAACCTGGGCGCGCGCTTCGACGACTACAGCACCCATCTGTTCAGCCCGACCGCGGCGGCCAACGCGCAGCACCTGCGCAACGACACCTCGTTCTGGAATGGCCAGGCCGGGCTGGTCTACAAGCCGGTCGCCAACGGCAGCATCTACCTGTCGTGGGGCACCTCGTCCACGCCGGTGGGCGTGGATGCCGGCGACGGCGCCGACGGCATCACCGCGACCATCAAGGACCTCGAACCGCAGCGCAGCCGCAACATCGAGCTGGGCACCAAGTGGGACCTGTTCGATGCCCGCCTGTCGCTGACCGGTGCGATCTTCGAGACCGAGATGACCAACGCCCGCGTGCTCAGCGACGCGGGCACCACCCAGAACGCGGGCCGCAAGAAGGTCAAGGGCGCCGAGATCGGCTTCAGCGGCACCATCGTGGAGGGCTGGCAGGTGTTCGGTGGCTACACCTACCTGGATGCGGTGGTCGAGGACAACGGCTTCCTGCTGGTCAATGGCGTGTACGTGCCTTCGCCGTACAACGGCAACCAGTTCCCCAACACCGCCAGGCACAGCGCCAGCCTGTGGACCACCTGGGCCCCGTCGTTCGTGCCCGGTCTGAGCCTGGGCGCCGGCGCCAACTACGTGGACAAGGTGTACGGCAACGTCAACAACACCAAGTGGGTGCCGTCGTACACCCGCTGGGACGCGATGGTGGGCTACCAGTTCAACCCGCGCTACAGCCTGCAGTTGAACGTGCAGAACCTGACCAACAAAACCTACTTCACCAAGGCGTACGCTTCGCACTTCGCCGCCATCGCGCCGGGCCGTTCGGCAACGCTGGCGTTCAACTTCACGTTCTAAGCCACACGCCACCTCCCGCGCGCCTGCGCGGGAGGTGTTGGAGCCGACCATGCTGCTGCACATTCCCGACGTTCTCACCGCCGAGCAGGTCAGCCTGGCCCGCCGGCAACTGGCCACCGCCGGATGGACCGACGGGCGCCTGACGGCGGGCTATCAGTCCGCGCAGGCCAAGCACAACCTGCAGCTGCCCGAGTCCGACCCGGCCGCCCGCGCGATCGGCTCGATCATCCTTGACGCGCTCGGCCGCAACAGCACCTTCTTCTCCGCGGCCCTGCCGCGCCGCATCTTCCCGCCGCTGTTCAACTGCTACCAGCCGGGGCAGACGTTCGGGTTCCATGTGGACAACGCCGTGCGCTACGACTACAGCGCCGCCGGCCAGCCGCAGCCGGTGCGCACCGACCTGTCGGCCACCCTGTTCCTGAGCGATCCGGACGAGTACGAGGGGGGCGAACTGGTCATCGAAGACACCTACGGCAACCAGCGGGTCAAGCTGCCGGCCGGCCACATGGTGCTCTACCCCGGCACCAGCCTGCACCAGGTCACCCCGGTCACCGCCGGCGCGCGGCTGGCGTCCTTCTTCTGGATCCAGAGCATGCTGCGCGACGACGGCCAGCGCCGCCTGATGTGGGATCTGGACGTGTCCATCCGACGCCTCACCCACGATCACCCCGAACACCCCGCGCTGGTCAATCTCACCGGCGTGTATCACAACCTGCTGCGGCAGTGGGCCGATGTCTGAGCCGACCACCGGGGCATTGGATGCCGACGCGCTGGTCGCGCTGATGCAGCGCGATCCTGCGGCGGCGCTGGCCGCGCTGGAAGCCACCGCCCAACGGGGCGACGCGCAGGCGCAGTTCCTGCTCGGGCAGGCGCGCATGGAAGGCCGCGGCGTGGCCCAGGATGCCGCCGCCGCCATGCTCTGGTTCGAGCGCGCCGCCAACGGCGGCCTGGCCATCGCCGCCAACATGCTGGGGCGCTGCCATGAGCTCGGCACCGGCACCCCGGTCAACCTGGAACTGGCCGTGGTCTGGTACCGCCGCGCCGCCGAGGCGGGGCTGGACTGGGGCCTGTACAACCTGGCCAACCTGGTGGGCACCGGGCGCGGCACCGCACGCGACGAGCGCGCCGCGTACGCGCTGTACCTGCGGGCAGCCCAGCGCGGCCATGCCAAATCGATGAACCTGGTGGGCCGCTGCCTGGAAGACGGCATCGGCGTGGCGGCCGACCCGGCCGCCGCGCCGGCCTGGTACCGACGCTCGGCCGAGGCCGGCGACTTCCGCGGCCAGGCCAGCCATGCCTCGCTGCTGCTCGCGGCCGGCCAGGTGGACGCCGCAGTGAGCTGGCTGCAGCGCGCGCTCGCCACCGGCAGCCCGTCGTTCCAGGCGCATATCCGCCCGCTGCTGGCCGCCTCCCCGCATGCGCAGGTCCGCGCGCTGCTGGACGACGGCAGCGCCTGACTACAGTCGCAAATCATTCGCATTTGCGCCGGATAACCAATCTCACCTACAATCCCGCCGCCCCACGCCCCACCCTGCGCCGCTGGCCATCCGCCTGCGCCGCCGCCGGCGCGTGGCTGTCGGGCCGTAGTGCCTCATCCAACGCCGTCCAGGGAATCGTCTTGCGCCATCCGCACCGCCACCGCAGCTTCGCTCCCGCCATGCGCGGGCAGCGTCCGGCGTTGGCGACGGTGCTGGCCTGGCTGGCCCTGCTGTCGATGCTGCTGGCCATCCTGCCGATGCTCGGGCACGCCGTGCCCGGCAGTGCGCAGCTGGTGCAGGCGCCGATGGACGAACGCCTGCCCGGCGGCGGCGAATCCGCCCCGCAGGAAGAGGCCCCGGCCAAGCCGCGCCGGCTCGCCAGCGCGCGCGCCGCCGCAGCACCGCCCCTGGTTCCGTCCGCCACTGCGGCCGACGGACTGGACGCCCTGATGGCCACACTGGTGGCCGCGCCACCGCAGGTGGCCCCCTCGATCGATTCGGCACCGGCCACGCCGCTGCCTGCTGCCCCCGGCCTGCGCGTCCAGCGCGGCCAGGCGCCCCCGCAGGGCTGATCCCGGTCACGGCCGACGCCACCGCGTCGCGCTGCCGGTACCACCGCTGCCTGCCCGCCTTGCGGGCGCTTCCCTGATCCCCTGCAGGTGCCGAGGCCTATAGCCCGGGCCCGCGCATCCGTCTTTCTTTCGAGGTATTGCTCATGGCCCTGCGCCAGCGTCGCCGCACGTCCCTGTCCCGCCACACCCTGTCCATCGCCCTGCTCAGCGCGCTGTCGGCGCCGGCCTTCGCCACCGGCAGCGGTGCCCCGCAGACCCTGGACAAGGTGGTGGTCACCGCCTCGGGCTTCGAACAGAAGATCACCGATGCGCCGGCCAGCATCAGCGTGGTCAGCCGCGAAGAACTCAGCAAGCGCCCGTACACCAGCCTGGTGGACGCGCTGCGCGACGTCGAAGGCATCGACGTGGGCATGGAAACCACCGACAAGAACGGCCGCGCCACCATTTCCATGCGGGGCATGCCGTCCGAATACACCCTGGTGCTGATCGACGGCCGTCGCCAGAGCAATGTCGGCCAGCTGTACCCGAACAACTTCGGCGGCGGCCAGTTCGCCTACCTGCCGCCGCTGGATGCCATCGAGCGCATCGAAGTGGTGCGCGGCCCGATGTCCACCCTGTACGGCTCGGACGCGATGGGCGGGGTGATCAACATCATCACCCGCCGCAACCAGGACACCTGGCACGGCTCGGTCACCCAGGGCTTCACCGTGCAGCAGGACGACCAGTTCGGCGATGCGCGCACCACCGACGTGTACCTGAGCGGCCCGCTGGTCAAGGACCGCATCGGCCTGTCGGTGCGCGGCAGCTACTACGATGCCAAGGCCTCCAACCCGGAATGGGATGACCTGCCGCTGCCCGATGGCACGCTGTGGGCGCGCAGCATCGGCTTCGGCGGCGGCGGCAAGGCCGTGGCCAACACCAACTGGAACACCGGCCTGCGCCTGAGCTTCACCGTCAACGACGATCACGACCTGTGGCTGGACTACGACGTCTCGCGGCAGAAGTACGACAACAGCCAGGGCCAGACCGGCACACTGGACAGCCTGGCCAGCCTGTGGCGCGTCGGCAATGCCACCCTTCCCAACCCGAACGGCACCGGCACCACCACCCGCCGCGTGGGGCAGCCGCGCGTGGGCTACACCGCCTACCAGCGCTATGAGCGCGATCAGGTGGCCCTGACCCACCAGGGCCGGTACGACTTCGGCACCTGGCAGACCACGCTGACCCACACCACCAGCAACAACCTGGGCCGCTCGCTGCCGCTGACCCTGGACGAGCGCGCCGACCTGCAGACTCTGTGGAACGACGTGTGCCGCCGCACCGGCGCGGCCAACAACTGCGCCGCCGGCCGCGGCAACGCACTGACCGCCCTGAACCCGGCCGAGCTGGCGCGGCTGCAGGCCTTCCTGCCGCGTCCGCTGCGCACGATGGAACTGGACGGCATCGTGCTCGACACGATGCTGGACATGACCTTCGGCGCGCACAAGCTGACCGTGGGCGGCCAGTACACCGACACCGACATGACCGACGGCGTGTTCGGCATGGACGGCAACGGCTACCAGGACAACGTGAAGCAGAAGCACCGCATGTCGTCGGTGTTCGCCGAGGACAACTGGTCGCTGACCGATACGCTGACCGCCACCATCGGCCTGCGCTACGACCACCACAACATCTTCGGCAGCCACCTCAGCCCGCGCGGCTACCTGGTGTGGAACGCCAGCGATGCCTGGACCGTCAAGGGTGGCGTGAGCACCGGCTACAAGACCCCGCGCCCGGACCAGCTGTTCCCCGGCGTCACCGGTTTCGGTGGCCAGGGCGTGCTGCCGCTGGTGGGTTCGCCCGATCTCAAGCCGGAAACCAGCACCAACTATGAGCTGGCCGCCTACTACGAGGGCGCCGACTGGGGCTTCAACGTCACCGGCTTCTTCAACCAGTTCGACGACAAGATCGCCAGCGGCGGCACGTTCCCGAACTGCGAGGTCGCCCCGGCTGGCGGCGGCTACTGCGTGGACGTGGGCCCGGGCTGGGCCGAACTGGGCTACAGCACGTTCACCCAGAGCGTGAACGTGGACAAGGCCGAAACCAAGGGCGTGGAAGCGGCTGCCTACGTGGACCTGCTGGACAACCTGCAGCTGCGCGGCAACTACACCTACACCCGTTCCGAGCAGACCAGCGGCGTGGACAAGGGCAAGCCGGTGGGCGGCACCACGACCCCGGCGCGCCACATGGCCAACGCCAGCCTGAACTGGCAGCTCAACGATGCGGTCAGCCTGTCGCTGATCGGCGAAGGCCGCTACGACCGCTACCGCGACACGCTGGTGACCAGCGTCGGCGGCGTGAGCACCTCGCAGGTGCGCTACTACGAGGACTACACCGTCTTCCATCTCGGTGGCAGCTGGACCATCACCCCGTGGCTGACCCTCAACGCACGCGTCAACAACCTGTTCGACAAGGACTTCGTGTCCCAGTCGTGCGTGCTGATCAGCGACAGCGAGTACAACTGCGTGGATGACTACGCCACCAAGGACCAGCGTCGCAGCTACTGGATGTCGCTGAACGCAAGGTTCTGAGGCGCCGCCCGACCCGCGGTCGGGCGCCACCTTGCCGGGTGTTGTGGTGGGGGCCGACCGCGGGTCGGCCCCCCTTCCTGCCCAAAATTGCGAACCATTCTCATCAATGGTGTAATTCGCCATTGAGCTCCTGATCCCTGCCTGTGACCACTCCTTCCTCCAGCGTGCAGCAACAACAAAGCCGCGGCTTCTGGCTGCGCACGCTGCACCAGTGGCACTGGATCAGCTCGGCCGTCTGCCTGATCGGCATGCTGCTGTTTGCCGCCACCGGCATCACCCTCAACCATGCGGCGAAGATCGAAGCCAAACCGGTGGTGGTCAGCCAGCAGTTGACGCTGCCGGCCGACCTGCTGGGCACGCTCGGCGACCGCGCCGACGGCACTGCCCCGCTGCCGCGCAAGGCCAGCCGCTGGCTCGATGCCCAGCTCGGCATCGCCATCGGCCGCCGCCCGGCCGAGTGGTCCGATGGCGAAGTCTATCTCTCCATGCCCAGCCCCGGCGCCGACGCCTGGCTGAGCATCGACCGCGACTCCGGCGCCGTGGAATACGAATCCACCGCGCGCGGCTGGGTCTCCTATTTCAACGACCTCCACAAGGGCCGCAACGCCGGCCCGGCGTGGGGCTGGTTCCTGGACATCTTCGCCGTTGCCTGCCTGGTCTTCTGCATCACCGGCCTGTTCCTGCTGCACCTGCACGCCCGCCAACGCCGCATGACCTGGCCACTGGTCGGGCTGGGTCTGCTGGTGCCGCTGCTGATCGCCCTGATCCTCATCCATTGACCGTTTTCCTTTCCGGAGCCGCACCATGCGCGTCACCCTGACCATTGCCCTGAGCGGCCTGCTGGCCACCTCGCCGGCCTATGCCACCACGCTGGACATCAACGTCGAGGTGCCCAAGCTCAACGTCGCCGAGTACCACCGGCCCTACGTCGCGGTGTGGCTGGAAGGCGCCGACCAGAAGGTCGCCGCCAACCTGTCGGTCTGGTACCAGCAGACCAGCAACAGCGAAGGCCACGGCACCAAGTGGCTGCCCGACCTGCGCCAGTGGTGGCGCAAGAGCGGCCGCACGCTGGACGTGCCGGTGGACGGTGTCACCGGCCCGACCCGCCCGGTCGGCAAGCACGCACTGTCGTTCTCCGACAAGCAGCCGGCACTGAAGGCCCTGGCGCCGGGCAACTACACGCTGGTGGTGGAAGCGGTGCGCGAAGTCGGCGGCCGTGAACTGCTCAAGATCCCGTTCACCTGGCCTGCCACGTCCGCACAGACCGGCAAGGCCCAGGGCAGCACCGAGCTCGGCCTGGTCACGCTGTCGGCCAAGCCCTGATTCTTTCCCTTTCCCTGGAGTTGTTGATGAAGCGCACGCTCGTCCTAGCCGCCGCCCTGGCCGCCGCCCTTCCGTTCTCCGCCCTGGCCCACAAGGCCTGGCTGCAGCCCTCGCAGACCGTCATCGCCGGCAACAACCCGTGGATCACCGTCGACGCGGCCGTGTCCAACGACCTGTTCTACTTCAACCACGTGCCGCTGCGCCTGGACAACCTGGTGATCACCGCACCGGACGGCACCACCGTGCAGCCGCAGAACGCCTCCACCGGCAAGTTCCGCAGCGTGTTCGACGTTGAGCTGACCCAGCAGGGCACCTACCGCCTGGCCACCATCAACAACGGCCTGTCGGCCACCTGGGACGAAGATGGCAAGCCCAAGCGCTGGCGCGGTACCGCCGCCACCTTCGCCAGCGAAGTGCCGAAGAAGGCCAAGAACCTGAAGGTGTCGCAGTCGGTCGGCCGCGTGGAAACCTTCGTCACCAACGGCACCCCGAACGACACCGCACTCAAGCCCACCAGGCAGGGCATCGAGATGGTGGCGCTGGCCCATCCCAACGACCTGGTCGCCGGCGAGCCCGCGTCCTTCCGCGTGCTGGTCGATGGCAAGCCGCGCGCCGGTCTGGCGTTCGAGATCACCCGCGGCGGCACGCGCTATCGCAACGCCCAGGAAGAGATCAAGGTCACCACCGACAAGAAGGGCGAGTTCACCGTCACCTGGCCCGAGGCCGGCATGTACTGGCTGGAAACCGGCACCGAAGACAAGAAGGTGTCCGTCAAGCAGGCCAAGACCCGTCGCCTGAGCTACGTCGCCACCCTGGAAGTGCTGCCGCAGTAACCGTACGCCGGGCCCTGCCCGGCGTCCCTGCCCTCGCCCATGAACGACACGCTCCTCGACATCGCCAGCCTCGGTGGCCACAGCATGGGCACCACCTGGCAGGTAAAGCTGGCGGTGGCGCGTACGCGCGACCTGCACCCGCTGCATGCCGGCATCCAGGCCCAGCTCGACGCCGTCGTGGCGCAGATGAGCACCTGGGAGTCCGGCAGCGACATCGCGCGGTTCAACCGCGCCGATGCCGGCCACTGGCAGGCCCTGCCGCCGCTGTTCGACACGGTCGTGCAGTGCGCGCTGGACATCGCCCGGCGCAGCGGCGGCGCCTTCGATCCCACCGTCGGTCCGCTGGTGGCGGTGTGGGGGTTCGGTGCACAGGCGCAGGCCCGGCGCGTGCCCGACGCGCAGACCCTGGCCGCCACCCGTGCACGCTGTGGCTGGCAGCGCCTGCGGCATGAACCCGGCCGGCTGTACCAACCCGGTGGACTGGAGCTGGATCTCTCGGCCATCGCCAAGGGCTTCGGTGTCGACCAGATCGTCCATTGGCTGCGCCAGCAGGACGTGCACGCCGCGCTGGTGGAAGTGGGGGGCGAACTGCATGGCTATGGGCGCAAGCCCGACGGCCAGCCGTGGCGCGTCCTGGTTGAATCCGCGCCGGAGGACGATGCGCGGGCAACCCACCCGCCCCGCGTGCTGACGCTCGACGATCGCGCCGTCGCCACCTCCGGCGACCGCTGGCATCACTTTGAACAGGACGGCGCGCAGTTCAGCCACACCCTGGACCCGCGCAGCGGTGCGCCCGTTGCACGCGCGGCCGCCGCCGTCACCGTGGTGGCCCTCGATGCGATGCACGCCGATGCGTGGGCAACCGCCCTGACGGTGATGGGCGTGGAAACGGGCCTCGCCTTCGCGCGTGCCCACGGCCTGGCGGCCCGCTTCGTCACCCGTGGCGCGCAGGGCATCGACGAACACCTGAGCCCGGCCTTCGCGCAGCTGCTTGGCGATGATGCGGCGGGCGCGGCATGAGATTCCCCTCGCGCGCCACCCTCGGCAACACCGCCGTGATCGCGCTGCTGTTGCTGATCGCAGTGTGGCTGCTGGGCCTGCACCAGCAGGACGCGTGGTGGCAGAGTGCACCGCTGCCCGCGCGCTGGAGCTGGGCCGCCGGCAGCGTGGTGGCGTATGCAGTGTTCTGCGCGGTGGTGTGGTGGCGGGGCCGTCCGCGCGACGACACCGCCAGCGACAGTGGCCCACCGCCGACCATGCTGGTCTGGTCCAGCCAGACCGGGTTTGCCCAGCAGCTGTGCGAACGCAGCGCCGACGCCCTGCGTGCAGCCGGCGTGGCGGTACGCGTCCGCGGCCTGCACCAGATTGATGCGGCGACCCTGCAGCAGGCCACGCAGGCCCTGTTCGTTGTCAGCACCACCGGCGAAGGCGATGCGCCCGATCACGCACTGCCGTTCCTGCGCAACGTCATGCCACAAGCGCTGGCCCTGCCCGGGCTGCACTACGGCGTACTGGCGCTGGGCGACCGCAGCTACGGCCATTTCTGCGCGTTCGGGCACCAGCTCGATGCGTGGCTGCGCCAGCACGGCGCGCACCCGTTGTTCGATACCGTGGAGGTGGACAACGCCGATCCCGCCGCGCTGCGCCACTGGCAGCAGCTGCTCGGCCAGCTCGGCGGCGCCGCCACCGACCTGCCGGACTGGACCCCGGCCGAGTACCGGCCGTGGCACCTGCAGGCGCGCACGCTGGAGAACCCCGGCAGCCCTGGCACCGGTACCTGGCGGATCGCGCTGGTGCCGGCTGACGGCGCGCTGCCGGCCTGGCAGGCCGGTGACGTAGTGGAAATCGGGCCGCGGCACGCACCGGCCGACGTGGCGGCGTGGCTGGCCACCCACGCACGCGACGGCGCGAGCATGGTGGGCGGCGAGCCGCTGTCGGCCCATCTGGCGCGCGCGCACCTGCCGGCCTTGCCCGATGCGGTGCCCGCCGAGGACGCGGCCCTGGTCGCCTCGCTCACGCCGCTGCCGCACCGCGAGTACTCCATCGCCAGCATGCCCGTCGAAGGCCAGGTGATGCTGTTGCTGCGCCGCCAGCTGCGCCCGGACGGCACGCCCGGGCTGGGCAGCGGCTGGTTGTGCGACCACGCCGACCTGGGCGGCCGCATCGACCTGCGCTTCCGCAGCAACCCGAATTTCCATGCCCCGGCGCACGACGCACCGTTGATCCTGATCGGCAACGGCACCGGCATCGCCGGGTTGCGCGCGCATCTGCGCGCCCGCATCGATGCCGGCGCGCGGCGCAACTGGCTGCTCTTCGGCGAGCGTACCCAGGCCCACGATTTCTTCTTTGGCGATGAACTCATCGCCTGGCATCAGGCCGGGGGCATCCAGCGCCTGGATACGGTGTTCAGTCGCGACGGCGGTGAACATCGCTACGTGCAGGACCGGCTGCAGGCGCGCCTGGACGAGCTGCGCCAGTGGGTGCGCGACGGTGCCACGATCCTGGTCTGCGGCAGCCTGCAGGGCATGGCCCCGGCGGTGGATGCAGTGATCGAACAGGCGCTGGGACGCGAAGGCAAAGAAGCCCTGATCGTCGCCGGACGGTATCGGCGCGACGTGTACTGAGCAACGGCCATCGCGCATCGCCGGCAACGACTGCCGGTAGCAGTGACCTGCGCGGCGAACGCATCACCGGTGCCGGAGCCGCCTTCGATCGACGGTCACGCCCTTGCCGGACGTTGCGCAGCGTAGGCGGTTGATCGACGGCCAGTTACCCGCAAGGTGTGCGCCGGTTCGGCGGGAGAGCAGCGCCAATGCAGCAACGCATGCCGTGCTTCCCGGATCCGGGTCAGCAGCCGTTGATTGCCGGTGTCGTCATGCAAGTGGAGGTTTTCCGGGTGAAACCCGGATCGCCAACAACTCCCCACCGCCGCGCAGCGCGAAACGCCGGCGTTCACCGGCGGCCAGCCACGCGGTATCGCCGGCTTCCAACGGCGGCAGGTTGGTGTCGCCGTCGAACTGCGCCTGTCCGGACAACAGGTGGATCGCCCAGGCGGTGTCCGCTTCGGTGAAGAAGAACATGCTGCCCACCAGCGGGCGATGCAGCAGTTCGGCGTTCACCGCATCACGGCGCCACATCAGGTTGAAGTCGTGGGTGACGCCGTCCACCAGCTCGCCACGCACCTGCGCTTCGCCGGCAAAGCGCAGGCGGTCATGCGGCGGCATCAGCGTGTGCAGCGTGCCATCGGCAAAGCGCAGGCGCAGGCCTTCGCCACGCAGCAGTACCAGCTCGCGCTCGATCCCGGGAAACGCGGAGAAGGCGGCATCCTGCTCGATCTCGGCGATCGACAGGCGCACCTGCCAGTCGTCGGTGTCGGGCACGCGCACAATCTCGCGGGTCCAGCCCAGGCCATTGCGCCAGCGCTCGCGGCGGTACTCGACACTGGGAATCACGCGCGTGGCCGCGCTCAGGAAGGTATCGGTCGACATGCCGGCATTGTGCCTCAGCCGGCGCTGCCGCCGCAGTCCGGTTCCAGCAGCCGCGAACGCGCCAGCCAGTCCTTGTCCGGGAAGTAGGCGAACACCATCGCACCACCGCGCAGGCTGTCGATCAGCGGCTTGGCCACCGTCAACCGCACGGCCGGGCAACCGAGACTGCGGCCGAGCCGGCCCTGCATGCGGGCGAAGGTAGGGTTCACGTACGGCGCGCCGTGGATGACGATGGCCCGATCGCGCGCGTTGTCATTGAAGCCCGGCTCCAGGCCTTCCAGGCGCAGCGAGTAACCGTTGCCGCCCATGTAGGTTTCCTTCGCGGTGAACGCGCCCAGGCTGGACATGAAGCTGCCGTCGCGGTTGGAGAAATGCTCGGTACGATTGCCGCCGCTGTTGCGGCCATGCGCCACCCATTCCTCGAACAGCAGCGTCTGTCGGCGCAGGTCGAACACCCACATGCGCGGTTCGGTGGAGGGGCGCGAATAGTCGATCACGCTCAACCGCGCCGGGTCGACGCCAAGATCGGGCCGACGCAGCGCGCACGACATCGCCTTGGCCGCCAGCTGCAGCACGTTGCGGTCGGCCGACGGTGCCGCCTGCGCCAGCATCTCGGCCAACCGGGCCGGGTCCTGCGCCGCCGGGCGCGCGGCGCTCGAGGCGGATGGCGCAGCCGCCGCCACGGGGATCCCGGCTGCGCCCGCCGAGGCGGACGCAATCAGGCCGAGCGCAGCGGCCAACAGGGCTTTCACAGCAGACATGGGCAACCACCCGCCAACGGGAGCAATCCCTACAAGGTGGACCCCGGGGCGTCGGATTCCAAGACCGGCTGCAGGTTCTGTTCATCGGCCACCGGGCGTACCGCCGGCAGACTGGTCACCAGCAGCGTGGTGCCCGGCACCAGCGCCTTGTACAACTGCTCGGCAAACGCCGGCGGCAGCGCCATCGGCAGGCTCGGCGTGGCCAGCAGGTCCGGGCTGGCGTTGCCCTCGCTCTGGCCCAGCAACGGGTACGCCGTCCACGTGTGCAGGCGCTGGTGCGCGTCCAGGGGGCTGGGAACATCCGCGTACCCCTGCTGCATCACGAACAGCGTAGTGCCCTCGAAGGCCGGCAGCGCCTTGGCTTCCAGCCGCGATTCACCGATCAGCACGCCATCGCGCAGCACGTACAGGCGCTGGTCGTGCAGGCTGACCAGGATACCGACCTGTCCGGAGGGCGCGGCGGCGTCGTTCCAGTAGTGGTCCGGTGCATCGGTGGTTTCGACCAGCGGTTTGCCGGTGCTGTTGACCGGTGCCAATACCGCCGGATAGGCCAGCGTCATCGGCGCGCTCTTGGCATCGGCCACCACCACGGTGTCGCCGCGCCGGGTCTCGCCAAACAGCTTCTGCGCGAACGCCTGCGGCAGGCGCACGCAACCGTGGGATGCCGGATGCCCGGGCAGGCTGCCGCCGTGCAGCGCGATGCCATCCCAGGTCAGGCGCTGCATGTACGGCATCGGCGCGCTGTTGTAGAGATTGGACCGGTGGTCCTTGTCCTTCTGCAGGATGGTGAACACGCCGGTCGGGGTTTCGTGCCCGGCCTTGCCCGAGCTGATGGTGCTCAGCCCGATGGCGATGCCGTTGCGATACACATAGGCGCGCTGCTCATCCAGGCTGACCACCAGCACGATCGGACCGGCCGGCGAAATCTCCGGATGCCAGAGGAACTCGCCGGGCTTGAGGTCGGTGGGGCCGCGTACGACCTCGGTGGTGGCCGCCGTCGCCGTCGCCGTGGACGGGGGCGTGGCGGCGTGGGCCAGGGACAGTGCAGCGACAAGCGCGGTTGCCACCCCGCTCAACAGACAACGACGTACGCGCATTGCTTCATTCCTGTGCAGTGACGCGCCGAGGCTACACGATGCGCCGCACGGCAGTGGTGATTCGCGGCGCGGCAGTGCGCCACGCGCGCAGAAAAGAAATTGCCCGGCCATACGTCCTGTACGGTACCGGGCAATCTTCACGTCCTTGTCGGCATCCCGCCTTCCCCCTTTCGCATCCTGCCAAATGGGTCCCGACCATGCTCCCTGCACTGGGCCGTTGTTCTATCCGCCATCGCATTCCCTTCCCGGGTCTGGATGCCACCGTCCTGGTGGTGTCCTGCCTTCCGTTGGCGCCGCGTCCGTGCGGCATGGGCGTCCCTGCTGCGTCCGGTGCCATCGGGCGTCCTGCCCGCGTGGCCGACCAGCGTCCTGCCCGTCTCCGGCAATCCTGTCCGTCAGCGCCTGGGTACGGAGCGCGGCGCCTCCTTCCTGGGAGGCTCCTCGACGGGCATCGTCCTGATGCCTGCCGTCATCCGCTGTCGATTCCGTTCGACGGTTGCTGTCCCTATCCCCTTGACCCGAGCCAGCTCCTCGACTCGAAGAAAAGGGCCGTGTTGTCGCCGGTATGCAACGATCGCCTCAGCCCGTCTGGGCCCTACGTTCGCCAGTCCCTGCTCCAGCATCGACGCATCGGCGGTATTGATGTCGATCCGGTCCGCCGCATGGGCAGGCCACATCAACAGCATTCCCAGCACCAGCGCCTTCCACGAAACCCAAGGCCCCACCGTGAAACTCCTTGTGACTTGGAAACAGTGCCTGCCGACATTCCCTTCGGCCAAAACAGTGTCCCGCGCCACATACACACAGCCTATCGTCCACTGCACCTTCACGCAGCCGGCCAAATACCCGACGTGATGTAGGGAAATCCCTACCCCGACGGGAGGCGTAGAATGTGAGGACTAGCCAATGCACTCGGAGTTTCAGATGGACAGCGCCAAACTCGGCCAATTCCTCAGTGACAAGTGGGACAACGACATCGTCCCGCAACTGGTCGATTACATCCGTATCCCCAACAAATCGCCGATGTTCGACGCTGATTGGGTCGCGAACGGCTACATGGAGCAGGCGGTCACGCTGATGGAGAACTGGGCCAAGGCCCAGAAGCTGCCCGGCCTGAACGTGGAAGTGGTGCGCCTGGAAGGCCGCACGCCGCTGATCCTGCTGGAGATTCCCGCCACCGGCGCCGAGACCGGCGACGACACCGTGCTGCTGTACGGGCACCTGGACAAGCAGCCGGAAATGACCGGCTGGGACGACGACCTCGGCCCGTGGGTGCCGGTGCTGCGCGGCGACAAGCTGTACGGCCGCGGTGGCGCCGACGACGGCTATGCGATCTTCGGCTCGCTGGCCGCGGTGCTGGCGCTGCAGGAACAGGGCCTGCCGCACGCACGCTGTGTGGTGCTGATCGAAGCCTGCGAGGAATCGGGCAGCTACGACCTGCCCGCCTACGTGGATCACCTGGCCGACCGCATCGGCAAGCCGTCGCTGGTGGTGTGCCTGGATTCGGGCTGCGCCAACTACGACCAGCTGTGGTGCACCACCTCGCTGCGCGGTCTGACCGGCGGCAATTTCTCGGTCAAGGTGCTCAATGAAGGCGTGCATTCCGGCGATGCCTCCGGCGTGGTGCCGTCCAGCTTCCGCCTGCTGCGCCAGCTGCTCTCGCGCATCGAGGACGAGAACACCGGCCGCATCCTGATCGATGGCATGAATGTGGACATTCCGGCCGAGCGCCTGGAACAGGCCAAGCGCGCCGCCGACGTGGTGGACACCGCGATCTTCGAGAAATTCCCGCTGGTCGACGGCCTCACGCCGATGAATGACGACCTTACCGAACTGGTGCTCAACCGCACCTGGCGCCCGGCGCTGTCGGTGACCGGTGTGGACGGCATGCCGCCGCTGGCCTCGGCCGGCAACGTGCTGCGCCCGCATACCGCTGTGAAGCTGTCGCTGCGCCTGCCGCCGACCGCCGACGGCAAGACCTGCGGCGAGCTGCTCAAGGACGCCCTGCTGCGCGATCCGCCGAACGGTGCCGAAGTGACGCTGGACCTGGAGAAGGCCTCCACCGGCTGGAACGCGCCGGCGATGGCGCCGTGGCTGACCAAGGCAATCGACGATGCCAGCCAGACCTTCTTCGGCAAGCCGGCGATGTACATGGGCGAAGGCGGCTCGATTCCGTTCATGGGCATGCTCGGCGAGAAGTTCCCCGGCGCGCAGTTCATGATCACCGGCGTGCTCGGCCCGCACTCCAACGCACACGGCCCGAACGAGTTCCTGCACATCCCGATGGGCAAGCGCGTGACCGCCTGCGTGTCCAAGGTGATCAGCGAGCACTACGCGGCCAGCCTGCGCGGTGAGACCAGCGGCTCGCCGGTGGCGGCCGACAGCGGCACCCGCCACGGCGGCCACGGCTGCTGCTGACCGTCCCGGTGACGGACGCAGCCTGCACTTGGTAGGCTGCGTCCATCTCCTGCGGGAATCGGCGTCATGAACAGTCTGTTCGGCAGCACCAGCTGGCTCTACATCATCCTGGTCGGCTTCATCGTCGGCCTGCTCGGGCGTTTCTTCATGCCCGGCAACAACCGCATGGGCTGTCTGCTGACCATCGTGCTGGGCATCGGCGGTGCGCTGTTTGCCGGCTGGTTCGGCCAGTACATGGGCTGGTATGCACGCGGCGAACCGGCCGGCTTCATCGGCGCGGTGATCGGCGCGGTCGCCATCCTGGCCGTGCTGCGACTGGTCAGCGGCAAACGCTGACCTTGCCCCACTCCTTTCCTTCCGCGCGCCATCCGGCGCCGCTTCGATGTACCCGTCCATGAACGATCCCGCTTCCGACCCGCTGCGCGCCGACCTCCGCCGGCAGTGGGCAGGTTCCATGCTTGGCGACCCGCACCTGGCGCTCGACCGCGCCTCGGTGGACGCCGGCTTCCGCAGCTACTGGCGCGCCACCAGCACGCGTGGCAGCCACATCGTGATGGATTCTCCGCCTGGCCTGGAGGACGTGCGCCCGTGGCTGCGCATGCATGATCTGCTCGCACCCAACGGCGTGCGCGTGCCGCAGGTGTTCGAGCGCGATGTCGAGCAGGGGTTCCTGCTGCTTGAGGACCTCGGCGGCCCCACGCTGGCCCGCCACATCGACGATGCCAACGCAGATGCCTGGTTCGACGCCGCCTTCGCGCAACTGATCCGGCTGCAGTCGATCCCCGTGCCCGACGGCATGGGCAGCTTCGGTGAGGCACTGCTGCAGCGCGACGCCGGCCTGTTCGACGAGTGGTTCCTGCAGCGCCACCTGGGGCTGCAACTGGACTGCGGCGAGCTGGAAGGCCTGCAGCTGGTGCATCGCCGCCTGATGGACAACGCCCTGGGCCAGCCGCAGGTACTGACCCACCGCGATTTCATGCCGCGCAATCTGATGCCGGTCGACGACGGGCCCGCGGTGCTCGACTTCCAGGACCTGGTGCGCGGCCCGATCGCCTACGACCCGGTCAGCCTGTTCAAGGATGCCTTCCTGAGCTGGCCGCTGGCGCGGGTGGATGCCTGGCTGGCGCGCTACCACGCACAGGCACGGGCCGCCGGCCTGCCGGTGCGGCCGTGGCCGCAGTTCCTGCGCGACGCGGACTGGATGGGTGTGCAGCGGCACCTGAAGATTCTCGGCCTGTTCGTGCGCCTGCGCGACCGCGACGGCAAGGGCCATTACTTCGACGATGCGCCGCGCTTCATCCGGTACCTGGACGAAGTGCTG
The DNA here is from genome assembly GCF_946900935.1 of Stenotrophomonas sp. Marseille-Q5258. Taxonomy (NCBI): domain Bacteria; kingdom Pseudomonadati; phylum Pseudomonadota; class Gammaproteobacteria; order Lysobacterales; family Lysobacteraceae; genus Stenotrophomonas; species Stenotrophomonas sp. Marseille-Q5258. The sequence continues at coordinate 22,623 of NZ_CAMPPN010000039.1, forward strand.
CCGCGCCACCCGGAACTGGCCCCGCTGCGGGCGCTGCTGGAAGACCGCATCAAGCCCGCGCTGGCCCGGCTGGCGCAACCGCGGCCGGCGCGCGCATGAAGGCGCTGGTGTTCTGCGCCGGCAAGGGCGAGCGGATGCGACCGCTGACCCTGCACACACCCAAGCCGCTGCTGGTGGCCGGTGGCAAACCGCTGGTGGTGTGGCACCTCGAACGCCTGGCCGCGGCCGGCATCGACGAGGTGGTGATCAATACCTCGTGGCTGGGCGACCGGTTCGCGCCGGCGCTGGGCGATGGCGCGCGCTGGGGCCTGCGCCTGCATCTGGTCGACGAAGGTCCGATACCGCTGGAGACCGGCGGCGGCATTCTCAACGCGCTGCCGGTGCTGGGTGACGGCCCGTTCCTGGTGGTCAACGGCGATGTCTGGACCGACGTGGATTTCGCCACGTTGCCGGTACAGCCGCACGGCGACGCGCACCTGGTGCTGGTCGACAATCCGGTGCAGCACCCGCGCGGGGATTTCATCCTGCACGACGATGGCACGGTGGGCGATGTGGGCGATGCGCCGCGCCTGACCTATGCCGGTGTGGGCGTGTTCCGCCCGGGGATTGTGCAGGGATGGCGCGAGGTCATCGGCGGTACCGACGGTGCCGCTGCCACGCCGCCGCAGTTCGGACTGGCGCCGTTGATGCGTCACGCGATGGGCGACGGCCGGGTCACCGGGCAGCATCATCGTGGGCAATGGACCGATGTGGGCACGCCGGAGCGGTTGGCGGCACTGGATGCGGCGCTGCGCCGGCAGCCACAGCGGTAGAGCGCGCTACAGGCGGTGCGAGCCTTCTTCCACCACCTGGCGCAGGAACGGCACGGTGATGCGCCGCTGCGCGGCCAATGATTCGCGATCCAGCCAGTCCAGCAGGCTGACCAGGCTGCCCAGCTCGCGTCCGGTGCGGGTCAGCAGCCATTCGATCGCGGCCTCGTCGATGGCCAGGCCACGGCGCGCCGCACGCTCGCGCAGCACCGCCGCACGGCCTTCATCGTCCAGCGGCTGCAACACCACGCGCACGCACTGCTGCAGGCGCGAACGCAGGTCCGGCAGCACCAGGCCCAGCTGGTCGGGCGCATGCTGGGCGGTGTACAGCAGCGTGATGCCGGCACTGCGTGCGCGGTTGTGGAAGTCGAACAATGCCACTTCATCGTCGCGGTGCCCGGCCACGGCATCCAGGCCGTCGAGCGCGACCAGATCGCGGCCTTCCAGTGATTCCAGCGCGGCGCGCGTGCGCCCGACCACCGCCTTCAGCGGGAGGTACGTCGGCTGCCGACCGGCCTGCTCGGCCAGCGAGCACATCGCCAGCGCCTGGTGGGTCTTGCCGGTGCCTGCCGCGCCTTCCAGGTAGACCCAGTCCGATGCCGCGCCGATGGCGATCGCACGCAGCTGCGCCAGCGCCCCGTCCGGGGCGCCGATGAAGGTTTCCAGGCGCTCGTCCTGCGGGTAGCGCAGGGCAAGCGGCAGCTGCGGGACCACGCTCACTGGCCGTCCGGATCCTTCGGCATCGTGATCACCACGTCGGTCTTGTCGATGTAGGAATCGAGCACGATTGCCGAGCGCTCACCGGCATACAGCTCGCTTTCGCGGTAGCGCTGGTGCGCGTAGCGCAGCAGCACGTTGCTCACCGCCGCCACCGGCAGCGCCAGCAGCATGCCCAGGAAGCCGAACAGCTGGCCACCGGCCATCACCGCGAAGATGACGGCCACCGGATGCAGGCCGATCTTGTCGCCGACGATGCGCGGGGTCAGCACGTAGCTCTCCAGCAGCTGGCCCACGGTGAACACCACGCCCACCAGGATCAGCAGCTTGAGATCGAAGCCCTGCGCCTGCACCAGCGCGGCCACCACGGCCATGACGATGCCGGTGGTCGCACCCAGGTAGGGGATGAAGCTGATCAGACCGGCGACCAGGCCGATCAACAGGCCCAGCTTGAGCCCCACCAGCGACAGCCCGGCCGCGTACACCACGCCCAGCGCGATCATCACCAGGAACTGGCCGCGGATGAACGCACCGAGCACTTCATCCGACTCGCGCGCCAGGTTGGTGATGGTGGCAATGTGGTTGCGTGGGATCATCGAGGCCACCCGCTCCACCAGCTTGTCCCAGTCGCGCAGGAAGTAGAACGCCAGGATCGGCAGCAGCAGGATGTTGACCACCCAGGTGACCATCGTGAAGCCAGAGCGCGACACGTAGCCGAAGAAGGTCTTGGCAAAGCCGCCGGCCTGCTGCCAATGGCTGCGCACCCACTCGATCAGGCGGTCCGGGTCCAGCCACTGCATGACTTCCAGGCCGGTCTTCTGCTCGAACCACGGAATCCCGGTCTGCATCAGCCACTGCTGCGCCTGCGGGATCGCCGCGATCAGCGTGGCGATCTGGCGCTCGATCATCGGCACCAGGATCAGCAGTGCCGCCGTGATCACCAGGATCATCGCCACGAACACCAGCACCACGCCGGTATTGCGGGAACGGCCGGTGGCCTCGATCCGATCGACCAGCGGGTCGCCCAGCCAGGCCAACGCCAGTGCCAGCACGAACGGGGTCAGAATCGGGCCGAGCAGCCAGATCACCCAGCCCGCCGCCAGCGCGACCAGCACGTATTTGAGGCGGCGCAGGAACTGCGCGATTTCCGCTTCGGGGCTGAGGATCATCGCAGGCGGTACTCGTTGCTGGCCGGCACGGGCGCGGCAGTGGGTTCGTCGCCATCGACCGGGACGGGCAGCGGTGCGACCGGCACCAGCACGCCATTGTCGCCGAGCATGCGGTTCAGGCCGGCCAGGCCGGTGGTCATGTCCAGCGCCAGCTCCAGGCGGTCGCCGGCAGCGCGCACCGGCACCACGTTGCGCACCACCGGGGTCTCGCGCAGGCCGGCGGCCAGGCGCATGTAGTCCTCGGCGCTGTGGATGCCGGTGACCACGATCCGGTAGGTACCCGCCGTACCGGTGGCTGCACCGGCCTTGGCGTAACGCCGCACCAGCGCGTCGGCGGCCCCGTCGGCACCACCGGCCATCGCGCGGCGGGCATCGGTGTCCTTGGTGGACCACTTGTTCAGTTCCTTGCCGCCATCGACGAACACCCAGTCGGCCACCCAGCCGCCGCTCTTGTCGCGGTACAGCTTGCCCACCAGCTGCATCGGCGGGGCATAGCGCGCCGACGCACGGGCCACCGCGGCGGTGTCCTGGCGCCAGATCGCACCGACCAGGGCCTGCTCGGCCGCACTGCCCGACGGCAGGCCCAGCTTGTAGCCGCGCTCGATCGCGCGGTTCAGCAACGGGCGGGCGGCATTGGCCTGCTGCACGGTGACCAGGCGCGGGCCCGAGCCGTCATCGATGGCCAGCCAGACCACCGGCTTGGGCCGCGGCTGCGGCCACAGCGGCAGCCCCAATGCGCCGATCAGCCCATCCACGTCATCCTGGCGGAAGCGCGCCACCAGCACCGTCCGGTAGCTGGGGGCGCCGCTGGCCGAGGTGCTCTGGTCCTGGCGGTAGTCGTAGCTGGCCACGTAATCCTTGGCCCCGCGCAGCGACTGCACCACGCCCGGCCGGGCCATCACGCCGCGGTCGCCGGAGAGCTTGGCCAGCACGTTGCCCAGCGCGCGCGCCAAGGCGCCATTGCGGTCGGCATCGCTCTGGCTGTTGACCGGCACCTCCGCCTCATAGGCGCCGGAGGCGCTGGCGACATCGCCCTCGGTCCGCAGGCCACTCTGGGCCATCGTGGCCACCGGCAGGCACAGGGCGAGGAACATCACAAACAGGAGGCTGCGGCGCATCAGGACTTTCCATAGAGCGTATCCAGGGGGAATTGTTGCCCGAATAGGGCCTGTGCGCCAACGTGGCCTGTTAAAATCCCGCTTTCACCCCAGCGCAGCGCCCACGCCCGTGACCAACTCCCCGTCTTCGACCCCTCCTTCCCTGACCTACCGCGACGCCGGTGTCGACATCGACGCAGGCAACGAGCTGGTCGAACGCATCAAGCCGCTGGTCAAGCGCAGCTTCCGGCCGGAAGTGATGGGCGGCCTGGGCGGTTTCGGCGCCCTGTTCGACCTGTCCAACAAGTACCGCGAACCGGTGCTGGTCTCGGGCACCGACGGCGTGGGAACCAAGCTGAAGCTGGCCCAGCAGCTGGGCCGCCACGACACCATCGGCATCGACCTGGTGGCCATGTGCGTGAACGACGTGCTGGTGCAGGGCGCCGAGCCGCTGTTCTTCCTGGATTATTTCGCCACCGGCAAGCTGGACATCGACACGGCCGCCGCCGTGGTCGGCGGCATCGCCAATGGCTGCACCGAGGCCGGTTGCGCGCTGATCGGCGGTGAAACCGCCGAAATGCCGGACATGTACCCGCCGGGCGAGTACGACCTGGCCGGCTTCACCGTGGGCGCGGTGGAGAAGTCCGAGCTGCTCGACGGCGCGCGCGTTGCCCAGGGCGACCTGCTGATCGGCATCGCCTCCTCCGGCCCGCACTCCAACGGCTACTCGCTGATCCGCCGCATCTACGACCGCGCCGGGCAGCCGGCCGACCTGGTGCTGGAGGACGGCAAGCGCCTGGTCGATGCGCTGATGGCGCCGACCGCGCTGTACGTCAAGCCGGTGCTGGCGCTGCTCAAGGCCCACGGCGAGGCCATCCACGGCATGGCCCACATTACCGGTGGCGGCCTGACCGAGAACATCATCCGGGTGGTGCCCGATGGCCTGGGCCTGGACATCCGCGCCAGCGCCTGGTCGCTGCCGCCGGTGTTCCAGTGGCTGCAGCGCGAAGGCGCCGTGGCCGATGCCGAAATGTGGCGCACCTTCAACTGCGGCATCGGCTTCGTGCTGGTGGTCCCGCCGGCGCAGGCCGGGCGCATCGGCACCGCGCTGGACGGCCTGGGCCTGGCGCACTGGACCATCGGCGAGGTCACCGCCGCCACCGACGGCGCCGAACGCGTCCACATCGGCTGATCCGGGAGATACGCATGGACGCTGCCCCCACCCCGCTGGCTCCGCCGCCGCTGCTGTCGCTGGAAGACCAGGGCCATCTGCGCCTGCTGTCGATCTTCCACTACGTGGTCGCCGGCCTGATGGCCCTGTTCGCGCTCTTCCCGCTGCTCTACATCGGGATCGGCCTTGGCATCGTCAACGGCTGGTTCCCGGCCAACCAGCAGGCCGCCGGCGCCAACAGCGACCTGATGGTGGGCTGGATGTTCGTCGGCATGGGCGCGCTGTTCCTGGTGGTCTGCCTGACCATGACATCGCTGATGGTGCTGGCCGGGCGAAGCCTGGCGCAGCGCCGCCGGTACACGCTGTGCCTGGTGGTGGCGGCCCTGTCGTGTCTGTTCACGCCGTTCGGCACCGTGCTGGGCGTGTTCACCCTGGTGGTGCTGTTGAAGCCGGCGGTGAAGCCCGCCTTCCAGCCCGTGCCTGCCCAACCCTGAGCGCCCGATGACCCCGACCCCGCCCCCCTTGCC
>NZ_CAMPPN010000040.1:0-27594 GCF_946900935.1 Stenotrophomonas sp. Marseille-Q5258
GGCGGTACAGGTTCACCATGATGTTGGCGAACTGGCCGGCCTGCTTGGCGGTCAGGCCCAGCTTGAAGCCGAAATCACGGCCGTGGTAGCCCTGCACGCCTTCAACGAAGTCGACGTTGAGCGAGTGGATCAGCTCCGGGGTTTCGGCGGCGACCTGCTCGATCTCCACGCCGCCTTCCGACGAGGCGATGTAGGTGATGGTCTTGGTGCCACGGTCAACCAGCACCGACAGGTACAGTTCCTTGACGATCTCGCCGGCGGTGGTCACCAGCACCAGGTTGACCGGCAGCTCGACGCCGGCGGTCTGGTAGGTGGCCATCTTGGTGCCGAGCATCTTGGCCGCAGCGGCCTTCACATCGTCGGTGGTCTTGCAGAACTTGACGCCGCCAGCCTTGCCGCGACCGCCCGCATGGATCTGCGCCTTGACCATCCAGGGGCCTTGGCCCAGGGAATTGGCAGCGTCAACGGCTTCGTCCGGGGTCGCCGCGACCTTGCCGGCCGGAACGGGGATGCCGTACTCGGCAAGCAGTTGTTTTGACTGGTATTCGTGGAAATTCATGCGTCACCGTGGGAATAGGAACGACCGCACGCATCTCCAAGGCCCCCTCACAGGGCGCCGGTCCGGACCGCGGCGGGCCCTCTATTGTGGACGAGCCGGCGCGCAGGCGCAAAGACAGCGCCCTCCGCTCGCTGGCCCGACGGGTTTTTCGACCGATTTTCAGGCAGTTGCGCCACTCCCCAGGCGCCCGGCCGCCGGAACGGGCCGGTGCGGCGCGCAAACCGGGGAGCGCCCTGTCCCGGCGCCGTCCCGGGACACGCCCCCATGCGCGGCCACACCCTCTACACTCCCCGCAATGCCTGAAGGGGAGTTCCGGCGTGTCACCCAGCGCTTCACTGATCGACCGCATCGAATCCATTCCGAGGCGGGAACTGTATTTTTTCGCGTTGTACCGGCTGCTGATCGCCTCGGTGATCATCGCCCTGCTGTTCAGCCCGCTCAGCTCGATGGTGGGCGAAGCCGACCACCCGTACCTGGCGCGGATCGTCGGCACCGCCTATCTGCTGCTGTCTGCCCTGCTGCTGTTCATCGGCCGCAACGAGCGCTGGCTGCGCCCGATCGTGGTCGGCGGCGTGGCGGTGGACATCATCGCCGCGGTCCTGCTCGCGCACGCCCTGCCCGGCGCCAGCGCCGGCATCTCGATGTCGCTGCTGTTCAACATCGCCGCCGCGGCGACCCTGCTGCCGCTGTCGTGGGGGCTGGGCATCGCCGTCACCGCCAGTGCCGCCACCGCCGGGGAATACGTGTGGAAGCTGCTGGAAGGCGGCGATCCGACCCGTACCCTGGCCGAGCTGGCGATGTTCATCACCAGCTATCTCGCCCTGGCCTTCGTCAGCTACCAGGTGGGCAACCGCGCGCGCCGCAACCAGCTGCTGGCCAACCAGCGTGGCGCCGAAGTGGCCAACCTGTTCGAGATCAACGAACTGATCATCCGCCGCATGCGTACCGGCGTGCTGGTGGTGGACGGCGCCAACCGCATCACCCTCGCCAACGAAGCGGCCTCTACGCTGATCGGCGACGCCGACGGCAACAGCGGCAGTGGACGCCTGGAGCTGGCCAGCGCCGCGCCGGAACTGGCGCGGCGCCTGCAGCGCTGGCGCAACGGCTGGACCAACGATGAGCTGCCCATCCAGCTCTCGCCCGACCAGCCGGAAGTGCAGCCCCGCTTCGCCCGGCTGCTCGCGGGCAGCGACCTGACTCTGGTGTTCCTGGACGACTCCAGCGTGGTCTCGCGCCGTGCCGAATCGCTCACCCTCTCGGCGATGGGCCGCTTCTCGGCCAGCCTGGCCCATGAAATCCGCAATCCGCTGGCGGCCATCAACTACGCCGCCCAGCTGCTGGAGGAATCCACCGCGATCGGCGAGACCGACCGCCGCCTGCTGCAGATCATCCACCAGCAGTGCCAGCGCACCAACGGCATCGTCGAAAGCGTGCTCGGCCTGGCCCGCCGCGAACGCGCCAATCCGGAGAACCTGGATCTGGCTGCGTTCGTGCGGCGCTTCGTGATCGAGTACAAACAGGGCATCACCCTGGAGACGGACAGCGTCGAGCCGATCATCAGCGAGACCTCCGTGCACGCGCTGATGGACCCGCGCCACCTGCACCAGATCCTCACCGTACTGGTGCACAACGCGCTCAAGTACGGTCGCATCGGCCAGGACCCGGCGCGCGTGCGGCTGCGCGTGGCGCGCCAGGAGCGCGCCGCGGTGATCGATGTGATGGACCGCGGCCCGGGCATTCCCGAGAGCGTGGCCAGCCAGCTGTTCCGCCCGTTCTATACGACCTCCGAGCACGGCACCGGCCTGGGCCTGTACATTGCCCGGGAGCTCTGCCGCGCCAACCAGGCCCGGCTCGAGTACGTGTCCGTCCCGGCGGGCGGCGCCTGTTTCCGGTTGATCCTGCCCGGCCCGCACACGATGCTGCACGAATGACCGCGGACCGCCGCACATCCGCCCACCCCGCGTCAAACATTTGTCGCCAATGACCCCCCTCGGCTATCTTCCCTCCTCATGAACGACAACCGCAGCGCCCTCGTCGTCGACGACGAGCGCGACATCCGCGAACTGCTGGTACTGACGCTGGGCCGCATGGGCCTGCGCATCAGCACGGCGGCCAATCTCGCCGAGGCACGGGAGCTGCTGGCCAGCAATCCCTACGATCTGTGCATCACCGATATGCGCCTGCCCGACGGCAACGGCATCGAGCTGGTCACCGAAATCGCCCAGCACTACCCGCGCACGCCAGTGGCGATGATCACCGCCTTCGGCAGCATGGACCTGGCCGTGGAGGCGCTCAAGGCCGGCGCCTTCGACTTCGTCAGCAAGCCGGTGGACATCGCCGTGCTGCGCGGGCTGGTCAAGCATGCGCTGGAACTCAACAACAGCGAGCGCGCCGCGCCCGCCACGCTGGCCCCGGAACAGGCTGCGCGCCTGCTCGGCGAGTCGCCTGCGATGGACGGCCTGCGTGCCACCATCGCCAAGGTCGCGCGCAGCCAGGCGCCTGTCTACATCCTCGGCGAATCCGGCGTGGGCAAGGAACTGGTCGCGCGCACCATCCATGACCAGAGCGCGCGCGCGGCCGGCCCGTTCGTGCCGGTCAACTGCGGCGCGATTCCCTCCGAGCTGATGGAGAGCGAGTTCTTCGGCCACAAGAAGGGCAGCTTCAGCGGCGCCCATGCCGACAAGCCCGGCCTGTTCCAGGCCGCACACGGCGGCACCCTGTTCCTGGACGAAGTGGCCGAGCTGCCGCTGCAGATGCAGGTCAAGCTGCTGCGCGCCATCCAGGAAAAGTCGATCCGCCCGGTCGGTGCGGCCACCGAGGTCGCCGTCGACGTGCGCATCCTCTCGGCCACCCACAAGGACCTCGGCGAGCTGGTCGAGGACGGCCGCTTCCGCCACGACCTGTACTACCGCATCAACGTGATCGAACTGCGCGTGCCGCCGCTGCGCGAACGCCGCAGCGACCTGCCGCAGCTGGCTGCCTCGATTCTGGCGCGGCTGGCGCGCACCCATGAACGCCCCACCCCGCTGCTGGCGCCGTCGGCGCTGGACGCGCTGGCGCAGTACCACTTCCCCGGCAACGTGCGCGAACTGGAGAACATCCTCGAGCGTGCCCTGGCGCTGGCCGAAGGTGACAGCATCGGGGCCAGCGACCTGCGCCTGCCCGCCCCGGGCGGCCATCGCGTGGCCGGGGGGGCCGCCGCGACGCACCAGGAAGAAGCGGTGGTTGATCTGCCGGCCGGCAATGGCGCCCTGCCCTCGTACATCGAGCAGATGGAGCGCACCGCGATCCAGCGCGCGCTGGAAGAGAACCGCTGGAACAAGACCCGCACTGCCGCGCAACTGGGCATCACCTTCCGTGCGCTGCGCTACAAGCTCAAGAAGCTGGGCATGGATTGAGGGCCGGGCGCCGCCCGGCGCCCGTCAGTCCTTGGTGACGCGGTTGATCTCGGCCAGGCTGGTCACGCCGGCCGCAGCCTTGACCAGCGCCGACTGGCGCAGGTCGTTGACCCCGGCGCGCTGCGCCGCTTCGGCAATCTGGATGGCGTTGCCACCGGCCAGCACGATCACCGAAATTTCCTCGCTCATCGGCATCACCTGGTAGATGCCGGTACGCCCCTTGTAGCCTTCGGTGCATTCCTCGCAGCCGACCGGCTCGTACAGCCGGATTCCGGCATCGATCTGCTCCTGGGTGAAGCCTTCGGCCAGCAGCGCGTGCGCGGGCAGCTCGATCGGCCGCTTGCAGTTGCCGCACAACCGCCGCGCCAGGCGCTGGGCGATCACCAGGGTCACCGAACTGGTGATGTTGAACGGGGCGATGCCCATGTTCATCAGGCGCGCGATGGTCTGCGGCGCATCGTTGGTATGCAGGGTGGACAGCACCATGTGGCCGGTCTGCGCCGCCTTGATCGCGATCTCGGCCGTTTCCAGGTCGCGGATTTCGCCGACCATGATGATGTCCGGGTCCTGGCGCAGGAACGAGCGCAGCGCGGCAGCAAAGGTCATGCCGCGCTTGTTGTTCTGCTGCACCTGGTTCACGCCCGGCAGGCGGATTTCCACCGGATCTTCAGCGGTGGAGATATTGCGCGTCTCGTCGTTGAGAATGCCCAGCGCCGTGTACAGCGACACCGTCTTGCCCGAGCCGGTCGGACCGGTCACCAGCACCATGCCGTAGGGCTTGTGGATGGCTTCCAGGAACAGCTTCTGCTGGTTCGGCTCGTAGCCGAGCTTGTCGATGCCCAGCTTGGCGGCACTGCCGTCCAGGATACGCAGCACGATCTTCTCGCCGAACAGCGTCGGCAGCGTACTGACGCGGAAGTCGATCTGCTTGGTCTTGGACAGGTTGAGCTTGATGCGCCCATCCTGCGGCACGCGCTTCTCGGCGATGTCCAGCTGCGACATCACCTTCAGGCGTGCGGCGATGCGCTGGTTGAGCTTGACCGGCGCCTTGGCCACATTCTTGAGCAGGCCGTCGATACGGAAGCGCACCCGGTAATCGTCTTCGTACGGCTCGAAGTGGATGTCCGAGGCACCCTTGCGGATCGCATCGACCAGCACCTTGTTGACGAACTTCACCACCGGGGTGTCATCGCCCTTGGCGTCCACGCCGGCATCCGGGCTGCCCCCCTCCTCGTCGCCGCTGGAGACGTCCAGGTCGCCCATGTCGTCGTCGCCGCCGCCGAGCGCCGAGCCCAGGGTGTCATGCTTGGACTGCCACTGCTCCAGAGTGCGCTTGATCTGCTCCTCGTCGACCAGGATCGGCTCCACCACCAGATTGGTGTGGAACTTGATCTCGTCCAGCGAATGGGTCGGGTCGCTGGTCCCCACAAACAGCTTGCCGCCGCGCTTGAACAGCGGCAGCACGCGGTGCTTGCGCAGCAGCTCCTCGCTGACCAGGCTGATCGCGTTCTGGCTGCTGTCGAACACCGACACGTCCAGCAGCGGCATGCCGAACTCCAGCGCATTGGCCGCAGCCAGCTGCCCGGCCGAGACCAGCTTGTGCTCGGCGAACCACTGCGGCAGCGGCTGCTTGGCGGCCGCGGCCTTGGCCATCGCGTCGCGCGCGGCCACCTCGTCCAGCGCGCCGTCCTGGACCAGGCGACGTGCGATGCCGGTGATGCCGACCAGGTTGACCGTGGCAGCTGTATTCATTGATGCGTCCCCAATCGTCAGGAATCCAGTATCTCAGAAAGCTCCGCCCCGTATGCCAAACGGTCTCATCGACAGTGCGCCGCCACCACGTCATCGCCCTTCCAATGTGCGCACCAGGCCTGGCGCAGCCTCTCCACGGGGGCTGCGCCAGGCGCCCTGCTCAGCGGCCACCCGCGGCGCTGTCGGCGGTCCACCACCAGCAGCTCGCCCTGGGGATCATCCGAGGCCATGAGCACCCAGTCCGTCTGATACACCGCGCGCTGCCGGTAGCGGCGTTGATAGTCCAGCCAGTGCTCCTTCACTTGGACCCGACCGTCCGGAGCGATCTCGTACATCTCCGCCATCTCACGAAGCACCTTCGCCTCATCGATCGTGCGCTGTTTGAGGGCATCGGGGAAGTAGGATGATTCGACATAGCGCATGCGGTCGATAGGCGGTGCAGCGGCGTCCGGCCCAAGCAAAGCAGCACCGTCGTAGCCGGGACCGGGCCCCGCCAGGCCGGCGAGCGAGGCCAGCGTCGGGGCCACGTCCACCAGGCTGGCGGGGGCGGGATCCCTGCCAGGCAGCAGCGGCGTCCCACCGAGGCGTGCAAAGGCAAGCAGAACAGAGACCTGCGGTTCCCGGATGGCCGAACCGCCGTGGCCATTGACGATACCCCCCGGAACCTCGACATCGGACGCCGGCCACTTGTCATGCGCCAGGTCGAAGTCTTCGCCGTGGTCCGACAGGAGCGCGACCACAGCGTTGTCGAGCCGACCACTCCGGCGCAGGACGTCCATCAGCCGGCCCACCTGGACATCGGCCACAGACAGGCCGCGCATGTAGTTCACATCGGCATCGGCCAGCTCACCCCTTGGCATTGCGCTGATCGCATCATCCTCGTACAGGTGGGAGGACAGATACGGCCAGTGCGCGGCGCAGAAATGCACGTACAGGAACAGCGGCTTGTCGGCAGGCAGACCGGCCAACCCCATCTCCAGCCGGCGACTGAATGCCTCGGGGCGGTAGAGCGGTCCCAGCGCACGATTGCCGTACAGGTCAGGCAGCAACCAACGCGATACCGGCAGCAACGACAGCAGGTTGGTCAACGTGGTGTCACCGATGAGACCGGTCGCTATTTCGCCGACGCCGAAGCCTGGCGACATCGTCCGCTGGAAACCGTAGCTCTGTTCGATGTTGGCAAAGCGCGTCTCGTCCATCGCAAACGCTGTGGTGTATCCGGCTGCCGCAAACCGATGCGCCATGCTTGCCTGGCGATTCACCAGAGTCGGCGGAAACAGGTTGCCGCGTGCGCCGCTGTTGATCGGCCATTGGCCGGTCAGGACGCTGACAGTGGCGGGGAAGGTGTGCGGCTGCGGGCTGAGCACGTCGGTGAACACCCGCGATTGGCTCAGGAGCTCCTCCACGTTCGGCATCAGCAAGAACGGTGCACCATTGCGCTTCAGGTGATCCGGGCGGAGGGAATCGACACCTATCACGATCACGTCCGGCGCTCCCGATCCGGACCCGGACCCGGACCGCGCGACAGGACCGGACGACCAGCCCACGGCGACGACTGCCAGCGTAGCCGCCGCGCCAAGCATGACACGGAGGCGCGAGCGGATGGCCGCAACGATGATCCATGCCAGGTAGTAGAGCGCGGTCAACAGGAGCAGCCCTGCGGCGATCCATCGCCCGCTGGGTTGATAGAACACCACTGCCGCTTGTTCGCCCACAGTCGACTGTGGAAACAGCCAGGTGGCCGACAGCGAGAGGGACAGAGTAACCAGCAGCAACTGGGCCAGAAGCGCGAGCGGCCGCTGGCGGCCGTGCAGACGTGGCAGGAGCAGCGTACGGAACGCTGCTGCATTGACCCAGGCGAACAGCAGGTGGAGGCCGGTCAGGACAGCCAGGAACAAGGCGAGATCAGGCAACGCAGGGGATGCGAGCAGGGTTCCCCAGTGATTCTCCATACTGCGGGGCACGCGCGACAACAGTTCGGAGTTGCCCAGATACACGCCCACCAACTGTGCCGCCATCCAGGCCAGCGACCACCCCAACGCGACCCATAGCGTCCAGCGATGCGCCGGCGTTTCACCTTGCTTTGCCATGCCTGCCATTCCGCAATGCCGTACCGGACGACGTCGCCCGGCCATACAGGACCCCTAAACGAAACGGGGAGGCAAATGCCTCCCCGTTGGTATCACGCAACACGTGCCAGGCGATCAGCCCTGGCAGGTGCCCGGACGGTACTTGGCCAGCACGGTGCCGCCACAGGTCCAGGTGACCTGCGAGTTGGACTGCAGCTTGGCACCCAGCGTGATGTCGCCGGTGGCGCCCTCGACAGTGGAGGTAGCGGTGATGGTCGTGCCATCCCACGTCACGCCCGACACGTAATCGGACTTCTGCACTTCCGGCTTCCAGGTGGCCGGCGGCAGGTCGCCGGTACCGGCGGCATACTCGGAGACGGCGGTGCGGACAGCCGAAGCAGCCAGAATCACTTCGGAGACCTTGGCCTTCTTGGTGTAGTCGCTGTAGGCCGGCAGCGCGATGGCGGCCAGGATGGCAATGATCGCGACGACGATCATCAGTTCGATCAGGGTGAAGCCCTTCTGATTCTTCATGTGTACATCCCCAAGAGATAGATAGTTGGTAGGGCACTGGGCCGTCGCCGGGCCGGCAAGCCGGTTGAGCGGGGCGGGCGCCCTGTGCGGGTGGATCGAAGCAGGTTGCGTGCCAACGTTGCCAGCAATGCTCCCCAGCATTCCCCGGCGCAATGATGGCAGCAATCTTCAGGATTGGAACCCCCCTCACAGAATTCTGCGACGGACCCGCCAATGTGACGCACCGCGTCACCTTTTGACGGAACCGATCCAACCGGCCGGCCCCCCAAGGTCCAGTGTCAAGGGATGCCAACCGGATTCGGAAACCGCTACCATGCGGCGAGATAGCCCGCCTGGGGATGGTGTGGCTGGGGAGCCCAAAATGTCTGTCAGCCGTAGCGCGATCAAGAAAGAGCCCGTGGCGCGAAGCACCATGGAGCTGCAACCGTTTGTCTGGGAGGGGACCGACAAGCGGGGCATCAAGATGAAGGGCGAGCAGCCGGCGAAGAACGCCAACATGCTGCGCGCAGAGCTTCGTCGCCAGGGCATCACGCCCAATGTTGTCAAACCGAAGCCGAAACCGTTGTTCGGTTCGGCCGGCAGTCCGGTCAGCGCCAAGGACATCGCCTTCTTCAGTCGCCAGATGGCGACCATGATGAAGTCCGGTGTGCCGATCGTGAGCGCCCTGGAGATCATCGCCAGCGGGCACAAGAATCCGCGCATGAAGAAGATGGTGGACTCCATCCGGACCGACATCGAGGGTGGCTCGTCGCTGCACGAGGCCATCAGCCGGCACCCGGTCCAGTTCGACGAGCTGTACCGCAACCTGGTTCGCGCCGGCGAAGGCGCCGGCGTGCTGGAAACCGTGCTGGACACGGTAGCGACCTACAAAGAGAACATCGAAGCCCTCAAGGGCAAAATCAAGAAGGCCATGTTCTATCCGGCGATGGTGGTCGCGGTCGCCATCCTGGTGAGCGCCATCCTGCTGATCTTCGTGGTGCCGCAGTTCGAGGAGGTCTTCAAAGGCTTTGGCGCCGAGCTCCCGGCATTCACCCAGATGATCGTGAACATGTCCCGGTTCATGGTCGCCTATTGGTGGCTCATGCTGGTTGTGGTGGTTGGCGCCGCTGTAGGCTTCGTATACGCCTACAGACGCTCGCCTTCCATGCAGCACACGATGGATCGCCTGATCCTGAAGGTGCCGGTGATCGGGCAGATCATGAACAACAGCGCCATCGCCCGCTTCGCCCGGACCACGGCGGTGACCTTCAAGGCCGGCGTGCCGCTGGTCGAGGCGCTGGGCATCGTGGCCGGTGCCACTGGCAACAAGGTCTACGAAGAGGCCGTGCTGCGCATGCGCGACGACGTCTCGGTGGGCTACCCGGTCAACATGGCGATGAAGCAGGTCAACCTGTTCCCGCACATGGTGGTCCAGATGACCGCCATCGGCGAGGAGGCCGGCGCGCTGGATACCATGCTGTTCAAGGTCGCCGAGTACTATGAGCAGGAGGTCAACAACGCCGTGGATGCCCTGAGCAGCCTGCTGGAGCCGATGATCATGGTATTCATTGGTACCATCGTCGGTGGCATGGTGATCGGTATGTACCTGCCCATCTTCAAACTCGGCGCGGTTGTCGGATAAGTGATACATGGCATTTCTTGACCAGCATCCCGGTCTCGGCTTTCCCGCCGCGGCCGGTCTGGGGCTGCTTCTGGGCAGCTTCCTCAATGTAGTGATCCTGCGCCTGCCCAAGCGGCTGGACTGGCAGTGGAAGCGCGACGCCCGCGAAGTGCTGGAAGAGCCGGACATCTACGAACCGCCACCGCCGGGAATCGTGGTGGAGCCGTCGCACTGCCCGCACTGCAAGCACAAGCTGGCCTGGTACGAGAACATTCCGCTGTTCAGCTGGCTGGTCCAGCGCGGCAAGTGCCGCCATTGCCACGCGCCGATCTCGATCCAGTACCCGCTGGTGGAGGCGCTGACCGCGCTGCTGGTGGTTGCCAGCGTCTGGCAGTTCGGCTTCGGCTGGCAGGGCTTCGGCGCGATCGTGCTGACCTGCTTCCTGATCACCCTGTCGGGCATCGACCTGCGCACCCAGCTGCTGCCGGACCAGTTGACCCTGCCGCTGATGTGGCTGGGCCTGATCGCGGCCAGCGACAACCTGTACATGCCGGCCAAGCCGGCCCTGCTCGGCGCGCTGGCCGGCTACCTGTCGCTGTGGTCGGTGTGGTGGCTGTTCAAACAGCTCACCGGCAAGGAAGGCATGGGACACGGCGATTTCAAACTGCTGGCTGCGCTGGGCGCGTGGTGCGGGCTCAAGGGCATCCTGCCGATCATCCTGCTGTCGTCGGTGGTCGGGGCGATCATCGGGTCGATCTGGCTGTATTCGCGTGGCCGCGACCGCGCCAGCCCGATTCCGTTCGGGCCGTACCTGGCCATCGCCGGCTGGATCGTGTTCTTCTGGGGCGAGCCGTTGATCAACGGCTACCTGAGCTACGCCGGCCTGCGTTGAGGGCCGGCCGATGAGTCGCTTCGTGGTGGGCCTGACCGGCGGCATTGCCGCCGGCAAGAGCGAGGTCAGCCGCCGCTTCGAGGCGCTGGGTGTGACCGTGGCCGATGCCGACCTGGCCGCCCGCGAGGTGGTCGCCCCCGGCAGCGAAGGCCTGGCCCGCATTGCGGCTCATTTCGGTGCGGACATCCTGTTGGCGGACGGTCAGCTCGACCGCGCCGCCCTGCGCGAGCGCATCTTCGCCTCTCCCCCGGCGCGCCAGGCGCTGGAGGCGATCACCCACCCGGCCATCCGCCAGCGGCTGCGCGACATCTGCGCACAGGCGCCCGGTCCCTACGCGATCGCGGCCATCCCGCTGCTGGCCGAAGCCGGCGGCCGCCAGCACTATCCGTGGCTGGACCGCATCCTGGTCGTGGATGTGCCGGCGGCGGTGCAGCACGCGCGGCTGGTGCAGCGCGACGGCATCACCGCCGACCTGGCCGACCGCATGATCGCCGCCCAGGCCAGCCGTGACGCGCGCCTGGCGCTGGCCGACGACGTGGTGACCAATGATGGCCATCCGGACCACCTGCAGTCGCATGTGGAACGGCTGGACCGCCAGTACCGGACATTGGCCGAACGCCACGACTGATGCGGCCGCCCGGCAGCCGCGGTCCCCTCAGGCGTGGGTGGCCGGCGAGAAGGTCAGGGTCGCGATCACGCCACGCTCTTCGCCCGGGCGCACGCTGACCTGCCACCCGTAGAGGTCGCACAGGCGGCTGACGATCGACAGGCCGATGCCCCCGCCCTGCGAATGCCCCGCATGGGTGCCACGGTAGCCTCGCTGGAACAGGCGCTCGGCATCTTCCCGGCTCAGCCCCGGGCCACTGTCGATGACCTCCACGCTGTTGGCCAGGATGCGCACGCGCACGGCCCCTTCCTGCGAGTACTTCACCGCGTTCCCGATCAGGTTGCCCAGCGCAACCGACAGGGCCGCTTCAGGCGCGTCCACCACCAGCTCGTGGCCGCCTTCGAGGATCAGCTCCAGCGGCTTGCCGCCGAGCTGGGCACGGTGCGCGTCGAGCAGCTGCTCGGCGACACGCGCCACATTGCTGGTGCCCTGCCCGCGCTCGTTGCGCGACAGCAGCAGCAGCGAGCCGATCAGGTCGGTGCACTGCTGTTCGGCACGCTGGATGCGCTGCAGGCGCTGCAGCACCTTGTCGTCCAGCCCGGGACGGGCCAGCAGCAGCTCGGTGGCGCCACGGATCACCGCCAGCGGCGTACGCAGCTCGTGGCTGACGTCGGCGTTGAACTCCCGGTCGCGCTGCACCACTTCGGTCAGACGCGAGGAATAGTCATCCAGAGCCTGCGCCAACTGGCCCACCTCGTCGTCGGGGAAGCGCGGTGCCAATGGCTCCGGCTCGATCGTGCCGCCACGGTAGGACCGCAGCCGGGCGGCCAGGTCCGACACGGGTTTCATGACCTTCGACGCCGACCACCAGCCCAGCACCACCGACAACAGGCTGAACACCAGCACGGAAATCAGCAGCGCCCGTTTGAGCTGCATCTCGCCGCGCTGGGCCTGGGTCATGTCGTAGAGCAGGAAGAACCACTCGCTGTCGGTCTTGCGCACGGCCAGTTTGTAGGCAAACGGCTTGCCCTGGTCGTCGATGCCGGTGATGTTGTGGTTGCCATTGGGCAGCCGCGTCCACTCCGGGCGCTCCTGGCGGACACGGTCGAACTTGTCCTTGGGAAACACGTACGCCAGCATCTGTTCGACCGGCAGGTCCGGGCTGCGGCTGGGATCGGAATAGAACCGTCGTGCGTACTCGTCGACGTTGCGGTTCATCACGTCCTCGACCAGCTGGTTTTCCACGCGGCTGCGGGCCCAGTTGGTGGCGAACGCGAACAGCGTCGTCAGGCAGAAGCCCAACAACGCGAACGAAACGATGATGCGACTGCGCAGCCGCCGCCGGTACGGTGCGCGGCGGCGGCCCCCCTTGGCGCTCACCCGATCAGGCTTCCGGGGCGGCGATGCGGTAACCGATGCCGTGACGGGTCTGGATCAGCGGCACCTCGAACGGCTTGTCCACCACGGCACGCAGGCCGTGGATGTGCACGCGCAGCGAGTCCGAATCCGGCAGTTCCTCGCCCCACACCCGGGTTTCCAGTTCCTGTCGGGTAACCACGGCCGGCGCCGCTTCCATCAGCGCCTGCAGGATCTTCAGGGCCGTCGGGTTGAGCTGCAGCAGCTTGCCCTGGCGGCGGACTTCCAGCGTATCCAGGTTGTACTCCAGATCACCGGTTTCCAGCACGCGCGTCTGCACGCCCTTGCCGCGACGCGACAGGGCGTTCAGACGGACTTCGACTTCCTGCAGCGCGAACGGCTTGATCAGGTAGTCGTCCGCACCGGAATCGAACCCGGCCAGCTTGTTGTCCAGCGAATCCCGTGCGGTGAGCATCAGTACCGGTGTCTGCTTGCGCGCTTCGTTGCGCAGTTTGCGGCAGACCTCGATGCCGTCCATCCCCGGCAGATTGAGATCCAGCACGATCGCATCGAACTCATGGACGACCGCCAGGTGCAGGCCGGTCACGCCATCGGCGGCGAAGTCCACGGTATGCCCGCGGTCTTCGAGGTAGTCGCCCAGGTTGGCGGCGATGTCGCTGTTGTCTTCAATTACAAGAATTCGCACTGTGACCTCTAATAAGAATAGTTGCCGACCCGTTGCGTCTTATCCATGCGACCTTGGGCCTGGGCCTTGATGCGCTCGCGCTGGGCAACGGTCATGCATTGGGTGACCGGCATGTTGGAGCCGATCGCCTTTTCACGCTTACATATTAGACGGCTATCTTCGCGCGCTTGTGTCAAAACGGTGTTTACTACCTGCTGATCGTTGAACAGCGCCATCCGCGCGCTCTCCGGCAGCGCCTTCTGCTCGGGGTACTGTTCGACCACGGCGCGCATACGCGTCAAGGCTTCGCGGACCCGGCTGCGCTCGGGCAGGGCCAGTTCGGCGTAGGTCTCGCCGTCGTTCAAGTCGATCTCGATCTTGGTGATCTGTTCAGACAACGGCTTGCCCGGCTCGAACACCTCTTTCTTCGGCGCCGCATGGGCGGTGGCGCCCATGCACATCAGCAGTACGGCCGTTGCCGCGACCCTCGTCATACCTTTCATGCCCAGCCATTCCTTGCTTGGAGTGAGCGCCGACTGTAGCCCCCTCGCCTTCACGCCAGCAAGTGCGCAACGACAGGGCATAAAAAGGCCCAGGCGGAAGCCGCCTGGGCCTGAAGGTGTTTCCCGATTACCGAATCCTGCTGAGGAGGGCAGAGCTGCGGTTCGACAGAGCCTACGCCGGGGTCGATTAAACCCGTGTTAAAAGCGTCACCGAGGCCCGCATTAATGTTCAAGCCTTTGAAGCGGAAGGCTTTTTCATCGACGCAACGTGGTCGATGATGCGTCCGGCCAGGTCGGTCTGGCAGATGGCTTCGATCCCTTCCAGCCCCGGGGTGGAGTTGACCTCCAGCACCAGCGGGCCGCGGCTGGAGCGGATCAGATCCACGCCGGCCACGCTCAGGCCGAGCGCCTTGGCCGAGCGTACGGCCACCTGCTGTTCGGCCCGTGTCGCCTTGGCCGCACGGGCACTGCCGCCCGCATGCAGGTTGGAGCGGAAGTCACCGTCCGGCGCCTGGCGCTGCATCGCGCCCACCACCTGGTCGCCTACCACCAGGCAGCGCAGGTCGGCGCCCTGGGCCTCGCCGATGAACTCCTGCATCAGGAAGTTGGCATACAAGCCGCGCAGCGCCTCGACGATGCCGCGCGACGCGCTGGCCTTCTCGGTCAGGATCACGCCTCGCCCCTGGGTGCCCTCGTTGAGCTTCACCACGTGCGGCGGCGGGCCGAGCATGGACAGCAGGTCCACGGTGTCGTCGGGGTTGTCGCCGAACACCGTCACTGGCATGTCGATGCCCTTGGACGCCAGTATCTGGTGCGCACGCAGTTTGTCACGCGCGCGCAGGATGGCGTCGGAGGGATTGGGCGTGCGTGCGCCCATCATCTCGAACTGGCGCAGCACGGCCGTGCCGTAACGGGTGACCGACGCACCGATGCGCGGGATGACCGCATCCACACCGCTGATCGCCCGCCCCTTGTAGTGCATGCTGAAGCCGTCGGCCGCGATGCGCATGTAGCAGCGCAGCGGATCGAGCACCCGCACGGTATGACCACGGGCACGCGCCGCTTCGACCAGACGGCGGGTCGAGTACAGCTTGCTGTTGCGGGAAAGGATGGCCAGCTTCATGGTGGTGCGCAGGGAGGAAAGCGCGAAGCATAGCGCGCAGGCGATACGGCGCGATGACGGCGGCCGGCGTCAGCCCTGTACGTCACGCGGCGCGGCCAGACCGGTGTTCGGCCTGCAGACTGCGTCATGCTGCGCGCTGGCCAGCCAGTCGAGGTTGGACCCTGCGGGAATGCGCGCCGCCGGTCCCTCGATCGTGGTGCGCTCCCAGCCGTCCGCACGTCGCCGTGCGGCATAACGCTGGTCCCACTGTCCGTTTTCCTCCCTCCGGTACATCGCGACGGTGCCGCGCCCGCAATCGGCCTCGACGCGGTAGGTGTTGTACCGCGGCACGCTTCCTTCCACGCGTCGCGTGCCATCGGGCAACGTGGTCCGCACCGTCACCGTCGCGAGCATGCCGGGTTCGGCCGGGAACTGATCCGCCGCCGGCAGTACCGCCCATGCCGGTGCAAGCATGACGGTGAACAACAGCGCCGGCAGATACACCAAGCGGGACGAGACGCGGACGACGCTCCGACGGATCATGAACAGTCCTTTTCAGATCGGGCAGACAGTATGACGGCGGCGGTCGGGGCGACCAACCGCAATGGCCGGCATCGACGCATGTATCGCTGCGCTGCAGTGACGCCTGGACGGGCTGGACGGACAGGACAGAGCAGCTTGGCGGCACGGCGCACGTTCAACGCCGCTGCGGCCTGCACCGTCGGCCCATTGCGGGCCGAGGCGGACATCTGGAGCGGGTGAAGGGAATCGAACCCTCGTCAGTAGCTTGGGAAGCTACAGCTCTACCATTGAGCTACACCCGCAGGGTGTCCGGCAAGTTTATGCGCCGGAGCGGTAAAAAGGCAACGGGCGGCACTGGGCCGCCCGCTGCGCTGCCGCTATCCACGCGACGTACCGCCGCGTGGACAGGCGGGTGGATCAGAAGCTTTGTGTACACCTGAGGCACCTAGATCCACATTGTGCCCAGCAACAAACCTTGAGAAGTCAATGGCCTGAATGGCATGAGCACTCATTTTTTTAACCAATTGGGCTAAAATAAGTAGATTCCCCAATAGCAGCTCCGCTATCCATAGCTGACACTCAGCAGCTCGATAACCAGCCACAACCCGCGCTCTAGCGCGCTGCTCCTAGCGTCGCACGCTTGTCACCTCCACTTGCGGCGCATGCTCAAAATGCAGTACATTTGCAGTACATTTCGGCTTTCGGGGAGGCCGCATGAAGCAGCTGAAAAACGAGACGCTGTCGATCCGTACATCGACGGAGATCAAGGACCTGCTCCGGCTGGCCGCCGAGCGTGAGCGCCGTTCGGCCGCTTCGATGATCGAATCCCTGATCCTTGAGTACGCGCAGCAGCACGGAATTACCCAAGCCGAGTCGGCCGCCAAGGGCAAAGTGGGGAAGGAGTGAACAAGAAGGCTCTGTCTGAGCGGGACATCTGTACCAAGTTCATCACTCCGGCCCTTGAGAAGGCCCGTTGGGACATCGTCACCCAGATCCGAGAAGAGTTCCCGCTGACCAAAGGGCGGGTGATCGTGCGCGGGCAAATGCATACCCGTGCCCAGCCAAAGCGCGCCGACTACGCGCTGTTTCACAAGCCTGGCCAGCCGATTGCGGTGATTGAGGCTAAGGACAACAAGCACAGCCTGGGCGATGGTATGCAGCAGGCGCTGGCCTATGCCGAGATGCTGCAGGTACCTTTCGTGTTCAGCAGCAATGGCGATGGCTTCCTGTTCCACAACCGCATTGCCAAGGACGGGGTGATCGAACGCGAGCTGGCCCTGCACGAATTCCCGAGCCCGCAAGCTCTTTGGCGACTATGGGCGGAGCACCAAGGCCTGAGCGAGGACCAACAGCAGGTCGTTACTCAGGATTATTACAGTGACGGCAGCAACAAGACCCCCCGCTATTACCAGCTGTTGGCAATCAACAAGACCATCGAGGCCATCGCCAAAGGGCAACAGCGCCTTTTGCTCGTCATGGCCACGGGAACCGGCAAGACTTACACCGCGTTCCAGATCATCTGGCGCTTATGGAAGTCGCGAGCCAAGAAGCGAATCCTGTTCCTGGCCGATCGCAACATCTTGGTCGACCAGACCATGACGAACGACTTTAAACCATTTGGCCCGGCGATGACAAAGATCGCCAAGCGCCACGCGAACAAGTCCTATGAGATCTATCTCTCCCTGTACCAAGCGGTGACTGGCACCGCGGAAGAGAGGAATATCTACAAGCAGTTCAGCCCGGACTTCTTTGACCTGATCGTCATCGACGAATGCCACCGCGGCAGTGCGGCTGAGGATTCCGCTTGGCGCGAGATCCTCGAGTACTTCTCCAATGCCAGCCAGATTGGCCTGACCGCCACGCCCAAAGAGACAAAGGACGTCTCCAACATCGATTACTTCGGAGAGCCGGTTTACAGCTACTCCCTGCGCCAAGGCATCGAAGATGGCTTCCTCGCGCCATACAAGGTCGTGCGAATCGATATCGATAAGGACCTGACCGGCTGGCGGCCAGACAAGGGCATGTTGGACAAGCACGGCAATGAGATCGAGGACCGAATCTATAACCAGCGGGATTTCGACCGCAATCTCGTGCTGGAACAGCGCACCTGCCTAGTGGCGAAGAAGGTCAGCGACTACCTCAAAGCCAGCAACCGTTTCGACAAGACCATCGTCTTCTGCGACAACATTGATCATGCTGAGCGCATGCGTCAGGCGCTAGTGAACGAGAATGCTGACCTGGTCGCGCAGAACTCCAAGTACGTGATGCGTATCACTGGCGACAACGAAGAAGGCAAGCAGGAACTGGATAACTTCATTTTCCCGGAGAGCAAGTACCCGGTCATCGCCACCACATCCAAGCTAATGACCACTGGTGTGGACGCACAGACCTGCAAGCTTGTGGTGTTGGATCAGCGCATCCAGTCCATGACGGAGTTCAAGCAGATCATTGGTCGCGGCACTCGTATCAACGAGGATTACGGCAAGTACTGGTTCACCATCCTCGATTTCAAGAAGGCAACTGAGCTTTTCGCTGACCCGGCCTTCGATGGCGACCCTGTGCAGATCTACGAACCGAACGGGGATGACCCCATCATGCCGCCGGAATCCACGGCTACTGACGGCGTCACTGTGGCAGGCGTCAGCCTCGATCCCGATGGCAACTATCCCCAGGGTTCCAGTCCCAACTCTCAGCCGGTGAGTGACGGCGATGACGACGACAAGCCGCGCCGCTATGTGGTTGCCAACGTCGAGGTTCGGGTGTTGGGTGAGCGCGTGCAGTACTTCGACGCCGACGGCAGGCTGATCACCGAGTCGCTGAAGGACTACACCCGCAAGACCATTGGCAAGGAGTTCGCGAGCTTGAGCGACTTCCTCAAGCGCTGGAATGGCGCGCAGAAGAAGCAGGCGGTGATCGACGAGCTAGCCGAGCAAGGCGTTTTCTTCGATGCCCTCGCCGAGGAAGTCGGTCAACAGGGGAGAGCCTTCGATCCCTTCGATCTGCTCTGCCACGTGGCCTGGGGGCAGTCTCCGTTAACGCGACGCGAACGCGCGGAAAACGTTAAAAAGCGGAATTACTTCGGAAAGTACGGCGAACAGGCTCGGAGCGTGCTGGTGGCCTTGCTGGACAAGTACGCCGACGAAGGCGTTGGCCCGATCGAAGAAACGCAGATCCTCAGCATTGCCCCGATCAATCAGCTCGGTACACCAATCGAGCTGATTCGCGCCTTCGGCGGCAAGGACAAATACCAGTCGGCCTTGGCCGAGCTGGAACAAGCCATTTACGGCGCCTGATGCGCTGATTCACTGAAAAGACCCACGCAACATGACAATCACCACGCTCATCAAGTCCATCCAGGACATCATGCGTAAGGATACGGGCGTCGACGGCGACGCCCAGCGTATCAGTCAGATCTGTTGGCTGCTGTTCCTGAAGATATTTGACGACAAGGAGCAGGAATGGGATGCCATTCAGCCCAACTATCGTTCCCCGCTGCCGAGCCGCTTCCGTTGGAGCAACTGGGCCAAAGACCCAGAAGGCATCACGGGCGAGGAGCTGATCGACTTTGTTAACAACGACTTGTTTCCTGCACTGAAGGCGCTGGCTACCCGAGCCGGGGTGTCCCGCCAGGGTAAGGTAGTAGGGGCGGTGTTCGAGGATGCCTACAACTACATGAAGTCGGGCACCCTGCTTCGGCAGGTCGTCAACACGATCGAAGAGGACGTCGACTTCAATTCATCCAGCGATCGCCACCTGTTCAATGACATCTACGAGAAGATACTGGCCGACCTGCAGTCTGCGGGCAATGCCGGCGAGTACTACACACCACGTGCCGTCACCCAGTTTATGGTAGACGTGATCAACCCGCGGTTGGGCGAAAGGATCCTTGACCCGGCCTGCGGAACCGGAGGCTTTCTGACCTGTGCCATCGAGCATTTGAATAGGCAGGTTAAGACGCCGGAAGACAAGGAGCGGCTGCAGGAAAGCATCCACGGCGTGGAGAAGAAGCCGCTGCCGCACATGTTGGCCATCACCAACATGATGCTTCACGGCATTGACGTGCCAATCAACATCCAGCACGACAACACATTGAGTCGTCCGTACAAGGACTACTCACCGCGCGAGCGGGTGGACATCATCCTCACCAATCCGCCGTTCGGCGGCATGGAAGAGGACGGTATCGAGAAGAACTTCCTAAGCAAGCATCAAACCCGCGAGACTGCCGACCTATTCATGGCGCTGATCATGCACCTGCTCAAGCACGATACGGGTCGCGCGGCGGTAGTGCTGCCTGATGGCTTTCTCTTTGGCGAAGGTGTGAAGGTTACGCTTAAGCGCGAACTGCTCCAGGAGTTCAATTTGCACACCATCGTGCGTCTGCCAAAGGGCGTGTTTGCTCCTTACACCAGCATCGCCACAAATATCCTGTTCTTCGACAAGGGTGGTCCGACGAAAGACGTATGGTTCTTCGAGCATCCCTATCCGGCCGGCTACAAGAGCTACTCCCGCAGCAAGCCGCTGACGATCGCCGAATTCGATTTGGAGAAAAAGTGGTGGGGCGGAGCGGCACGCAAAGGCCGTAAGACCACCCAGCACGCGTGGAAGCTGAGTGCGGCGGAGATTGAGGCCCGGAACTACAGTCTTGATTGCAAGAACCCGCACCAAGTCGATGTGATCCACGCCGAGCCGGAAGACCTCCTTGCCGAATACCAGCAACTCTCGGCTCAAGTGCAAGCGACCCAACAAGCGCTTAAGGCGACGCTGTTGGCGGGATTGGAGCGCAGCGCATGAAAGCCTTACTGGCGGAAACTGAGAGCCATAGTGAGTGGCTCGAGCCCCTGTTCGACATAGCCTTCGCCGCACCGGAAGGGATGATGCGTCTGCGCCAGTTGATTGTGGCCTTGGCAATGCAGGGCAAGCTGGTGCCGCAAGACCCGAAAGAGGCTCCAGCTTCGGAACTGATCAAGCAGATCACGGTGGCGAAGACGGCACTAGTAACGGCAGGGATAATCCGTAAGCCCAAGCCGCTGGAGCCAATTGCCAATGCTGAAATACCCTACGAAGTTCCCGCAAATTGGAAATGGGTGCGGCTTGGTGAAATCGGCTTGATAAATCCGAGAAATGATGTTGAGGACGACGACGCGGAAGCTGGATTCGTCCCAATGCCGTTAATTCCCAGAGACTACGAAACTGGCCATGGTTTTGAACCACGTAAGTGGGGCGACATAAAAAAAGGCTACACGCACTTTGCCGACGGAGATGTCGGCATGGCGAAAATCACGCCATGCTTCGAGAACGCGAAGTCATGCGTCTTTTCAGGCTTGCCGAACGGAATTGGGGCGGGAACTACGGAGCTGCACGTCTTTCGCAACGCGTTCAATGCCATTGCTCAGCGCTACCTTCTCTATTTCCTAAAGAACCCGGGTTTCATCGACAAGGCTGCTGGCAAGATGACCGGCTCCGCAGGTCAGAAGCGCGTGCCAACGCCATATTTCACGGATCTAGTGATTCCGCTCGCACCGCTGGAGGAACAGAAGCGCATCGTGGCTCGAATCGACGAGCTGTTGTCCCGCTGCGACGAAATGGAAATGCATCGCGCCGCCCAGGAAGCCAAGCGCGGCGAAGCCCGCGCAGCCGTTATTCGCCAATGGCTGGCCGGCGACGATGCCGCCGCCGCGCAACTGCGCGACCACTTCGATACTCTGGTCAGCACTCGCGAGGATGTGACCGAGCTCCGCAAGGCCATTTTGCAACTGGCTGTGATGGGCAAGCTGGTTCTGCAAGACGCGGCGGAAGCGCCAGCCTCTGAATTTCTGAAGAAAGTCGAAGTTGTGAAGATGCGTCGCGAGAGAGAGGAGGGGCTGAAAACGCGTGCTGAGCCAGACGTTAGCGATAACGAGCAGTATTGTGGGAGGCCGGATGGTTGGACGTATTGTCGTCTAGGAAACCTCGCGAAGTTCATTGATTATCGCGGTAGAACCCCTCAGAAGGTGGATGCTGGAATTCCGCTCATTACAGCGAAAAACGTCCGTTTCGGTTACATCAACCGTGAACCGCGTGAATATGTTTCAGTTTCAGCTTACAGCGAATGGATGACGCGAGGATTTCCGCGCGTTGGCGATATGTTGTTCACTACCGAAGCGCCTCTTGGAAACGTCGCAATCATAGACATCCCAGGGGAATTCGCTTTAGCCCAGCGTGTCATTTGCGTCCAGCTTCACGCTCCAGAGATTGCGGAGTTCCTCAAGATTGTGATGATGTCCGAGATATTCCAGAGCAGGCTCCGGGCCGACGCTACTGGCATGACTGCCACGGGCATCAAAGCTTCCAAGTTGAAAGAAATCCCGATGCCAATCCCTCCGTTGGATGAACAAAGACGCATCGTGGCCCGCGTCGACGCCTTAATGCGACTGTGCGATATGCTAGAGCAGAGCATCAATGCCGCTCAAGCCAAGCAAGCCGAACTTCTGGCCGCAGTGATGGCGAGAGTGTGAGAGCCTCATAGCCAAGGGTTCGCCTTATTTCAAGCTGTTGCTCAGGCATTATCTAGAAGCTTTGCGTACACCTAAGGCATTTAGCTCTAGAGGGCTACTGAACGAAAAGCTATTGTGCAGGGAGGCTAATCCACAGGCATAAAGAACGGCGCTATGGCCGGATACATCGGGCCAAATTCGAAGGTCACCAGGTCGTCATCGCGATCCAACTTGCTCAATGCGGCACGCTGGATCGGGCGGGCACCTCGGTCAGCTTAGCTATGGACCGCGTGTAATCGCTAACGCCTTCAGTTGCCTACCTGGCTCGAACCGCGGTCGGGCCCTACGATTGACGTCCTAAGTACTTGTTTTTTAGCGCGTTAGAGATTGCACGCGCACATGAATCTATTCAGTTATGGTGCCGTTACCAGTCCTGCCTCCGGATGCCGGCCAACATAGAAGCCGCTGGGAGCTAAGTCAGCAGAAGCCGCCCTAAGACAACGCTATCAAAAGGGGATCGATTGGCCTCACTGGCGTTGGAGGATCTGCACAGAGCATTTTTTGGCGCCTGATCGCACTGGACCGCCGAGTGTCCTGGGACGCCCCCCCCCCTATAAATTGGCCAAGCTCTTATACAGAGTGGCCAGCCGGCACAAGCTTCCGCTCTCCGATGCACGCTTGACGGCTCTCTGCTTGGTGTATCAATACTCCCCATAGGATGGCGTGAGTACCGTGGTCAATGATGTCTCTGCAAGATGAGACCGGCACATTGCCGCTAACCGATGGTCGCTGCGTAAATCTTGCTATATCGAGGTCCCGCGATGTTGCAGCACTTCTTATTCTTCTTTAGGGAGCCACAGGGCATGGTTCATTACGAGTGAAGCGGCGAGGCAATTCCTGCCGGGCCGGACCGCAGCGCGAGAATTGAGTCGGAATGTCCGCCATGATCCCCTCAGAGGTCATCAGATCATGCGCTTGGGCAATGTGCTCCGCATCAAGGGGGCCGTCGTACTTTGCGTAGATCATGGTCTCCGAGCGCCCGCCTGTAGCATCGTGCGTCTGCGCGCCGAGGACGATGAACTCAGTTGCATTAGCAAACTTGAGGGGGGCAACTATTGCATACGCTCGCATTACCGAAAGCCGATACTCTCGGTATTCCTCGTACGTTGCGCTTTGCCAAACCCAAGGAACAAAGACGAAAATATAGATCCGCTCAGGATGGCATTGCGAAGACACTACCCTTGAGCTCCGCACCCCGGGAGGAACGCTTTGGTATTTCTCGGCGAAGGCCGTGCCGAGTCGTGCACGCGACATAAGATTCTCTGATGCCGCAACGCGAAGCGTAATTTCATGCATGTCCAACGGGGTATCGTTGGCCTCGCCCGTATCGGCGGCCAGGACCGCAGTACTGAAGGGATCGATGAGTTCATGCCACGACCGTGCAAGCTCCCTCATGCGCGTACGAACGCTGTACGCAGTTGAGTTCTCGTATGCTCGCCACTCCCCTTCTGGAATGTGAACCCAGTGGTCAGGAGGAAGCTCTCGATGCGCAAAGGGCAAATTCCCGTATCCATCAGGTCGCGCTTCCTGAAGGTAGAATGCCAACAGCTCTTCTTCGCCACTGTACATCCGCAACAGCCCACTGCGGACAGCCGCTTCCTTCTCGGTTAGGTAGTGAATGAAGTCACCAATCGTGCCAAGTTCCCTTACCACCCGGTCAAGGCTCTCTTCATCTAGGATGTGGATGTAGGGCCTCCGCGGGTCGAGGTCCCCGACCACGAATGGACGCCGCCCCTCTACAATGTCCGGGGCACCGAAGGCGTGCATCAACGTGCCACTACTTCCTGGTCCACCGATCGTGCGGAAATAATCGCGGGCGGGCAACGTGCTGTTGGCTGCGACTGCCACCAAATGAATCCGCGTCCGCTCTGAGAGCGTCGGCAATGGAAATGGCACCTGGCAGCGAGCGTCAAGATAGATGGCTGGCTTGGGTCCCCGAAGGTGTTTGGCAGCCCCCCAAAGCTGTGTGGCAGAAGCAAGGATGGATTCACGATACCAACGACTCCATGCGACCTTTATGTCTGGGTGCGACGGCCATGCAATGTCCTTGTCCGAGAACAGGATGATGTCGTCGCCAAAGACCACAGTGAGGTCGGCAAGCTCCTTGTTGACTCCCTTCTTTGCTGGGCGCGCCAGCCCAGGATAAGACCACAGCCCGAAGAACTGCTCAGATGCCAGTTTCGCTAGGTGGCGCTCTCGGGCGGTAGTGCCCTCGTTCTGGATGATCGGCTCAAGCACGGGCAATCCCCTGATCTACTAGACTACGACCGCAACGTCGGTTCATAGTTCCAAATTTACGTACCCCAGAGTATGCGCGCTAAGAGTCCGTCTAGTGCGAACGATACATTGAAGTCACGTTAGAACTCGCTGGGCTAATTGTTCAAAATTCGCCACGCGCCGCAACTTCAACGCGCCCGTCGACGGCCCGCGCGATTTACGGGAGGCAGGGGCAGATCAAGGGACAGAGCATCCATTCTCACGTTGTTGGCGTATGCGTTGTACTGCCACCTTACAAACTGCTCAATCAAAAGGCCGTTTGTGGCCTCTAGACGCGCAACCTGTGCCTCCAAGTCAGCCACTCGCCGCACAGCCACCTCCAAAGTAAAGTCTGATGGACCGGCTACAGATTCATTTCTCATATCCCGCTTTCTCTGCCTGAATGCCATGCCAATCTGGCCATTCTGATATAGCGTATGGCGCGAGATTGAATCTACACCTAAAACCTTGGCCACCCTCTCACAGAAGGCAGACCAAGTGAGCCTTCCCTGCCATCGATCAAGCTCCCGCAAGGCCATGGCCACGGCAGACTTATTTAGAATTTTCTTCGGCACTGCGGTCATCCTCTTGCAGCGTAATCCAAGCACCCTCACCATTAGAGACTTCCCATCGGGGACTCTCCTGCAGGCCAATCGCTGCTAGTGTGCGAGAGATGGGAGACGGGTCCAATGCCGATGGAATCCTAGCGAGAGCTCCGTCGGGCACATGCGGCCGCTCCAGCAACACGCGCATACTTCTAACGTGTGCCAGTTTCCACTTATGACTGTCAACCCATCTATCCGCCCCGAAATCACCGCAGTCACGGGCATGCTGCGCCCTTTCCAGAAGCAACTCAGTCTGGCACTCAAGTTTCCTTAGGCGCTCCAGGGTCACATGATCCCCTTTGATGCACACATGCTCACTGCAGGTGATGCAATCCGCCTGCTTTTGACAAGGTGACATGGAATAGTCGTGAACGCACATTCCATAAAGAGTCGCTTTGGCTGACCCTAAGCGTTGAACACCAAGCTCCTCATAGCTTACCGGCTGCCGCCCACGAAAGCGCTCGAGCAACGTAGCACCATCTGCTGCAATTAGAGCATCCGCCTCTACCAGCCGCTCTTCCGGAGTGCGATGATCATAGTGGCAGTTGTCCGCAACACTAGCTCTTCCCGCCCAACGAGCCAGAGTATAAGCATCCATTCCAGCTCGCTCTGACATCGTACTGAGCCAGTGACGGAACTGGTGAGTCGAAACCTTAATACTCGACCCTGCACCCTTCCGAGCAGGGTCCCTATCAAAAAGCGATCTACCCACATCAGGCTTGAGCCTAATTGCAACTTCCGAGGGATCAACGATCCGCCACGAAAAGTGCTTCACCGTGTAAACCTTGTGAAACTCATTGTAGCGATGCAGGCACAGAGCATCCCAGGCCTTTACAGTGTTTTCCCGGTCTATATAGGGCCAGAACGGTCCGCTGTAACAGTCAAACACGTACCGAGCCAAATCTTTGTAGCTAGTGCGGCCCAGCTTCACCAGGTCATCCAGCTTTCTCCCAACCGAAAGCCGGACCCATGAGTGCGAACCATCTGCCAACCGCCCTCCCCCAGGACATTTGACGCCAACTGCCGCGCAGAACTCATGCGGTGCCAAGTTCCTATCGGTGGTATCCGGATCCGCAATACAGCCGTCGTGCCTGAGGAACCGATGTGGGTTGTCGAACGCAAATCGCGCTGCCTTCCTTGCCGGGTCACCGATCTCGAGCAAGCGGTGCACGGCTTCCGTCACCACGTCCTGCATCACAGGCACTATCCACTTCTTGGTCGGCCCCTTGCCCTTACCTGCCCACCATCGCAGGAACATCTGTTGCTGACCACGGTCATCCCGTTCCCATTGAATGCAGTCGACGGAAAGCCGTAACACTTCGGAAATACGACCAGGTGCCGCCATGAGAATGGCTGCGATTGCGGTAAAATATTTCGTCTCGGCATCGTGTGCGTTGGCGAATAGATCAGCGACGGCGAAAACCGCCTCATCTGAGGGAAGTTTAGACGCGCGTAGGCGCTCACCGTCCATTCCAACTGATCGACGAAGCAATCGCGATTTGCCGAATGGCGACTTCCAGGCTGGAATTCCCCGCACCCACTCGTTTTCGCGAACGAAATCAAACATCTGTACAAGGTGAGTTCCAGTTGAGGCCTGAGTTGCTGCTTCACTATAGAACGCTCTACACTTTTCCGCGCTAGCGTCCATGACAGCGCCGTTTAGCAAAAGTATGTCAGCCCGTCCGCGCACCGACAGAAGTCCCGCCTCTACGCAACGAAGGGCGCGCATGAGTGGCGCAAGACCCTTAACCGGCCTGTAGCTGTATCGATATCGAACGTATGCCTTAGCGAATTGCATAAAAGGCTCTTCAAAGGCCGCAGGCTTCCGCTCACCGGCCTTCCCAATCTGCGTAGAAAATATCGCTACAGCATCGCCCTGCTGCCATCGAATGTTATCCCACTTCTCCCTCGCACCAAATGCAACCAACTCCTTCGCGGAACTTATGAAGCTTTCTAGGCCAGATTTCGCAGCCTGATCCACGCGGGACATAGAGTCAATGGGAGTTGTGATCGCCATCCCCACCCTCCAGAAAGCCTTCGCCCGGCACATTCTTCGCCGCTTCGCACAACGCAACGCAATGCTCCACCGCAAGGATTAGACGATCCTTTGAGGACAAGACAGCCTCCGAGCAGTTCAGCTCTCGCATACGCTCTTTTTCCCAGTAAAGGTCCTCAAGAACCTCGGCGTGGGGTCCATCTATCCAAGGCTGGAAGTGCTGACATGTATAGCAAGCACTGAATCCCAGCGCGCAGAATCCGAAGCTCCCGCACGAACCCACCGCATTGAGTCTGCCGTTTGGCACCCTGCTGCGCGGATCGCGACCCCTGATTGCCTCTCGCTCATTGGATACGAGCTTCCCCAGACACGCTTGCGCGAACGGCGCGAGATCTTTTCCCACGAGCTCATCGATGACCGACGCTTCGCTAGCTGTGTTCTCGGTGTACACGGCGACATTCTGTATGTCCGAGTGATCCAGCAGCTCAGCAATTACATACCTGATTAGCCCCGACTCTCAGCCATGAAAGTTGCTCGCAATCCGCAGACGCGGCTCCGGACATGGTTTGCACCGCATCATCGCGGTCGCAAGTCGCGGCAGCGTCTCGCGCAGGCGGAACCGGCG
>NZ_CAMPPN010000041.1:0-20390 GCF_946900935.1 Stenotrophomonas sp. Marseille-Q5258
CCTTGATCGGCATGCCGGCCTCCGCCTCGCGCAGGAAGCCGATGATCTGTTCTTCGGAAAAGCGCTTCTTCACGTCCAATCTCCTTGTCGTTGAGGATTGGACTCCAAACCGTCGTGCTACTCAATCTCGGGCGGACGTCGGGCGGATGCATCTCGACCTTCAAACAAACTCTGCCATCCATTGACGAATCGTCCCAGGAAGCCTCATTGATTGAACTGCTTGGCCCCAGTGCTATCGCCTGTCAGCTGAGAATTCGCGTAGCCCTCTGAAGAATATCGACCGGCTCAAAGAGCGTTCGTCCAGCACAATGAGCACCGCCGAACTTGCAGCCCAGTCGATTTCGTATCTCCAGAAGCGCCCAATCGTGCATCAAAACCCCACTTCGTCTTGAGGGGAAGATGCGCTTCCGGCGGCTCCGGAGCGACATGCTTCCCATTGATGCCCAAACGATCGCCAGGTCAGCAAACCTTCTGCCCCACCCCAACCCACCCTCACGCAACCGATAACTCCGGTGCACGATGCCCTCCGGCAGTTCGTCGTGGGTGATCATCAACAGGCTGCGCTGCCCCAGCGCGGCCACCATGTCGTGCAGCAGTGCCTGCGCGGTATCCACGTCCAGGCCTTCGGTGGGCTCGTCCAGCAGCAGGATCGGTGCCTCGCGCAGCAGCGCGCGGGCCAGCGCCAGACGGCGTGCCTGGCCGGCCGACATCGTGGCCCCGTTCTCGCCGACCCAGGCGGACAATCCCCCCAGTTGTTCGGCCCATGTCTGCAGGCGCACGTCTGCCAGCACCTGCCACAGCCGCGCGTCGCTGGCCTCGGGGTCGCCCAGACGCAGATTGTCGGCGACGGTGCCGGCGAACACCGGTGCGTTCTGCGGCAGCCAGGCGATCTGGCGGTGCCATTGATCCTGCGCGACGTGACGGATGTCGATGCCGCCATAGCGCACGTAGCCACCATCAGGGTCCCACAGCCGCAGCAGCAGTGACGACAGGGTGGTCTTGCCGCTGCCGCTGTCGCCGCGGATGGCGATGCGCTCGCCGGGGCGAAGCTGCAGCTGCACTTCGTCGAGCAGTGCGCGCGACTGGCCCGGCCAACGGAAGCTGACGCGCTCGAATGCCAGGGTGGCCGGCTCAAGCGGAATCGCGACCGGGTCGGCCGGCTCGTCCACGCCCGGCGGCTGGTCGACGATGGCGTCCAGACGCACCGCTGCCACGCGGCCGGACAGCCAGGACTGCCAGGCCAGGCCGATGCCGGCCCAGAGTTCGAGCAGCGCCACCGTGAGAAACACCAGCGCGGCTGCGAGTGCGGCGTCGATGGCGCCGGTCTCGAAGCCGTGCAAGGCCAGCCACAGCATGGCTACCAGGCCGCCGGCCGCGCACAGGCCGTGCAGCGCGGTGCCACTGAGCAGGCGCCAGCGGCGGCGGCGGTCGCGGGAGCGCAGCTGCTTGGCGGCGACCAGCACGCGCAGGTTCCAGTGCTCGCGTGCCTGCAGGGCGGTCAGGTCGGCCGCGCCTTCCAGGCCTTCAAACGCCTGGGTGCGCAGCTGGGCCCGGTGCAGCGCGCGATCGCGCTCCTGCCCGGCAGCGCCACGCACGGTCAGCCACGGCACGCCGATGCCGACCAGCAGCGTCAGCACCGCCAGCAGCACGGCCGCCGGCGGGTAGATGATGCCGGCCGAGAGCACGCCCACCAGCGAGATGCCGCCGAGTGCGAGCAGCGGCCCGATCGCGCGCACCAGCAGGCCGTCGACTTCGCCGATGTCCGACATCAGTCGCGCCAGCAGCTCACCGGTGCGGATGCCGGCCAGACGCGCCGGCGCCAGCGGCAGCGCGCGGCGGAAGAACCACACGCGCAGGTCGCGTGCGATGCGCAGGGTGACGTCGTGGCCGACCAGCTTTTCAAAGTAGCGCGAGACGATGCGCGCCATCGTCAGGCCGCGGATGCCGGCCGAAGGCGAGAAGAAATTGAAGCCGCTGCCCAGCCCGGCGGCACCGGCGAGCGCGGCGGCGGTGAGGAAACCACCGGACAGCCCCAGCAGTGCCGTGCCGGCCAGCATCGTGGTCCACAGCAGCAGGACGGTGAACAGCAGGCGGGCACGATGGCGGGCGAACACGCCGCGCAGGGTGTCGATGCGGGGCGCGC
Source organism: Stenotrophomonas sp. Marseille-Q5258 (assembly GCF_946900935.1). Lineage (NCBI taxonomy): Bacteria > Pseudomonadati > Pseudomonadota > Gammaproteobacteria > Lysobacterales > Lysobacteraceae > Stenotrophomonas > Stenotrophomonas sp. Marseille-Q5258. The sequence goes on from NZ_CAMPPN010000041.1 coordinate 2,144, forward strand.
TCATGCCGGCAGCTCCGAGGTGTGCCGGGCGCCACCGGCGGTCAGGGTCAGCCGCGTGTCGGCCCAGCGCATGGCGGCCTCGCTGTGGGTGGCGATGACCACGCTGCGGCCGCGCGCGAACGCGGCCAGGGTGCGCAGCAGGTCGGCCTCTGTCTCCGGATCGAGGAAGGCGGTGGGCTCATCGAGCAGCAGCAGCTGCGGGTCGCGCAGCAGCAGGCGGGCCAGGCCGATACGCCGTGCCTCGCCACCGGACAGGCCAAAGCCACGCTCGCCGATCACGGTGTCCAGGCCCTGCGGCAGGGCGGCGGCGAAGCGCATCACCTGCGCCGCCTCGGCGACCGCACGCAGGTGCGCATCGGTGGCGCCGGGGTCGGCCAGGCGCAGGTTGTCGGCGATGCTGCCGTGGAACAGGTACGGGCGCTGGCCGGCGTAGCCGATCTCCAGGCCCGGCCGCAGCACGATGCTGCCCGACTGCGGCGGCAGCCAGCCGGCCAGCGCTTCGAGCAGGGTGCTCTTGCCACTGCCACTGGGCCCGACCAGCGCCACGCGCTGGCCCGCCTCGATGTGGAACGACAGGTGCTGCACCACGTCGTGCTGGGCGCCCAGCGGGCGCAGGCTGAGATCGCGCACCGCCACCGGCGGCGCGTGCGCTTCCAGCAGCTCCGGCGTGCGCGCGGTGGCGGCCGGCGCGTCGGCCGTGACGTCTTCCGGCAGCTCGCCGAGCAGGCGCTCCACCTCGGCGGCTGCGGCCAGTGCGTTGGCGCGGTCGTGGTAGTGCGCGGCCAGCCGCCGCAGCGGCGCGTAGAACTCCGGCGCCAGCAGCAGGCAGAACACGCCGATGCCCAACGTGGGCACCTGCGCATGCAGCGACATCAGGCCCAGATAACTCAGACCGAGATACAGCGCGACCATCGCCACGCTGACCGACGCGAAGAACTCCAGCACGGTGGAGGACAGGAAGGCGATGCGCAGGACCTTCATGGTGCGCTCGCGCACGCCTTCGGCGGCGGCCTCGACCCCGGCCAGCTCGGCCTCGCCGCGGCCATACAGGCGCAGCAGGCCCAGGCCCTTGATGCGGTCGGCGAAATGGCCACTCATCCGTGCCAGCTCGCCCAGCTGCGCGCGGCCGGCGGCTTCGGCGCCCCACCCCACCAGCATCATGAAGAACGGCACCAGCGGCGCGGTGAACACCAGGATCAACGCCACCACCCAGTCGGCCCAGGCCACCGCCAGGGCGATCAGCAGCGGTACCACCACCACTTCGATGCGGACCGGCTGATAGCCGGCGTAGTAACTCTCGATGGCATCGGCATGGGCCAGCATCAGCTCGCCCATCTCGCCGGTGCGCTGCTGCCGCAGCCACAACGGGCCGCGCCCGAGCAGCCGCCGGTAGACCCGCTCGCGCAGCGCCAGGCGCGCGGCGTCGGCCACATCGCCGGCGGCCGCCTGGGTGGCGGTGCCGAGCGCGGCCCGTACCGCCAGCAGCCCCAGCAGCCCCAGCAGGGCCGGGGTGGCCTCGGCCAGCGGCCGGTGGTCGACCAGTACGGCCTGGATCAGCCAGGCGATGGCGGCGGCCTGGCCGATCAGCAGCGCCCCGGACAGGCAGATGCACAGGGCGGCCAGCCGCTGCTGGCGGCGGGCGGCCCCGCCCAGCCCGCCCAGCCAGCGCAGGCGCTGCCGGCGCAGGGCGGCGGTCTCAACAACGGTGGCGTCAGGGGGTATGCTCAAAACGGTTCACTGGCGGCCACAAGGAGGTTCCGTCGATTGTAGAGGGTGCTGGCACGTCGCTCGTGCGGCAAGCGGTCGCAGGCTCGGCCAGGGTGCATACCATTCCTTCGCGAGATCGTTTGTACATTGATCTAAATCAAGGCTAATTGAAGTTGTCGGTCACAGAATTCACCCCGTAGACCCCCCTTCCCGCCACCTGTAACGGCAAAACCCAACGAGGTAGCCAGGCCATGATTGATCAGACAGTCGTAGAACTGTCGCGGCTGCAATTCGCTCTGACCGCGATGTACCACTTCCTTTTCGTACCGCTCACGCTTGGCCTGTCCTTCATGGTGGCCATCATGGAAAGCGTGTACGTCATGACCCGCAAGCAGGTCTGGCGCCAGATGACCCTGTTCTGGGGCACGCTGTTCGGCATCAACTTCGCCATCGGCGTTGCCACCGGCATCGTGATGGAATTCCAGTTCGGCATGAACTGGTCGTACTACAGCCACTACGTCGGCGATATTTTCGGCGCCCCGCTGGCGATCGAAGGCCTGATGGCGTTCTTCCTGGAAGCGACCTTCATCGGTCTGTTCTTCTTCGGCTGGAAGCGCCTGACCCCGGTCAAGCACCTCACCGTGACCTGGCTGATGGCCCTGGGCACCAACCTGTCGGCGGTGTGGATTCTGATCGCCAACGGCTGGATGCAGAACCCGACGGGCGCGATCTTCAATCCGGAAACCATGCGCATGGAGGTGGTGGATTTCGCCGCCGTGCTGTTCAACCCGGTGGCGCAGGCCAAGTTCGTGCATACGGTCAGCGCCGGCTACGTGACCGGTGCGGTGTTCGTGATGTCGATCAGCGCGCTGTACCTGCTGCGCAACAAGCACAGGGACATGGCGCGCCGCTCCTTCGCAGTGGCCGCGGCCTTCGGCCTGCTGTCCTCGCTGTCGGTGGTGGTGCTGGGTGACGAGAGCGGTTACGCCGCCAGCGAGCACCAGAAGATGAAGCTGGCGGCCATTGAAGCGATGTGGGAAACCGAGCGTGCGCCGGCCGACTTCACCGCCTTCGGCATTCCCAACCAGCAGACCCAGCAGAACGATTACGCGGTGAAGATCCCGTACCTGATGGGCCTGATCGCCACGCGTTCGTTCAACCAGCCGATTCCGGGCATCCTGGAGCTGGTCGAGCGTGCGGAACACCGCGTCCGCGGTGGCCAGCTGGCCTACGGTGCGCTGGAGCGCGTGCGCAAGGACAAGAACGACGTCGAAGCGCGCGAAATGTTCGATCGCCACTGGCAGGATCTGGGCCACGGCCTGCTGCTCAAGCGCTATCGCGAGGACATCCTCAACGCCACCCCCGAGGAAATTTCGAAGGCGGCGATGGACACCGTGCCGCGGGTCGCCCCGCTGTTCTGGACCTTCCGCATCATGGCCGGGCTGGGCTTCTACCTGATCGCGTTCTTCGCGGTGGCCTTCTACTTCTCCTGCCGCCACAACTTCCAGGACAAGCGCTGGTTCCTCAAGCTCGCCCTGTGGACGCTGCCGGCACCGTGGATTGCAATCGAATGCGGTTGGTTCGTGGCCGAGTACGGCCGCCAGCCGTGGGCGGTGGACGGCGTGCTGCCGACCTTCTATGCCGCCTCGGGCCTGGCCCTGCATGAAATCCTGACCACGCTGGCGGTGTTTACCGCGCTGTACACGGTGCTGCTGGTGATCGAAGTGAAGCTGATGCTGAAGGCGATCCGCAAGGGCCCGGACGACATCCTGCCGTCGCTGCAGGCTGCAGCCACGTCCCTTTCCCCCAATGCCGCTGCGCCGACCCACGGTCAGGCGTAAGGCAGGAGAACCCAGATGGAATTCATTGGACTCGATTACACCACGCTCCGCGTGATCTGGTGGCTGCTGCTCGGCATTCTGCTGATCGCCTGGGCGGTGATGGACGGTTTCGACCTCGGCGTTGGCACCCTGCTGCCGTTCGTGGCCAGGACCGACGACGAACGCCGGCTGGTGATCAACACCGTCGGCCCGGTGTGGGAAGGTAACCAGGTGTGGCTGGTGCTCGGTGGCGGTGCGATCTTCGCTGCGTGGCCGCCGCTGTACGCGGTCAGCTTCTCCGGCTTCTACCTGGCGGTGTTCCTGATGCTGTTCGGGCTGATCCTGCGCCCGGTCGCCTTCAAGTACCGCAGCAAGATGCCCAGCAAGCGCTGGCGTGGGAACTGGGACCGTGCGCTGTTCGTCGGCGGCCTGCTGCCGGCATTGATCGCCGGCGTGGCGGTGGGCAATGTGCTGGTTGGCGTGCCGTTCCACTTCGATGACAGCATGCGCATCTTCTACACCGGCACCCTGATCGGCCTGCTCAACCCGTTCGCGCTGCTGGCCGGTCTGGTGAGCGTGGCGATGGTGGTCGCGCACGGTGCCGCAATGCTGGTGCTCAAGACCGACGGCCCGGTGGCCGAGCGCTCTGCCCGCTACGGCAGCGTCGCGGCGGTGCTGACGTTCGTGCTGTTTGCACTGGCCGGTGTGTGGGTGGCCTTCGGCCTGCCGGGCTACCAGATCACCTCCCAGGTGGTCACCGATGGCCCGACCAACCCGCTGCTCAAGACCGCTGAACTGGGCAGCCTGGCCGGTGGCTGGATGCGCAACTACAGCAGCATGCCCGCCACCGTGCTCTTCCCGATCCTCGGCCTGATCGGTGCACTGGCCAGCGCGGTCCTGCTGCGGGCCCGTCGCGGCGGCCTGGCGTTCATCGCGTCGGGCGCCTCGATCGCCGGCATCATCCTGACCGTGGGCTTTGCGATCTTCCCGTTCCTGCTGCCCTCCTCCAGCCAGCCGGGCTCCAGCCTGACCGTCTGGGACAGCTCCTCCAGCCACCTGACCCTGGGGATCATGCTGATCGCCACGGCCATCTTCCTGCCGATCATCATCGCCTACACCTCCTGGGTCTACCGCGTGATGAAGGGCAAGACCACGACTGAAGAAATGGGCGACAACCCCAACGCTTACTGACGCGCCCCGGTGGCGCTCTAGGAGACCTACAATGTGGTACTTCGCTTGGATTCTTGGTGCAGGGCTGGCTTCGGTCGTGGCCATCCTCAACGGCATGTGGTTCGAAGCCCGCGAGCAGAGCCGTACGGATAACGAAGAAGGCTAAAAAAAGGTTGCCGGCGCGGTCTTCACACCGTATCCTTGTCGGCTCCTTCGGGGTGTAGCTCAGTCTGGTAGAGCGCTACGTTCGGGACGTAGAGGTCGCAGGTTCGAATCCTGTCTCCCCGACCACTCCGGTGGTCGCATTGAAGCCTGGAAGCGTCAATTCCAGGCTTTTCTGTAAGAGCCGTGGCAACACGGCACCGAAGGCGTTTCACGGTCCCCCTTGCCGCCGAAGGGTGGGATCGATACAATAGGCGGCTCCTTACGGGGTGTAGCTCAGTCTGGTAGAGCGCTACGTTCGGGACGTAGAGGTCGCAGGTTCGAATCCTGTCTCCCCGACCAGTTGATGGTCACATTGAAGCCTGGAAGACATCCGTCCTCCGGGCTTTTTTGTGTCCCCCTGTCTGGGGTTGCCGCCCAGCGGCCGCCCCCTCCTTGGCGGCGGTCGGCCCACCGGGTGGGCACGACCGGTTCATGGGTGGCGGGTACAATGCCCGCCACCGGGATGCGCGCACTCTGTCGCATGCCTGCCATCGCACTCCCGCAGTCTCCGGCACTCTGCCGGTGTCTGCGCTTCCGCACATCCGGCCCCCACCGTGATCGCGCCACCTGCAAGAGATCCACGCCATGCCCCATACCCCTTCCCATGACACGTCCCTGCTGCGGGGGCGCTTGCTCGCCTTCACCGCGATCCTGCTGGCCGCGCTGAACCTGCGCACCGCCGTCACCTCGGTCACGCCGCTGCTGGATGTGCTCGGCCAGACCTTTGGCTTCGGCACCACCATGACCGGCGTGCTCGGCATGCTGCCGACCGCCTCGTTCGCGCTGTTCGGCGTCACCACGCCGATGCTGGCACGCCGCATCGGCCTGGAGCGCACCGCGCTGCTGGCGATGGCCCTGGCCGCCGTGGGCCTGCTGCTGCGCTCGCTGGCCGGTGGCGTGGGCAGCCTGCTGTTCGGGTCGGTGGTCGCCCTGGCCGGCATGGGCATCGGCAATGTGGTGGTGCCGCCGCTGGTGAAGCGCTACTTCGCCAACCGCGTCGGCACTGTCAGCACGCTCTACATCACCGTGCTGCAGATCGGCACCATGATGCCGGCGCTGCTCGCCGTGCCCCTGGCCGAACAGGCCGGCTGGCGCGTGTCGCTGGGCATCTGGGCGCTGCTGGCCGTGGCCGCCGCCCTGCCCTGGCTGCTGCTGGCGCGCAGCCGCCCGCACCCGGATCCGCTGGCCCCGACCAGCGATCCCGGTGCCCAGCCGCACGGCAAGGTCTGGAAGACGCCGCTGGGCTGGGGCATGACGCTGATGTTCGGCATGACCTCGCTGATGACCTACTCGATGTTCACCTGGCTGCCGCGCATCGTGGTGGAAGCCGGCGCCACGCCGCGTTTCGGCGGCATCATGGTGGCCATCTTCGCCGCACTCGGCCTGCTGCCCTCGCTGACCATGCCGGCGCTGGCCGTGCGCCTGCGCAACCCCTTCCCGCTGGTCCTGATCGGCTTCACCGCCTTCCTGGTCGCCTTCGCCGGGCTGCTGTTCGCGCCGATGAAGGCGCCGTGGCTGTGGGCGGTGCTGCTGGGTATTGGTCCGTCCACCTTCCCGCTGGCGCTGACCCTGATCAACCTGCGCACCCGCACGCCGGCCGGCTCGGCCGCGCTGTCCGGGTTCATGCAGGGCGTCGGCTACGCGTTCAGCTGCCTCGGCCCGTTCCTGTTCGGCTGGCTGCATGCGGTCAGCGGTGGCTGGCACCTGCCCTTCGGCTTCCTGGCGCTGTGCGCGCTGGTGCTGCTCACGGCGTCGTGGATTGCCTGCAAGCCGCAGAAGCTGGAAGACCAGTGGTGAGACAGCTGGCGCGGTAACCGCGCCCTACGCCCGCGTCTGGCCGTCGCCACGCACCACGAAACGCTCCACTGTCAGCGCCTCCAGCCCCATCGGGCCGTAGGCGTGCAGGCGCGTGGTGGAGATGCCGATCTCCGCGCCGAGGCCGAGTTCGCCGCCATCGGAGAACCGCGACGAAGCGTTGACCATCACCACCGCCGAGCGCAGTGCGTGGACGAAGCGGTCGGCAGCAGCGGGGTCGTCGGTGGCGATCACTTCGGTATGGTCCGAACTGTACTGCTGGATATGCGCCAGCGCCTGGTCGAGATCGTCGACCACGCGCACGGCCAGGATCAGGTCCAGGTACTCGGCGGCGTAATCGTCCTCGGTGGCCGGTGCGGCATCGGCCAGCCACTGGCGGGCGCGGTCGTCGGCACGCAGCGCGACACCGCGCTCGCGCAGCGCCGCATCGGCCAGCGGCAGGAAGGTGCCGGCGACATCGGCATGCACCAGCAGCGTCTCCAGTGAATTGCAGGCCGACGGCCGGCTGCACTTGCCATCCACCAGCAGCGCCACGGCGCGCTGCAGATCGGCGGCACGGTCCACGTACAGATGACAGACGCCCTTGTAGTGCTTGATCACCGGCACCCGCGCATGCTCGGCCACGAAACGGATCAGGCCTTCGCCGCCGCGCGGAATCGCCAGGTCCACCAGGTCGTTGAGCTGCAGCAGCGCCAGCATGGTCTCGCGGCGCAGGTCCTCGACCAGGGTCAGGGCCGCGTCGGGCACCCCCGCCTCGCGCAGCGCGCGCTTGAGGGCGGCGGCAATCGCGGTATTGGAGTGGATCGCCTCGGAACCACCACGCAGAATCACGCCATTGCCCGCCTTGATGCACAGCGCGGCCGCATCGGCGGTGACGTTCGGGCGTGCCTCGTAGATCATCGCGATCACCCCCAGCGGCACGCGCACCTTCTGCACGCGGATACCGTTGGGGCGCACGTCGTCGCGGGTGACCACGCCGACCGGGTCCGGCAGTGCGGCCACCTCGCGCAGTGCGGCGGCGATACCGGCCAGCCGACGCGGGTCCAGCGCGAGGCGGTCCAGCATCGCACTGCCGACGCCCTTCTCCGTCGCCGCCGCGAGGTCGCGCGCATTGGCGGCCAGAATCCCCTCGGCATCGGTTTCCAGCGCTGCCGCCATTGCCTCAAGCAGGGCCGCCTTGGCCGGCGAAGACAACTGCGCCAGCTGCTGCGCGGCATCCCGGCACTGCGTGGCCAGGGATCGGATATCGGTCATGGCAGGGGTCTCGGTCGAAGGCATCACAGCAGCACCAGGTCGTCGCGGTGGATCACGTTGCCACCGTAGTTGTAGCCCAGCACGCGCTCGATGTCGCGCGAGTGGTGGCCGGCCACGCGGCGGATATCACTGGCCGAGTACTGGCTGACGCCGCGCGCCAGGCGCAGCTCGCCGGTCCCGGTGCGCAGCCTCACCTCGACCATGTCGCCGCGGCGGAAGTCGCCCTCGGCACCGAGCACGCCACCGGGCAGCAGCGATGCGCCCTTGTCGCGCAGCGCGGCGGCGGCGCCGTCATCGACCAGGATCGCGCCCGGCTCCAACGGCGCATGGCGCAGCCAGTACTTGCGTGCGGCAACCCGGGTCTGGCCGGCATGGATGCGCGTGCCGAACAGCCGGCCCTGCGCCAGTGCACGTACCACGTCGCTGTCGCGGCCGTTGAACAGACAGGTCTCGATACCGACACGGCCGGCCTTGGCCGCCGCTTCCAGCTTGGTATGCATGCCGCCGGTGCCAGCCCCGCTGCCGGCGCCGCCGGCCATCGCCAGCACCTGCGGGGTCAGTTCGGGGACGTCGTGGATCGGGTGCGCCTGCGGATCGCGGCGCGGGTCGGCGCTGTACAGGCCGTCGATGTCGGTGGCGATGAACAATACGTCGGCATCGATCAGCGCTGCCACGGTGGCGGCGAGATTGTCGTTGTCGCCCAACTTGAGCTCGTCCACCGACACGGTGTCGTTCTCGTTCACCACGGGCAAGGCACCCAGGCGCAGCAGTTCGTTGAGGGTGGCGCGTGCATTGAGATAGCGGCGGCGGTTGCGCAGGTCGTCGTGGGTGAGCAGCACCTGCGCCACCGGGCGTTCGAAGAAGCGCTGCCACAGCCCGATCAACTGCGCCTGGCCAAGCGCGGCCAGCGCCTGGCGCGCCGCCATCGCGGCACCGGCTTCCAGTGCGCGCGGCACGATGGCGCGCCCGGCCGCGACCGCGCCGGATGACACGATCACCACTTCGCGCCCGGCCAGCACATGCGCGGACACGAACTGGGCAAGGCCCAGCGCATGGCGCGGCGAAAGGCCACCCCCGTCGGCGGCCAGGAGGCTGCTGCCGACCTTGAGCACCGCGCGCTTCCACGCGGGCACCGGCTGCTCGGGAAACGGTGATTGCACGCGGGTCGGAGTCATCGCGACGTACGCCTCATCGGGTGGACCATTCGTGGACCGTGGCCGTGGCGCTGCCCTCTGCCATCAACGGGTCGGCGTCGACAATGGCCTGCGCGGCGGCGCGATCGGTGAGGTTCTGCAGAACGTAGGCGCCGCCGGTCTTGTCGGTGAAGCCACCGGTAAGCAGCAGCTGGTCATTGGCGCGCAGCGTATCGAGGAAGCGCGCGTGCGCCACGCCCACCTCGTCGCGGAACGCGGGCGTGCGGGTGACCAGTACCAGGTAGCAGATCTTCATGTCAGTCTCCCAAGAAAAACGGCGGCCTCGCGGCCGCCGTCGTGATTACACCAGCGCGGCCCAGCGGGCGCGCAGTTCGTCCAGCCGCAGGTCGGCAGCCGCGCCGGGCGACACGCGCGCGGCCAGGCTGCCTTCGGGCGTGCGGCCCTGGCCAGCGGTGTCCGAGGCGGCCGCGGCGGCCTTGTAGGCCTCGCGGAACGGCACGCCGGCAACCGCGGCTTCAACGGCGACATCGGTGGCGTACATGCCCGAGTCGATCGCCGCGCGCAGCTTGTCCTCGCGCCATTCCAGGTTGGCCAGCAGCGCCGGCAGCAGGTCCAGCGCGGCCAGGCCGCGGCCGAAACCGTGGAAGATGGCGCCCTTGCTGCTCTGCAGATCGCGGTGGTAACCGGACGGCAGCGACAGCAGCTGTTCGATCTCGGTGCGTGCGGCCGCCACGCTGGCGTGGGTGGCGCGCATCAGCTCGATCACGTCCGGGTTGCGCTTGTTGGGCATGATCGAACTGCCGGTGGTGTACTGCGCCGGCAGCGCGACGAAACCGAACTCGCCGCTGGTGAACAGCGACAGGTCCCACGCGATGCGGCGCAGGTCCAGGGTGGCCCCGCCGAGCGCTTCCAGTGCGGCCAGTTCAAACTTGCCGCGCGAGAGCTGCGCGTAGATCGGCGACACCTGCATGCGCGCGAAGCCGAGCGCGGCGGTGGTGTGCGCGCGGTCCAGCGGCAGGTTGACGCCGTAGCCGGCGGCGGTGCCGAGCGGGTTGGCGTCGATGAGGGCGAAGGTGTCGTGGGCGCGGATGGCGTTGTCGATGAAGGCTTCGGCCCAGCCGGCCCACCACATGCCCGCCGAGGACACCACGGCGCGCTGGATATGGGTGTAGCCCGGCACCGGCAGGTCCTTCTCGGCCTCGGCACGGTCCAGTGCGACCTTGGCCACTTCGCGGCTCACCGTGGCCACGTGCAGCAGCTTGTCCTTCAACCACAGGCGCGTGGCGACCAGGATCTGGTCGTTGCGGCTGCGCCCGGTGTGGATCTTGCGGCCGGCATCGCCCAGGCGCTCGGTCAGGCGCGCTTCGATCGCCGAGTGGCAGTCCTCGAAGCGCTCGTCGAGCACGAAGGCGCCGCTGCGGAAATCGTCGGCCAGCACGTCCAGTTCGCGCTGCAGGCCGGTGCGCTCATCGCCAGACAGGATGCCGATGTTCTCCAGCCCCTGGGCGTGCGCTTTGCTGGCGGCCACGTCGTACAGGAAAAACTCGCGATCCAGGATCACGTCGTCGCCGGCCAGGAAGGTCTGGATGCTGGCGTCCACCGCCACGCCGGGCTTCTGCCACAGAAGGTCTGCCATGTCTTGCTCCAATCAATGCGGAATTGCGCTGAGTTCGTCCAGGCCAAGCGCGAGGTTGAGGTTCTGCATGGCCTGGGTGGCCGCGCCCTTGAGCAGGTTGTCCAGGGTCGCCACCACCACCACGCGCTTGCCGCCCGGGGCCACATCGAAGCCGCCGATCTGCACGCCATGCCGGCCGGCGATGCGGCTCACCCACGGCGCCTCGTCGATCACCTCGATCAGCGGCTCGTTGGCGTAGTAGGCCTGGTAGGCGGCCACGACCTCCTCACGGGTGTGGACGCGGTCCAGCCACAGGTTGACGGTCATGGTGATGCCACGGAAATGCGGTGCCACGTGCGGCATGAATTCCACCGGCACACGCAGGTGCGCGGACACTTCGCGCTCGTGGATGTGGTTGGTGAGCGAATACGGCATCAGGTTGTCGTGCAGCAGCGCCGGGTTGTTCTTGTCCGACGGCGTGGTGCCCGCGCCGGAGTAACCCGAGACACCAAAGCACTGCGGCGGGCCGGCCAGGTGCTTGAGCAGCGGGCTGATCGCCAGCTGCATCGCGGTGGCGTAACAGCCGGGGTTGCTGATGTGCTTCTGGCCCAGGTAGTCGCCACGGGTCAGTTCCGGCAGACCGTAGTACCAGTGCTCGTTGAAGCGGTAGTCGGCCGACAGGTCCACGATCACCGTGTCAGGACGCGCAGCGGTGAGGGCGGCCACGAACGGCGCGGACAGGCCGTTGGGCAGCGCCAGGATCACCGCGTCCATGCCCTTGGCAGCGACCGCGTCGGCATCCAGGTTCTCATACAGGAGCGGTGCTCCGTCCTGCTGCGTCAGGTGGGGAACCGGTTGCCCGGCCAGCTCGCGCGAGGACACAAAGCCCAGCTGCAGGTTCGGGTGCGCGGCAATCAGCGTGATCAGCTCGGCACCGGTGTGGCCACGGGCGCCGACGATGCCGACGGTGAAGGGGGTGGAGGTACTCATGCGTGTGCGTCCAGGCGGTGCTGCAGGTGGCGCTTCACGCCCTGCCACTCCGCGTCGATGATGGAGAAGATGACGGTGTCGCGCGGCGTGCCGTCCGCGTGGCGCTTGTGGTTGCGCAACACGCCGTCCTGCTTGGCGCCCAGGCGCGCAATGGCGGTGCGCGAGGCGAAGTTGAACCAGCTGGTCTCAAACACCACGCTCAGGCACTGCAGACGCTCGAAGGCATGGGTGAGCAGCATCAGCTTGGCCTCGGTGTTGACCCCGGTGCGCTGCGCGGCCTGCCCGTACCAGGTGTAGCCGATGCTGAGGCGCGGCACCTCTTCTTCCAAGCCGTAGTAACGGGTGGTACCGACGATCTCGTCGTCCGCGTTGAACACCACGAACGGCAGCACCTTGCCCTCGGCCTGCGCCTGCAGCGCGGCCTGGACGTAGCCGGTCATGGTCCTGGCCGAGGGCACCTGGGTGTACCAGAGCTGCGACAGGGCGCCGTCGCCCAGCGCGCCGCGCAGGCCATCGATGTGGGACATCTGCAGCGGCTCCAGCCGCGCGTGCGTGCCGGCCAGGGTGGGGACCCGGGTCCAATCGGCGTGATTCATCGGTTCAGCCCTCCAGGCTCGGTGTACGCACCGCGCAATGATCGACGTAGGTCTTGATCCGCTCGAAGCCGTCGGCGCCGAACCAGAACACCTTCCAGGCGCCCTGCTTGTAGCACCCGTCGGATTCGGCGTAGTAGAAGTGGTTGATCGGGTTGCCGTGGCGCGAGCGCCAGAACAGCTGCGGGGTTTCTTCCAGCATCACGTTCCATACCGCGCGCCCCAGGCCCTCGCCCTGCGCGTCGTCGAGCACCGCGAACTTGTCCAGGTACACGCCTTCGGCCTCGTCGGTGAGGATCACCGCGGCGCGGTAGTTCTCGCTGACGTACGCGCGCAGCAGGCGGGTCTTGTCGAAGTAGTCCGGCACCAGGGTGCGGCCGAAGCTGGATTCGATCAGGCCCTTCAGGCGCGGCAGGTCCAGTTCGCTCCAGGCGGTGGCGCGCAGCACCTTTTCGCCCTTGCGCACCAGCGTGCCCGAGCCCTTGTGGGTGAACAGTTCCTTGGCCAGGTCCGAGGGGCGGGTGATGGACACCGACGACTCCAGCGGCAGGCGGTCCAGCAGGTCCTTGATCTGTTCGATCTTCACGCGCATGCCGCCGTGGATCCACGGCTGCTGCATCAACTGGTCGTATTCGGTGGACAGGTTGATCGAGTCGATCACCCTGCCCTCTTCATCCAGCAGGCCACCGGTACCGGTGAGGAAGATGATCTTGTACGGCTGCAGTTCCTGCACCAGCTCGTTGGCGGCGAAATCGGCGTTGACGTTGAGGATCTGCCCGCAGCGGGTTTCGCCCAGGCTGGTGATGACCGGGATCGACCCGGCACGCAGGCTCGCTTCGATCGGGGCCAGGTTGACCTTCTTCACCTCGCCGACCAGCCCGTAGGTGGCCTGGTCCAGGTACTCGGCCTCGAACACGCCACCGGTGATCGAGGTTGCACGCGCGCCGTTCTGCTGCAGCGCTTCGACCAGCTGCAGGTTGGACGCCTGGAACACCCGGCGCACGATGGCCAGGCCTTCCGGCGAGGTCACGCGCAGGCCGTTGACCGTTTCCTTGACGATCCCGGCGGCCGACAGCTCGGCATCCAGCTGCGGACCGGCGCCGTGCAGCACGATCGGGGTCAGCCCGACTTCCTGCAGGAACGACAGCGAGGAGGTCAACGCGTCCAGGTCGTCGCGCAGCACGGCGCCGCCGACCTTGACCACGGCAAAGCGCTTGGCATCCAGCTGCGAGAAGCGCTTGAGGTACTGGCTGATCTCCTTCGCGCTGGCCATGCTCGAGAGCAGGCGCACGATGGTCTGGCGGGTCTGGCGGTGGGGCTGGAGGGAAGAAGGCATTTCAGTATCGTCACAGGCGGCCGCAGCCGCGATGGAGGGTCCGTCAGTGGCAGGCCACGACGGCGTCGTTCGATCAGGCGCCGTGCGCGATGATCCGGTGCACGGCATCGGTGTAACGCTGCAGCTGCTCCAGCGTCACGAACTCGTCGGCGGTGTGGGCCTGGGCGATGTCGCCCGGACCGTACACCATCGTGGTGTAACCGGCCGCCGAGAACAGCGAGGCTTCGGTCCAGAAGTCCACCGCGTTGCCGATCGGGATATCCAGTGCGTCGGCCACGTCACGCGCGGCCAGGCGGCGGTTTTCCGCTTCGGCGATGTCGCCGGCCGGCAGGCTCGGGCCACGGAAGGTTTCGGTGAACAGCGCCGCGGCCGGTTCGGCGAAACCAGCGAAGGTGGCCAGCAGCGCGTCGATGTCCATCGACGGCAGCGGACGGAAGCCGAACCGCAGTTCAGCCGCCGGCGCGATCATGTTGGCCTTGATGCCGCCGTCGACCCGGCCGATGTTGAAGCGCAGGCCGGTGAGCCCGCCGAAGCGCGCATGCGACAGCGATTCCACGTGGTCCAGCGCGCGGTTGCCCCAGCGCATCGCCTGGTGCAGCGCGCTGGCGGCCGCATCCTGCTTGCCCGAGGCATGCCCGGCGCGTCCGGCGAAGTTCATCAGCACCGAGCTGATGCCGCGATGGGCGAGCACCGCCTCGCTCATGGTCGGCTCGGCCACCAGCACCGCGTCATATGCAATGCCACGGGCCAGGAACGCGGCGATGCAGCGCGGATCGTTGGCTTCCTCGTCGCTGGAGAACAGGAACGCGGCATCGCCATCGCTGGCATTGGCCGCAGCCACCAAGGCTGCCGCCGCGCCCTTGATGTCACACACGCCCAGACCGATGACGCGGTCGTCGGTACGCCGCATCACATGCGGGTCGGCGGTCCAGTGCGGCGAATCGGGCACGGTATCCAGATGCACGTTGAACAGGTACTTCGGGGTGCCCCGCACCGCGTACAGGCTGACCGCACCGTCACCGTGATCGATCACCTCGACGTTGAACCCGGGCAGGTTCGCGCGCAGGTAGTCGAAGATGCCGCCGGTGGTGATCGCACGCGGCGGATTGCGGGTGTCGAAGGACACCAGTGCCTGCAGGTGGTTGAGCGTGTGTTCCAACATCAGTCCGGGAATCCATCAGGGTGGGCAGTGCCGGCCGCGGGCCGCCACTACGGGTGGCGCGGCGCCGGGCAGAGCCCGGCGCTACGTGGATCGCTCAGCGGTTCACCTGCGCGTACAGCGTGGAGCTCATGCCGAACAGCTTGATGAAGCCTTCCGCCTCCTCCACGCCCCAGTCGGCCGACTGGGCGTACGTGGCGCCCTTGGTGTTGAGCAGGTGCGGCGAGCGCACGGCCACCGCATCGACGCGGCCACCGCGGGTTTCCAGCACCACTTCGCCGTTGACCTTGGCCTGCGAGGACTTCAGGAACGCCTCGATATCGGTCTTCAGCGGGTCGTGGTAGAAGCCTTCGTACACCAGCTCCACCCACTTGCGCGCCACGTCCGGCTTGAAGCGGTTCTGCTGCTTGGTCAGCACGGCATCTTCCAGCGCGCGGTGCGCGGCCAGCAGCGAGACCAGGCCCGGCGCTTCGAACACGATGCGGCCCTTCAGGCCGATCACGGTGTCGCCGGTGTACACGCCACGGCCCACGCCGTACGGGGCGAACAGCTTGTTGAGCTTGGCCAGGATCTGCTCGCCCGCCATCGCCTCGCCGTCCAGGGCGACAGCCTCGCCTTCGACGAACTTCAGCGTCACGGTCAGCGCCTCGGCCGGCCACTCGCTGCGCGGTGCGCACCAGCCGCGGGCGCCTTCGCCCGGGGCTTCCCAACGGTCGATCTCGCCACCGGACATGGTCAGGCCGAGCAGGTTTTCGTTGATGGTGTAGGCCTGCTGCTTGGCGCGCACGCCGAAACCGCGCTCTTCCAGGTACTTCTGCTCGTAGGCGCGGGTCTGGGTGTGTTCCTTCTGGATTTCGCGGATCGGCGCGACGATCTGGTAGTCGCCCAGCGCCTTCACGGCCAGGTCGAAGCGGACCTGGTCGTTGCCCATGCCGGTGCAGCCGTGGGCGATGATGTTGGTGCCCAGCTCGGCGGCGCGCTTGAGCGCGGCATCCACGATCAGGTAGCGGTCGGACACCAGCAGCGGGTACTGGCCCTGGTAGCCTTCGCCGGCCCACACGAACGGCTTGACGAAGCCGCTCCAGATTGCCGGACCGCCATCGACGGTGACGTGGCTGGTGACGCCCAGCTCGGCGGCGCGCTTCTCGATGAAATCACGCTCTTCGTCATCCACGCCGCCGGTGTCGGCGAACACGGTGTGCACGTTGTAGCCGCGCTCCTGCAGGTAAGGCACGCAGAAGCTGGTGTCGAGTCCGCCGGAGAAGGCCAGGACGATGTCTTTCTTGCTCATGGGGGTCTGATCTCGTAGCGCCGGACACGGCCCGGCGGTGGGCAAAGGGGGAATCAACAGAATCTCAGCGGCCGATCAGGGCCGACATGATCGCCTTCTGTACGTGCAGGCGGTTCTCGGCCTCGTTGATGGCGATGCACTGCGCCGAGTCCATCACCGCGTCGGTGGCCTTGACGTTGCGGCGCAGCGGCAGGCAGTGACTGAACACGCCGTTGTTGGTCAGGGCCATCTTGGCTTCGTCGACGATGAAGTGCTTGAACTGGTCGCGGATCGGCTTTTCCGGCTCCCAGTTGCCGAAGAACGGCAGCGCGCCCCAGCTCTTGGCGTAGACCACGTCGGCACCGGTGTAGGCGCTGGCGATGTCATGGCTGACCTGCAGGGAACCGCCGCTCTCGGCCACGTTCTGCTCGGCCCAGCCCATGTAGCGCTCGTCCAGGATGTAATCCGGGGTCGGGCACAGCAGTGTCACGTCCATGCCCATGCGGGTGGCGATGGTCAGCGCCGAGTTGGCCACCGCGGTGTTGAGCGGCTTGGGGTGGTAGGTCCAGGTCAGCACGAACTTCTTGCCGCGCAGGTCCTGGGTGCCGAAATGTTCCTGCAGCGCCATCACGTGGGCCAGCTCCTGGCACGGGTGGGTGATGGTCTCCATGTTGATCACCGGCACCGGCGAGTATTTCGCGAAGCTCCGGAGCACTTCGTCCTCACGGTCCTTGCTCCAGTCGACGAACTTCGGGAATGCGCGCACGCCGATCAGGTCGACGTAGCGGCCCAGCACCTTGGCCACTTCGGCGATGTGCTCTTCCGTGTCGCCATCCATCACCGAGCCGAGGTTGAATTCGATCGGCCATGCATCCTTGCCCGGCTGCAGCACGATCGCGTGGCCCCCCAGCTGGAAGGCACCCAGCTCGAAGCTGGTGCGGGTGCGCATGGACGGATTGAAGAACACCAGGGCAATCGACTTGCCCTTGAGCTCGTCGCCCAGCTTGTTGCGCTTGAACAACGCGGCCTGGGTCAGCAGGGCATCCAGGTCGGTGCGGCTCCAGTCCTGGGTGTTCAGGAAGTGCTTCAGGGACATCGATCGATCCTTTGCGGCGGGATTCAGGGGGTCGGAAAAACGTACAGATGAAACTTTTCAGATCGCAGAAACGAAAAAACCCAGCACGGGGGCTGGGTTTTCCGAACAGACAGCACGAAGCTCCGGTTACCCAGCGAAAATGTGGGGTTCCGGTCGGCGGGCACGCGACGTCATGCCCGTAGCCATACGGGCGGCGCTGGTGTCGTGCTGGAAGTCGGTGAGTTTCATGGCCGCCCATCTTTGCACGCGCCCGGGGCGGGTGCAAGGCCTGAATGGAACATGCAGATCAGCGTAGCGAACGAGGCGGCTTCCGGGCCGGTCACGGATTGGCCGGCCCGCCCTGCTCGGCCGCCACCCACGGGGTGATGGACACGCGGATCTTCAGGCGGTTGCCGGGATCGTCGGGGAGGCGGGAGCGGTACTTGGTGCCCTTGTAGACGTAATCCACGTCATAGGCGATGGGCCGGCGGAATTCCCGGCCGACCGGGATGATCCGGCAGTCGCGGGTCAGCAGCGGGCCGTTGTTGGCCGGCGGCGCCTCGACCACGGGCATTTCCTCCTCGCTGCCGTCTTCACGGCGGAAGATCGAGCGCACCGAGTCCATGAAGCGGCCAAAGCGGCCCTTTTCTTCCTGCGGTTCTTCGCCGGTCACGTTGACCGGGGCCAGGGTCCGGGTGGACACCGGCTCGCAGTGTTCTTCCGTGCGGGTGGCCCGCAGCGTCTGGAACACGGGCTCGACGTTGAGCACCTGCGCGTAGTCGAACTTCACGTTCTCGACGATCACCACCCGGTTGCGGGCCTCACCGTCCTGGGCGCGCACCCCGAAGGCGGCACTTGCGAGCAGACAGGCCAGCGTCAACAACGAAGCGGATTTCATTGGCAACAGGTAAGAGGACAAGGGGGATAGTTTAGGCAGTGCCAGGCACAAGGGGCTGAACATTACCCTTCCGTAACGTTTCTGCCCATAGGCAGGCCGCGCCCGCCCCCCGGCCAGGGACGCCATGCCGGCCCTGCGGGGCCGCCGGACGGCCCGGCGCTGGGCGCCGTTGTGATCTAAAATCGAC
>NZ_CAMPPN010000042.1:0-20367 GCF_946900935.1 Stenotrophomonas sp. Marseille-Q5258
ATGCCCTGCGGATCATTGGCGACTGGATTGGCTTCTACAACCAACAGCGCCCACATCAGGCGCTGAAGATGATGACCCCAGACGCGGCTCATGCCGCTACATTAACCGCATGACCTGAGCAGAAAACGGTGGGTCATTACAGTACGAAGCGTTTGCTTGATGAGCTTGCGGCCGATGACGGCCTGCAAGTCGTTCGGCACGCGCTGACGAAACGCGTAAGTGCCGGAAGGGGTGCGGATGAGGTGATGGGGGATGCGCATTTCGGGAGATATGTCCCGATTTGTGTCCCGCCGACAAACCTAAATATCCAAAATAAGTTCAATCAAATCCATAACTTATATATTGGCGGAGAGAGTGGGATTCGAACCCACGGAAGGTTTGACCCTTCGCCGGTTTTCAAGACCGGTGCCTTAAACCGCTCGGCCATCTCTCCGTATGTCGCGCGCCGGCCTTGCGCCGGGCGCGTATTCTCGCATGAGCGGCCGGGTTTTCCCAAGGCCGCCCGTGATGCGGCTCAGCCGGCATCCACCGCCAGCGCCCCCAGCGCGCTGGCCTTGATCTTCTCCTTGGCGCGCTCGCAGGCGCCGCCGCAGTCCAGGCGCGAGGCTTCGAGCTGGGGCGGCAGGTGTTCGGCGAGGAAGTCGATGAACACGCGCACTGCCGGCAGCAGACCGCGGCGGGAGGCGAACACGGCGTGGCAGATGCCCTGCGGCAGCGACCAGTCCGGCAGCACCACTTCCAGCTCGCCATTGCGCACGGCTTCGGCGCACACGGTTTCCGGCAGCATGGTGATGCCGAAACCGTCCTTGACCATGCTCTGCAGCAGCGGGAAATCGAAGCCGGCCACACGCGGCTGCAGGTCAACGCGGCGCACCGCGCCTTCCGGGCCGTGCAGCTCCCAGCGCTGGCGGGCTTCGTCTTCGCTGATGCTCAGGGTGACGTGGTTGGCCAGTTCGTCCGGGTCCTTGGGGCGCCCGGCGCGGTCGAGGTATTTGGGGCTGGCGACCAGCAGTTCCTGCACCTGGCCGAAGCTGCGCATGACCAGGCTGCCGTCGTCATCCAGACGCGAGCGCACGCGCAGGGCGACGTCGTAGCCTTCATTGATGATGTCCACGCGGCGGTTGCTGATGTTCAGTTGCAGCCGCACTTTCGGGTACTGCGCCAGGAACTTGGGCAGCAGCTTGGGCAGCTGCATCTGCGCCAGCGACACCGGCACGCTGGCGCGCACGACGCCGCGCGGCTCGGCGCTGAGGCGGTCCACCACCTCGCGTGCGGCCTGGGCCTCGGCGAGCATGGTCTGGGCATGGCGATGGACGCTGGTGCCGACGTCGGTGACCGCAAACCGGCGCGTGGAGCGCTGCAGCAGGCGGACGCCCAGGTCGGTTTCCAGCTGGCTGATACGGCGGCTCAGGCGGGATTTGGGGATGCCCAGCGCGCGTTCGGCCGCGGCAAAGCCCCCGTGGTCCACCACCATCGCGAAGTAGTAGAGATCGTTGAGGTCGTGCATTCCGAAGTTCCAGATTTAGAACAATACGTGGCATTCAACCACCTTTATCCCAAACTAGCAACAACCTATCGTGTTCTCCGTCGGCGGCGTCTACCGCCTCTCCCAGAACAAGGTCCATGCCATGAAGCTTCTTCACATCGACGCCAGCGTCCTTGGCGACAACTCCGTCTCCCGCCAGCTGTCGGCCGCCGTGGTCCAGCAGTGGCGCGACCAGGTGCCGGATCTGGAGGTCAGCTACCGCGACCTCGACGCCCAGCCGGTTGCCCACCTGCGCAGCAGCTCGCTGGCCAAAACCGACGCGGCCGAAGCGGCCGATGCCGAACAGGTGCTGGAACAGTTCCTGGCCGCTGACGTGGTGGTCATCGGCTCCCCAATGTACAACTTCAGCGTGGCCTCCACCCTCAAGGCGTGGATCGACCGCCTGGCCGTGGCCGGCCGCACCTTCAAGTACACCGAGAACGGCCCGGTGGGCCTGGCCGGTGGCAAGCGGGTGATCGTGGCCAGCAGCCGCGGTGGCCTGCACACCGGTGCCCCGACCGATTTCCAGGACCCGTACCTGCGCCAGGTGTTCGCGTTCTTCGGCATCGACAACGTGGAGTTCGTGCGCGCCGAAGGCATCGCCTACTCGCCGCAGCACCGCACCGATGCGATCGCCGGTGCGCTGGCCGCGCTGCCGCAGCCGCAGGCGCTCGCCGCGGCCTGAGTCGTTCGACCCATCCCGTCCCCTCCCCCTCGTCGTGACGGTGTGGTGCGCGGCAACCGGTTCTCTCTCCCCTGCCGGTTGCCGCGCCTGATGGCCCCTTTTGGGGCCATCTTTTTTCTGGGAGGTTTTTTTGGTGGCGCGCGATGGTAGAGCAGCCGGGTGGGACCCGGCTCTACGGGTGATTGCGGGTAGGCTTTGTGTTCCTCCGCAATGGATTCCCGTACATGCGCTACACCGTTGTTGCCTCCCACCGCAGCGAGTTTCCACAGCCGATCACCTTGAGCCGTGGCGACGCGCTGGTGGTTGGCGAACGCTACCAGGGGCCCGAAGGATGGGATGACTGGTATCTGTGCGAGGCAGCAGGCCAGCAACCGGGCTTGGTGCCGGCGCAGGTGATCGGGCGCGATACGCAGCAGCAGGCGTTCGCGCGGGAGGATTACTGCGCACGCGAGCTGGATGTGGATGTCGGCCAGGTGCTGGACGGGGGCCGCATCATGAATGGCTGGGTGTGGAGCGAGACGACCGACGGTCGCGGCTCGGGATGGGTTCCGTTGCGGGTGTTGCGCGAAGGCGCCTGACGAAAAACCCGCCGGTTGGCGGGTTTTTCGTGGATCAGCCGATGGTCTCGATGCCGCCCATGTACGGTTTGAGCGCGTCGGGGACAGTGATGCTGCCGTCGGCGTTCTGATAGTTCTCCATCACCGCGATCATCGCGCGGCCGATCGCCACGCCCGACCCGTTGAGGGTGTGCAGCAGCTCGGGCTTGCCGGTATCCGGATTGCGCCAGCGGGCCTGCATGCGGCGCGCCTGGAAGTCGCCGCAGTTGGAGCAGGACGAAATCTCGCGGTAGGTCTCCTGCGAAGGCAGCCACACTTCCAGGTCGTAGGTCTTCACCGCCGAGAAGCCCATGTCGCCGGTGCACAGCAGCACCTTGCGGTACGGCAGGCCCAGCGTCTCCAGCACCACTTCGGCGCAGCGGGTCATGCGCTGGTGTTCGTCTTCGCTCTGCTCGGGACGGCACGCGGTGACCAGTTCGACCTTCTCGAACTGGTGCTGGCGGATCATGCCGCGCACGTCGCGGCCGCCGCTGCCGGCTTCGGCGCGGAAACACATCGACTGGGCAGTCATGCGCAGCGGCAACTGGTCGGCATCGACGATCTCGTCGCGGACGATGTTGGTCAGCGGCACTTCCGAGGTCGGGATCAGGTAGCGGGTCGACTCGCCAACGGCGGTCTTGAACAGATCGTCCTCGAATTTCGGCAGCTGGCCGGTGCCACGCAGCGAATCTGCGTTGACCAGCAGCGGCACGTTGGTCTCTTCATAGCCGTGCGTGCCGGTGTGCAGGTCGATCATGAACTGACCCAGGGCGCGGTGCAGACGCGCCAGCGGCCCGCGCAGCACGGTGAAGCGCGCGCCGGACAGCTTGGCGGCGGTTTCCGCGTCCAGCCCTTGGTTGCGGGCGCCGAGCTCGACATGGTCGAGCACCGGGAAGTCGAAGCTGCGCGGGGTGCCCCAGCGCTTCTCCTCGACATTGTCCGATTCGTCCTTGCCGGGCGGCACATCGTCGGCAGGCAGGTTGGGCAGGCCCAGCGCGATCGCTTCGATCTTCTCGCGCAGCTCGTCCAGGGCCACTTCGGAGGCCTTCAGCTCATCGGCGAAGGCAGCCACTTCGGCCATGATCGCCGACACATCCTCGCCCTTTGCCTTGGCCTGGCCGATGGCCTTGGAACGGCTGTTGCGAAGGCTCTGCAGCTCCTGGGTGCGCACCTGGATGCGCTTGCGGTCAGCTTCCAGCGACTCCAGCGCGGAGACATCCAGCTCGAAACCGCGCGAGGTGCGCAGGCGTTCGGCAAGGTCGGCGGGCTGTTGGCGGAGCAGGGCTGGATCGAGCATGGCGTGGGAAAGGTCTGCGGGTCTGGAGGGGGATTATCGCCTGTTATGCGGATTTCTGCCGCCCTGCAGGCCCATGACACGCGCCAGTCAGCGGGTCCGTGGCAGAATCGGGGGGTTCACAACGGTATGGCTCATGTCCGCTTCCCGCTCTTCGTCTGGCAAGAACATCACCTTCCACCTGCCCCGTCGCAGTCTGATCATCGCGGGCATCGCCTTTGGCGTCGGCCTGCTGTTGTTCCTGGTGGTATGGCTGAGCAGCCGCAACAACGACTTCTACAAGGCCAGCCCCGCGCAGACCCCGCAGCAGGTGGCCGAGATCGAGCCGCTGCCCGAACCCCTGCCCGCAGCGGCCGGCTCCAGCGACATGCCCGACGCCAAGGCGCCGCCGGCCGGTGAGGATGTGCCGCAGCTGGTGGAAACCGCACCGCCTCCGCCGCCGGCCGCCGCCCCGGCAGCGCCGGCGCCGGAAACAGCCCCGGTGGCGATGGCCGCCGGCGACCGCCCGATGCCGATCGCCGACCAGTCGCCGCCGCCGAGCTATCCGCCGGGCGCGCTGCGCCGGGGCGAGAGTGGCAGCGTCGTGGTGCGCGTGGACGTGGATGCGACCGGCGCGCCGGTGGATGTGACCATCATCCAGCGCAGCGGTTCACGGGACCTTGACCGCGCGGCCACCGACGCCGTGCGCCGTTGGCGCTTCCAACCCGCGCAGAGCAATGGCCAGCCGGTGCCGGGCAGCATTGAAGTGCCGTTCGACTTCAAGCAGGAGTAACACGGCGGCGGTTGCATAACGGCTCAGCAAGCTGAACCCCGTCGGCAATGCAGTCGCCGCGTTGACGTTGCGCTGACACATCCGGAACCGGGCCCGGGCAAGACTGCGGGTGTCGCAACGACACCAGGAGTCCGATATGAGTGTTACCCATCCGGAAATGCATGCTTCGCCGCATCAGCAGCGCGACGTCATCGATGAACCTGGCCGCCGGCGTGCGTCGCCCTGGCTGTGGATGGCCTTGATCGTGGCGATGTTTGCCGCCGCGCTGGTCTGGCTGCGCTATGCCGCGCCGGGCGAACCCACCGCGCCGCCGGTCGGTGAGCGCATGTTGCCTGCCACCGAAACCCCGGTAGCCACGACCGCGCCGGCCCCGCGCCAGGCGGCCCCGGCCAACGCCACGCAACAGCGCAAGGCGGCCCCGGCGGTACGCAACCGCGATGCGCGCCCGCTGGCCAGCAATGCCAAGCCGGCCTATCCGCGCAGCGCTCTGCGCAGCGGCGTGGAAGGCAGCGTGGTGGCCAGCCTCAACGTGGATACACGCGGCCAGGTGACCAATGCCAGCATCGTGCAGCGCAGCGGCACCCGCGACCGCGATCTGGACCGTGCGGTCCTGGGCACCGTCCGCGACTGGAAGTTCGAGCCGGCGATGCACAATGGCCGTGCTGTGGCCAGCGTGGTGCGTGTGCCCGTGGATTTCCGCACCGAGCGCTGATGCAGGCGGTGGTGCGTAACGAAAAGGGAGGCCGTTGGCCTCCCTTTTTCGTGGGACGGATGCCACCGCGTGCACGCGGTCGGATCAGCCCTGGCGCAGCCCGAAACCCGCGCCGGCAGCCAGGCCGTCGAAGTCGGGGAAGGACGTGGCGACGTTGGCGATGTCATTGACGCGCACTTCCCCAACGCTGAGCTGGCCGGCGATGGCGAAGGCCATCGCGATGCGGTGGTCACCGTGGCTTTCGATGGTGCCGCTGCCCAGCACGGCACCGCCGTGAATGGTGGCACCGTCGTCGGTTTCGTCCACCTGCACGCCCAACGTGCGCAGTCCGGTGGCCATCGCGGCCAGGCGATCGGACTCTTTCACCCGCAGTTCGGCGGCACCGCGCACGACGGTATTGCCCTGCGCGGCGGCCGCGGCCACGAACAGCGCCGGGAACTCGTCGATCATGTCCGGCACCAGCGCTTCGGGGATCTCCGCGCCATGCAGCGGGGCATGGCGCACGACCAGATCGGCCACCGCTTCCCCGCCATGCTCGGCATGGTTTTCCTCGACGATATCCGCGCCCATCAGGCGCAGCGCGGCCAGCAGGCCGGTGCGGCGTGGATTCAGGCCAACGGCGCGCAGGCGCAGCATGGAACCGGGAATGATGCTGGCGGCGACCAGGAAGAAGGCGGCCGAGGAGAAGTCGGCCGGCACGGCGATATCGGTCGCGCGCAGGCGCTGGCCGCCGCGCAGGCGGGCCTGGCCCGGCGAGAAGGCGATGTCCACGCCGAACGCGCGCAGCATGCGCTCGGTGTAATCACGGGTCGGGTGCGGTTCGCTGACCGAGGTCTCGCCCTGCGCGTACAGACCGGCCAGCAGCACGGCGGATTTGACCTGTGCGCTGGCCACCGGCGAGGCGAAGTCGATGCCGTGCAGCGTATGGCCGCCCTGCACGCGAAGGGGGGGCGTACCGTCGGCCTCGGTCGCGATCTGCGCGCCCATCTGCGCCAGCGGGCCGGTGACGCGGCGCATCGGGCGGCGTGACAGCGATGCATCGCCGACCATCACCGAGTCGAAGCGCTGCGCGGCCAGTACGCCGGCCAGCAGACGCATGCCGGTGCCGGCATTGCCGCAGTCCAGCGGCGCGGTGGGCGCCTGCAGCCCATCCACACCGACACCGTGCACGATGCGCTGCGACGGCGACGGGGTGTCGATGCGGACGCCCATCTGCGCAAAGATCGCGGCGGTCGCACGGGTGTCTTCGCCTTCCAGGAAACCATCGATGCGCGAGACGCCATCGGCCAGCGCGGCGAACATGACCGCGCGGTGGGACACCGACTTGTCGCCGGGAATGGTCAGGCTGCCCTGCAGGGGCTGGCCCTTGTAGGCGATCCAGTACGGAGAAACGGTCATCGTCGGTCCTGTGTGGCAGCCGCGCGCACGGCGCGCGGCGTGGTTCGGAGGGAGCAGCCACGGCGTCGCGCGACGCCGGGCCGGTGCGTCGCGCGCGGTACGCGGCGACGCGGATCAATCAGGGCACGGCCACCGGGTACGAGCCCAGCACTTTGATCTGCGCCGAGTGCGCTTCCAGCTCGGCCAGCGCGGCCTGCATCGCCGGGTCGTCGATATGGCCGGCCAGGTCGATGAAGAAGCCGTACTCCCACTTGGCATTGTGCGACGGGCGCGATTCGATGCGGTTCATGCTGATGCCGTGCCGCGCGAACGGGCTGAGCACGTCGAACAGGGCGCCAGGCTTGTCGTGGATGAACACGAGCACCGAGGTGCGGTCGTGGCCAGACGTGGGGAAGATGGTGCGGCCCACGACCAGGAAGCGCGTGGTGTTGTCGGCGTCGTTCTGGATCGGCTTGGTGACGACCTTCTTCAGGCCGTACACGTGCCCGGCACTCTCGCCGCCGATGGCGGCGGCATCGTCGGCATTGCGGGCACGGCGGGCGCCTTCGGCATTGCTCGACACCGGAATCCTTTCGGCCTTGGGCAGGTTGGCGCGCAGCCACGAGGAGGTCTGCATGAACGACTGGGGATGGCCGTACACGCGCTCGACATCATCCAGCCGGCCGCTGCGCGACATCAGGTACTGCTGCACGCGCAGTTCCACTTCGCCGCAGATCTTCAGGTTGGAGGTGAGGAACATGTCCAGGGTGATCTGGATGGTGCCCTGCCCCGAGTTCTCGACCGGCACCACGCCGAAATCGGCGTTGCCCGCCTCCACTTCCTGGAACACTTCCTCGATGCTCGCCAACGGCAGGCCCAGCGCCGAGCGGCCGAAATGCTTGAGCACGGCCTGCTGGCTGAACGTGCCTTCCGGACCGAGGTAGCCGATTTTCAGCGGCTCCTGCTGGGCCAGGCAGGCCGACATGATCTCGCGGAACACATGCACCAGCACTTCGTCGCTGAGCGGGCCTTCGTTGCGGTCCACCACCATGCGCAGCACCTGCGCTTCCCGCTCGGGGCGGTAGTAGTCCACCGCGGCGGCAAGCTTGCCCTTGGCCTTGCCGACCTGGTGGGCGAACTGCGCGCGTTCGGCAATCAACGCCTGGATGCTGCGGTCGATATGGTCGATCTTGGCTCGCACGTCCGAGAGCACCGGCGCCGGCAGCGCGCCATCAGGCTTGGACGCGGCCTTGGGCTTGGGCTTGGGCGTGGCCTTGGGCGTGGCGGCAGCCTTGGCGGTGGATTTGGCGGGTTGTTTGGCCATCAGGGATTCCAGGTGCAATGGGGCGGCAGGCGCCCCGGTCGAAACGTGAGAACTCAGCCGTGGCGCTGCTGGAAATCGCGCATGAACGCGGCCAGCGCGCGGGCGCCCTCCACCGGCATGGCGTTGTAGAGCGAGGCGCGGATACCGCCGACCGCCTTGTGCCCCTTCAGCGCCAGCAACCCGGCCGCCTTGGCGTCACTGACGAAACGCGCGTTGAGCGTGTCGTCGGGCAGGAAGAACGGAATGTTCATGCGCGAGCGTGCCACCGGCACTACGTCGTTGCGGTAGAAACCGCCGGACGCATCAATGGCCCCGTACACCAGCGCCGCCTTGGCGGCATTGCGGCGGGCGAATTCCTCCACGCCACCTTCGGCCAGCATCCACTGGAACACCAGCCCGGCCAGGTACCAGTTCCAGGTCGGCGGCGTGTTGAGCATCGAATCGCGCGCCACGTGCGAGCGGTAGTCGAAGATGTCGGCGCGCGGCTGACCGGTGCGTTCGAGCAGATCGCGGCGCACGATCACCACCGACACACCGACCGGGCCGAGGTTCTTCTGCGCACCGGCGTAGATCAGGCCATAGCGGCTTACGTCCAGCGGCTCGCTGGCGATGGACGAGCTGAAATCAGCGAACAGCGGCACGTCGCCGACGTCCGGCGTATCGCGGAACTCGACGCCGTGGATGGTTTCGTTGGCGGTGATGTGGACGTAGGCCGCGTCATCGGACAAACGCCAGCCGTCGCGCGCCGGGATGTCGTGGAAGCCGTTGGCTTCGCTGCTGGCGGCGACGTTGACGTTGACGTAGGGGGCAACCTGCTTGATGGCGGTCTTGCCCCAGTGCCCGGTAACCACGTAGTCCACGGTTTGCCCGGGGCCGGCGAAATTGAGCGCGAGCAGGGCCTGCTGGGTGGTGGCGCCACCGGCCAGGAACAGCACGGCGTAGTCGTCGGGAATGCCGATCAAGCGGCGCAGATCCGCGTCGGCCTGCGCGGCCACGGCCATGAACTCCGGCCCGCGGTGGCTCATCTCGACGATGGAGGCGCCGGCGCCGTTCCATTCCAACATCTCCGCCTGCGCCTGGCGCAGGACCGATTCCGGCAGGGTTGCGGGGCCGGCACTGAAATTGAACGCGCGCGTCATGTCACACCTATGGGGCAAGACCCCTAGTATGCCGCAGCGCACCAGGCTTTAGGCCTTGCCGCACAAGGCGAATTTGGTTGCAAACGAATCTATCGGTCAGCGCGCGCCGAACCAGAGCAGCCCGCTGATCGCACCGGCCAGCAGCACCGCACTGGCCAGCAGCCACGGCCAGCGCTGCACGCGCGGCCGGGTAGTGGCGACATCGGCATCGGCCGGCGCGTCGAGGGGTTCGTCCTCCTCCGCCTCCACTGCGCGTCGGCGGCCGTCGTGCGGCACTTCCAGCACGAAACGGTGCTGGGCATCGAACACCAGCTGATCGCCGGGCTGCAGCCAGCAGTGCCGCACGGTGATGCCGTTGACCCGGGTGGATTCGCCCGCGCCGAGGTCGCGCAGCAACAGGCGCTCGCCGTGGCGTTCCAGGCGGGCGTGCTGCTCGGCGAAGGCCGGATCGTCAATGACGATGTCAGCCTCGACACTGCTGCCGATCACGCGCGGCCGGTCGAGGGTGAAACTGCGGCCGTGGTGCTGGCCGCCCACGCCACGCAGCAGGCGCGGGTCGTCGCCCCCCTCGTCGCTGCGCGCCGGTGCCTGGGCCAGCGCTTCGCACTCGCCCTGCACCACCATCTCCACGCCGTCGGCATACACCGCATCGCCGGGACGCAGCAATGCCATGCGCCGGACCGGGCGGCCGTTGACATGGATGCCACGGATACCGGTGGCGACCTGCAGCCACAGGCCACGGTCGTCCAGACAGAACTGGGCCAGCAGCAGCGTGCCCGGGCTGTCGTCGGCCAGCCGGACGGTGCCCGAGGCGTGGCGCACGATGCGATGCACCCCGGGCCGCAGGGGCTGGTCGGGATGTTGGCGATGGGTGAAGTGGACTCGCAGGTTCTGCACGCGGCGAAAGCCTAGCAGGTTGACTGTCAGGGAAGAAGAAGTGTGACGCAGACCTTGGAGTTGGCGCGCAGGATGCGCACAATGCACCCCCTTTCCCTGCCACGGTCCGCCAGGAGCCCCCATGTCCAGCATCGATATCCGCCACGCACATTCCCTTCCCGCCGACGGCGCGCGCCAGGCGATCGAGGATGTGGCGGCCAAGCTCTCCGAGCGCTTCGGGCTGCAGTCCAACTGGCTGGGCGATGTGCTGAACTTCTCCGGCTCCGGCGTGGATGGCGCGATCGCGCTGCTGCCCGGCCAGGTGCACGTCACCGCCAAGCTGGGCTTCCTGCTCTCGGCGATGAAGGGCATGGTGGAAAGCGAGATCCAGCGCGTGCTCAAGGAAAAGCTCGGCTGAACCGGCGGCACGCCATCACCCCGCCGCAACGGTCGGGGTGATTACGATCCTAGGGAGTCCACCAACGGGATCGCAGCATGAATGCACACGACGAATTCGACGAGCGCAACCCGGGCGAGAAGCCTTCGTTGCAGGACCAGGCCGAGCGCTTCTCGCGCCGGCTGACCGGGTCGGCCCACCAGGTCTGGCTGGCCGGGCTGGGCGCGTTCGGGCGTGCACAGGCCGAAGGCAGCCGCGTGTTCGACACGCTGGTCAAGGAGGGCGAAACCCTCGAAGCCCGCAACCGTGAACAGGCCGGCGACACGCCGCGCTGGCGCGACAGCGTGGAAGAACACCTGGGCGATGCGCGCGAAAAGGCGGCCGGCACCTGGGACAAGGTCGAGAAGGCCTTCGATGACCGTGTCCAAGGGGTCCTAAAGCGCCTCAACATTCCCACGGCCGAGGATGTGGCCGCGCTCAACGCCCGTATCGAGGCGCTGACCGCACGCGTCAACCGCGCCGAGAGCCGCAACGCCTCGCCCAATGCGGACCCGTCGCCGGGCAGCCACCAGTCGCCGGGATCGCCCCCCTGATCGCCCGCCACTGCGATTGTTGCAAAGCAGCAGGACTTTGTTGACAATCCGGATCGACCCGCCAATCGCTTCTTCGCCGTTTGTTCCCTCCCCTCACGGCTACGGATTGGCGGGTTTTTTGTGCCTTGCATCACACCGCACAGCCGGGTGGGCACATATAAACTGTTGATCGTTCTTCCCTGTTCAGATCAAGCATCTAATGTTCTCCTGGATTCTGGCCCTGCTGCTGGCCCTCATTGTGTGGTTCCTGGCGACGGCCTACCTGTGGCTGGTCAAGCGGCGGCAGAAGGAGACCCAGCTCGGGCTGAACGCGCTGGCAGGTATGCATTGGCGGGATTTCTCCGAGATCGTGCGCCGGGCCATGCGCGAGCAGCGCGGCCTGAAGGATGTGCCGGGCGAGGCTGACGACAGCCGTGAGCCACGCAGCGACTTCATGATGGACGACGGCCAGCACCGCTGGCTGGTGTCCTGCAAGCACGGCCGCGCCTACCGGATCGGCACCGCCGCGGTGAACGAGCTGGGCGCCGCCGCGCGCCTGGCCGGTGCCCGTGGCGGCGTCCTGATCACCGAGGGCCGGGTCGAGCGTGATGGCCGCCTGGCCGCCGAGAAGCAGGGTGTGGAAGTGCTCGACGGCCACCTGCTGTGGCCGCTGCTCAAGCCCTACCTGCCCGGCGACATGGAAGCGCGGGTGCAGGCCGGCGCGCGTCGTGAGGCGATCCGCCGGATTTCGATCGCTGCGCTGGGCTCGCTGACCCTGGGCCTGTTGGTGGGCATGGGCTACCTGACCTCGCGCCTGGAGAATGGCGCAGCAGTGGCTCCGCCGGCCGTGGCCCCGGTGCCGGCCCCTGCCGCAATGCCTGCCCCGGCCCCCGCACCTGCGCCGGTCACCGCCGCACCGGCCCCGCCGGGGCCGGCCGCCCCGCCGGCGCCGGCAATGGAGGCCAACCCCGACACTGCCACCCTGGACCGCTATCAGCAGGAACTGTCGCGCGCCCTCGCCGGGCAGCCCGGCGTGGCCAGCGGCATCTGGCTGACGCGGCAGACGCTGGCCATCAACCGCACCGGCGAGATCGACCAGGTGTGGCCGCTGATCTGCGCCGAGGTGACCCGCTATCCGGCACTGCGCACCGTGCGCATCCAGCTCAACCCACGCCCCGGTGTGGACGAGCCGGTCCGCTGGCGCCAGTGCGCCACGCTCTGAAGCACCGCAGCAGGGTCGAGGGCCGCGCCGCGCGCAGCCTCAGCGCGCGCCCGGTGAGAAACGCGCCACCAGGTCCCAGGCATCGCCCAGGAACATCTGCCGCACACAGGTGATCGGCTGCTCACCGCGCCAGGTCAGGCGGTCGATCACCAGGCATGCCGTACCGGGTTTGACCTCGAGCAGCGCGGCAGCGGCGTCGTCGGCGCCCCACGCACTGATGCGGTGCTGGGCGCGGGTCCAGGACACGTTCTGCAGCAGCCAGCTGCCCGGCGCGGTGGTGGCGAAATCCACCTCCAGCACCTCGGGCACGCCGACCGGGCTGATCAGGCGGTGCTCCAACGCGAAGGGCCGCCCATCGGCACGGTGCAGGCAGCGGATCGCCAGCAGCTTCTCGCCGCCGGCCAGCGCCACCTCTTCGTCGGCCTCGGCGCGCGGGGCGCGATAAGCGCGCTCGAGCAGCTGATAGCCGTACGCGTGGCCACGCGCGCCGACCGCCATTGCGATATCGGGAATCTCCAGCGCCACCTGTTCCAGGTGCGGCGGTTGCCGCGCCACGAAGGAGCCGGCGCGGCGGCGGCGTTCGATCATGCCACTCTCGGCCAGCGCGGTGAGCACCTTGTTCACGGTCATCCGCGAACAGCCGTACTGCTCCATGAGCTCGTGCTCATAGGGAATACGGAATCCCGGCGGCCACGTCCCACTGAGGATGCGGCTCTCCAGATCGGCGCGGATGCGCTGGTTGAGGGTCGGTGCTTTCTTGCCCGTCACGCGGGATTCCTGGGAGGGCGCGGCCGGCGGTCAGCCGGCCTGCAGAACAGTACGAAGGGCGTTGGCGAAGCGGGCGGCCACAGCATCGCGCTGCAGATGGCGGCCCTCGCGGACCAGCTGGCGCCCCTGGCGCCACACCGAACGCACCGCGCCATTACGTGCGGCGAACACCCAGCTGTCAAGCAACGCATCGCCCTCGCGCGCGATCAACGCCGGGTGCGCGGCGTCCAGCTCGACCACATCGGCCGGTGCGCCCACCTGCAGCCCCGTGGCCACGCCCAGCGCCTGCCCGGCACCGCGCAGCGACTGCTCGAACAGCCAGCGCCCGCTGGACTGGCCGTCGCCCGGGGCCAGCACGTTGCGCCCGCGGACGTGCAGACGCTGACCGTATTCGAGCAGACGCAGCTCTTCGGCGGCATCGATCAGCACGTTGGAATCCGAGCCAACGCCGAACCGGCCGCCGGCGCGCACGAAGGCCTGCATCGGGAACAGACCATCGCCCAGGTTGGCCTCGGTGATCGGGCACAGCCCGACGACGGCCTGGCTGGCCACCATCCGCTGCACTTCGTCGGCATCCACATGGGTGGCATGTACCAGGCACCAGCGCGCGTCCACCGGGGCATGCTCGTACAGCCAGCGCACCGGACGCAGGCCGCTCCACGCCACACACGCATCGACCTCGCGGGTCTGCTCGGCAATGTGGATGTGCACCGGGCCGGCGGTAAGCGGCAGCAGCGCGGCCAGTTCGTCGCCGGTGACCGCGCGCAGGCTGTGCGGGGCGATGCCGAGCACGGCATCGTCGCTGCCGCGCAGCGCGTGCGCGCAGCCCTGCAGCAGTTCGGCGAAGCCGTCCACATCGTGGATCAAGCGGCGCTGGGCCGGGTTGGGCGCGACGCCGCCGAAGTCGGCATGCGCGTAGAACACCGGCAGCAGGGTCAGCCCGATGCCGCTGCCCTGTGCGGCCGCCGCGATGCGCGCGGCCATCTCGGCACGGTCCGCGTACGGGGTGCCATCGGCGGCATGGTGCAGGTAGTGGAACTCGCCCACGCGGGTGAAGCCCGATTCGAGCATCTCCACATAGGCCTGTTCGGCGATGGCCTGCACCGCGTCCGGCTGCAGGTGCGCCAGGAAGCGGTACATCAGCTCGCGCCAGCTCCAGAAGCTGTCGCCGCTGTTGCCGCCGATCTCGGTCAGGCCGGCCATGCCGCGCTGGAAGGCGTGGCTGTGCAGGTTGCCCAGCCCCGGCACGGCGATCGCCAGTGCGGTATCACCAGGCTGCGCCGGCACCCCGGCGGTCACCTCGACCAGCGTGCCGCCCTGGCAGGCGATGCGCACATCACGGGCCCAGCCGCTGGGCAGCAGTGCGTGGGCGGCGTGGAAAACGAGCAGCGGAGCGGGGTTGGCTGGCATCACTGGACATCCCGGAAGAGGCGCCTATATTGTATAGACATATACACCGATGTGGTTGCTGCCATGCACTGTGACACCCTCTGGTACAACGCCCACCTCATCACCGTCGACGGCCCCGGCCTGGCCGTGATCGGGAACGGTGTGATCGCCGCCACCGACGGTCGCATCGTGCACGTCGGCCCGGCCGGCTCGGAGGCGCACCTGCAACCGGCCCGGCGCATCGACTGCGGCGGCCGCTGGATCAGCCCGGGGCTGATCGACTGCCATACCCACCTGGTCTACGCCGGCAACCGCGCCGGCGAGTTCGAGCAGCGTCTGCAGGGCGTGAGCTACGCCGACATCGCGCGCGCCGGCGGCGGCATCGTGTCCACCGTACGCGCCACCCGCGCCGCCACCGACGACGCGCTCATCGCCGCGAGTCTGCCCCGGCTGGACGCGATGCTCGCCGAAGGCATCACCACGCTGGAAATCAAATCCGGCTACGGCCTCACCCTCGCCGACGAAAGCAAGCAGCTGCGCGTGGCCCGCACCCTGGGGCAGCGGCGCGCGGTCGAGATCGTGCCGACCTTCCTCGGCGCCCACGCCATTCCGCCGGGAAGCACCGCGCAGGCCTACATCGACGAGGTGTGCGGGACGATGATTCCCGCCATCGCCGCCGAGGGCCTGGCCGAGGCAGTGGATGTGTTCTGCGAGACCATCGCCTTCAGCGCCGAACAGGCCGAACAGGTATTCCTGGCAGCCAAGCGCCACGGGATGGCGATCAAGATCCACGCCGAACAGCTCAGCAACCAGCACGGGGCAGCACTGGCCGCCCGTCATGGCGCGCTGTCGGCCGACCACATCGAACACCTCGACGCCGACGGCATCGCCGCGATGGCGGCCGCCGGCACTGTGGCGGTGCTGCTGCCGGGTGCGTTCTATTTCACCCGCGATACCACCCTGCCCCCGATCGCCGCCCTGCGTGCGGCCGGCGTGCCGCTGGCGCTGGCCACCGATTCCAACCCCGGCACGTCACCGCTCACCAGCCCGCTGCTGGCGATGAACATGGCCGCCACGTTGTTCCGCATGACCGTGGAGGAGTGCATCGTCGGCTTCACCCGGGAGGCCGCGCGCGCCCTTGGCCGCGCCGACCGCATCGGCCGCCTGGCGGTCGGCCTGGACTGCAATCTGGCCCTGTGGGACATCGATGCACCCGCCGACCTGGTGTACCGCATGGGCTTCAACCCGCTGCACGCGCGCGTGATGCGCGGCGTATCCGTCTGACTTCTGTGATGTCTGGAGATTTCATGAGCACTACCCTGACCCTGCACCCCGGCGCCGTGACGCTGGCGCAATGGCGCGCGATCCACGACGGGGCGCGGGTGCGCCTGGACCCGGCTTCGGCCGGGGCCGTGCTGCGCAGCGCCCAGACCGTGGCGGCGATCGTGGCCAAGGGCGAGCCGGTGTACGGCATCAACACCGGCTTCGGCAAGCTGGCCAGCGTGCGCATCGAGCGCGATGACCTGGAAACCCTCCAGCGCAACATCGTGCTCTCGCACGCGGCCGGCGTTGGCGAGCCGATGCCTGCGCCCGTGGTACGCCTGATGATGGCGCTGAAACTGACCAGCCTGGCGCAGGGCGCGTCGGGCATCCGCCCGCAGACCCTGGCCTTGCTGGAAGCGTTCCTCCAGCACGACATCGTGCCGGTGATTCCGTGCCAGGGCTCGGTGGGCGCGTCCGGCGACCTGGCACCGCTGTCGCACCTGGCCAGCGTGATGATCGGCGTCGGCGAAGCCTTTGTCGCCGGCGAGCGCCTGCCCGCCGCCGATGCGCTGGCCCGCTTCGGGCTGGCGCCACTGGTGCTGGGCCCCAAGGAAGGCCTGGCCCTGCTCAACGGCACCCAGTACTCCACTGCCTACGCGCTGGCCGGCCTGTTCGCGATCACCACCGTCTTCCAGGCCGCCCTGGTCACCGGAGCATTGTCGGTGGAAGCGGCCAAGGGCTCGGATACACCGTTCGATCCGCGGATCCATACCCTGCGCGGGCAGCATGGCCAGATTGCCACCGCCGCCGCGCTGCGCACCCTGATGCAGGGTTCGACGATCCGCGAATCGCACCGCGACAACGATGTGCGCGTGCAGGACCCGTACTGCCTGCGTTGCCAGCCGCAGGTGATGGGCGCGGCCTACGACGTAATGCGCCAGGCTGCCACCACCCTGGCGATCGAAGCCAACGGCGTGTCCGACAACCCGCTGGTGTTCACCGACACCGGCGAAGCGCTGTCCGGCGGCAATTTCCACGCCGAGCCGGTGGCCTTCGCCGCCGACATGCTGGCGATGGCGGTCTGCGAGATCGGCTCGATCAGCGAGCGCCGCACCGCGATGCTGGTTGATCCGGCATTGTCCGGTCTGCCCGCCTTCCTGACCCCCAAGCCCGGCCTCAACTCCGGCTTCATGATTCCGCAGGTCACCGCCGCCGCGCTGGTGTCGGAAAACAAGCAGCGTGCCTACCCGGCCAGCGTCGACTCGATTCCCACCTCGGCCAACCAGGAAGACCACGTGTCGATGGCCGCGCACGGCGCCCGGCGCCTGCTGGCGATGGCCGAGAACGCGGCCAACGTGGTGGGCATCGAGCTGCTGGCCGCCGCGCAGGGCTGCGACTTCCACGCCCCGCTGCGTTCCAGCACCGCGCTGGAAGGCGTGCGCGCGCGCCTGCGTGCGCAGGTGCCGACCCTGCAGGACGACCGCTACTTCCACCCGGACATGGTGGCCGCCACCACCCTGGTACGCAGCGGCGCGCTGGCCGAAGGGCTGGCCGACGTGCTCCCGCAGGTGGAGCCGCTGGCATGAACACCCGGCCCGACTGGCTGCAGGTGCATGAAGGTGACGCACCGCTGATTGTCAGCTTCCCGCACACCGGCAGCGACCTGCCCGAGGATCTGGCCAGCCGCTTCGTCTCGCCGTGGCTGGCCCGCCGCGATGCCGACTGGTGGGTGCACGACCTGTACGAGTTCGCCCGCGGCATGGGCGCCACCACGGTGCGCTCGGCCATCTCGCGCTCGGTGATCGATCTCAACCGCGATCCCAGCGGCGTATCGCTGTACCCGGGGCAGAACACCACCGGACTGTGCCCGCTGACCACCTTCGACAACCAGCCGCTGTATCGCCCGGGCATGGCACCGGACGAGGCGGAGATCGCGCGCCGCCGCGACACCTACTTCGCGCCATACCACGACGCGCTCGCCGCGCAGATCGCACGCCTGCGCCAGCGCCACGGCACCGTCGTGGTGTACGACGCGCATTCGATCCGCTCGCGCATCCCGCACCTGTTCGATGGCGAGCTGCCGCAGTTCAACCTCGGCACCGCCGGCCCCTCCGGCGCACCGGATACGTCCTGCGACAACGCGCTCAGCGACGTCGTGGAGAACCTGTGTCGCATCAGCGGCATGCCGCAGGTGCGCAACGGCCGCTTCAAAGGCGGCTGGATCACCCGCCACTACAGCGACATCCCCGGCGGCGTGCACAGCCTGCAGATGGAACTGGCCTGCCGTGGCTACATGTCCGAGCCGGCCCCGGACCAGCTGGACGAGCACAGCTGGCCCACTCCGCTCGACCCCGACCACGCCGCACACCTGCGCCGCACTCTGGCGCAGGTGCTGACGGCCTGCCTTGACTTCGCGACCAACCGGAGCGCCGCATGACCCGCAACGACCCGTCCCGCACCATCACCGCGCCCACCGGCACCACCCTCACCGCGAAAAGCTGGCTGACCGAAGCGCCGCTGCGCATGCTCATGAACAACCTCCATCCGGACGTGGCCGAGCGCCCGCAGGAACTGGTGGTGTACGGCGGCATCGGCCGTGCCGCGCGCGACTGGGAGAGTTTCGACGCCATCGTCGACACACTCACGCGCATGGACGACGACCAGACCCTGCTGGTGCAGTCCGGCAAGCCGGTGGGTGTGTTCCGCACCCATGCCGATGCGCCGCGCGTGCTGATCGCCAACTCCAACCTGGTGCCGCGCTGGGCCAACTGGGACCACTTCAACGAGCTCGACAGGAAGGGGCTGGCGATGTACGGCCAGATGACGGCCGGCAGCTGGATCTACATCGGCGCGCAGGGCATCGTGCAGGGCACCTACGAGACGTTCGTGGAAATGGGCCGCCAGCATTACAACGGCAGCCTGGCCGGCAAGTGGCTGTTCACCGGCGGGCTGGGCGGCATGGGCGGCGCACAGCCCCTCGCCGCGGTAATGGCCGGCGCCTCGTGCCTGGCGGTGGAATGCCGCAAGAGCAGCATCGACATGCGCCTGCGCACCGGCTACCTGGACACCTGGACCGACAACCTGGACGAAGCGCTGCGCCTGATCGAGGCATCGTGCACCGCGAAGAAGCCGCTGTCGGTCGGCCTGCTCGGCAATGTCGCCGACGTGCTGGACGAACTGCTGGTGCGCGGTGTCAAACCGGACCTGCTCACTGACCAGACCTCCGCGCACGACCCGGTCAACGGCTACCTGCCGCAGGACTGGACCGTGGAGGAATGGGACGACAAGCGCGTGAGCGCGCCCAAGACCGTGGAAAAGGCCGCACGCGCCTCGATGGCCAACCATATCCGCGCCATGCTCGCGTTCCACGCGCTGGGCGTGCCGACCGTGGATTACGGCAACAACCTGCGCCAGATGGCGCTGGAAGAAGGCGTGGAGAACGCGTTCGACTTCCCCGGTTTCGTTCCCGCCTACATCCGCCCGCTGTTCTGCCGCGGCATCGGCCCGTTCCGCTGGGCCGCGCTGAGCGGCGACCCGGAGGACATCGCCAGGACCGATGCCAAGGTCAAGGAACTGATTCCGGACAATCCGCACCTGCACCGCTGGCTGGACATGGCCGCCGAGAAGATCAGATTCCAGGGCCTGCCGGCGCGCATCTGCTGGGTTGGCCTGGGCGACCGCGACCGGTTGGGCCTGGCCTTCAACGAGATGGTCGCCAACGGCGAGCTGAAGGCCCCGGTGGTGATCGGCCGCGATCATCTGGACAGCGGCAGCGTCGCCTCGCCGAACCGCGAAACCGAAGCGATGCGCGACGGCTCCGACGCGGTCTCCGACTGGCCGTTGCTCAATGCCCTGCTCAACACGGCCAGCGGTGCCACCTGGGTGTCACTGCACCACGGCGGCGGCGTCGGCATGGGCTTCTCGCAGCACGCCGGCATGGTGATCGTCTGCGATGGCAGCGAGGCGGCCGCCAAGCGCATCGCACGGGTGCTGTGGAACGACCCGGCCACGGGCGTGATGCGCCACGCCGATGCAGGGTATGAAATCGCGCTGGACTGCGCGAAGGAGAAGGGGTTGGATCTGCCCGGGATTCTCTGAAAGCGCGTGCGGACCAGCGGTCCGCACCGCCCCGGGGGAGATGACGTTTTCCGCCCACCCTGTTAACTTGCGCACCCCATTCGCAGTTGACAGGGTTGCGCGCTCGCGCGCGGCCGGTCGCTACCATCCGATCCCGCACGCATGACTGTTTCCCCCCCCCCCACCCCGTCCCCTCCCGGCCGCGCCGGCCGCGCACCTGATCCCCGCCACCGATCTGGATGGCACCTTCCGCGCCGGCGATGCCGCCGCGCGCCACCGCCTGTACCGGCTGGTCGACCAGCACCCCGGTATCCGCCTGATCTTCATCACCGGCCGCGGGCTCGAAGCGGTGATGCCCCTGCTCTCCGATCCGGCCATC
>NZ_CAMPPN010000043.1:0-19256 GCF_946900935.1 Stenotrophomonas sp. Marseille-Q5258
GTTTTGGGGCAGGGCGGATACCCCTAGATATACCCCCAGCGTCTCATGGGCTGCAACGGAACAGCCCGGACAACCCCGGACAACAAAAAAGCCGGAACCCCTTGTTTGATGAGGAATTCCGGCTTTCTGTGGCCCTTGCGGGACCATCTAATGGTGGAGGTGGGCGGAATTGAACCGCCGTCCGAAGGCACTCCATCCCCGGTACTACATGCTTAGCTCACCGTTGGATCTCATCCTGTGGCAGCACGGTGTGCAAAGCGCACCCCAGGACCAGCCTGCTTTAGTTAAGTCGTGACTGACAGGCAGCCATCACAACCGGTTCCGTGATAATGACCCTACACCTACGAGCACGGGCACAAGTAGGTTCGGGGGTTCGCCTTAGGCGGCTGTAGAACTAAACGCTAAAGCTGTTTTTAGGCAGCGATTGCGAAGTCGTTCGAACCGTAGTTGTCGTCGTTGGCAACTAGAAGTTTGCTGCTGGATTAACGAGGAAAGCGGCCCCCTCGGCATGCACCAAGTAACTTCACAACCCCCGTCGAAACCAATGCACCCCCGGTTTCTTCAAGAACAGTAAGGTTTTCAAACCTTCGACCTTGTCCGAAGACATCGCCGCAGGTTCACCTGACACCGCGAATCCTACGCCTATTTGGCTGAACAGTCACGTTGGGCCGTTTCCTTCTACCATGCCCCCAGCTCTTCTCCACTGGACCTCCCATGCTGCTGCCAGGACGCCGGCCCCCCTTCGACGCACGTATCAGCGCGCCGCGTGTGCCTGCCCCGTTGAGTGTGTCCCACCTGGAGCCGGGCGGCATTGTGCTGTCCGAGGGGCTGGCGCGGCAGACGATACCGTTCGATGACCACGGGCCGCGCTGCGACAACCCGGCCTTGTTCGATGCGCTGCGGAAGCTGAACGCAGACGGGATTCCGTTCCAGTACCAGCCGCAGGTGGTGGATGCGCCGGCACGGCTGATGGCGTGGTGGCAGGAGACCGGCCGGCTGGCGGACACCTTCTCGGAAATCGCCTGGCTGTCGCCGGAGCAGTGGCGCATCACCTTCATCCCGGTGCCGGTGCAAGGGGTGATGGGCTGGGACGGACGCGCAGGTCCCTTCGCGGGCTGAGTCAACAGCCGCAGCGCGGGCAGGGGCGTCCCGATGGGCGCACCGCGCGGGGGACCGCCGCGCACGCGCGCGCTCAGTCTTCCTGCAACTGCTCGAAGCGCATGGCGAGGTAGTCGATCAGTGCACGCACTGCCGGCAGCAGGCCCCGGCGTGAGGGGAATACCGCGTGCACGATGCCGTGGTGCGGCTGCCAGTCGGGCAGCAGGCGGACCAGGCGGCCATCGGCCAGTTCGTCGCAGATCATCATCGTGGGCAGCATCAGGATGCCCACGCCGGCGACGGCGGCTGCGCGCAGCGCGACCATGTCGTCGCTGACCATGCGCGGTACGTGGTGGACCAGCGCCACGGCGCCGTCGGCGGCGGTCAACTGCCAGGCATGGACCTGGTGCGCGGCGCTGAGGTCAACGCTGGGGAAGTGCGCAAGGTCGGCCGGTACGGTGGGCACCGGCGTGTGGGCGAACAGCGACGGGCTGGCCGCCACGCACCAGTTGCGGGTGGCCAGTACGCGCACGATCAGGTCGCTGTCGGCCAGCGGCGGCGGCCGGACCCGGATGGCGATGTCCAGGCCTTCGCCGATCACATCCACGCGCCGGTTGGTGGCGTCCAGGTGCAGCGAGACTTTCGGGTGTTCGGCCAGGAAGTCGGCCAGCATCACCCCCATGCGCGCATGCAGGATGGCGACCGGCACCGCGATGCGTACCGTGCCACGCGGCTCGGCGCGCGACAGGGCGATCGCCTCTTCAGCCGCTTCGGCTTCGACCAGCATCGCCTTGCAGTGCGCATAGTACTGCTGGCCCACCTCGGTGACAGAGAAGCGGCGGGTGGAGCGGTGGATCAGGCGGACACCGAGCCGTTCCTCAAGCAGGGCGATGCGACGGCTGAGTTTGGACTTGGGAATGCCCAGCGCCCGCCCGGCCGGGGCGAAGCCGCCATGCTCGACCACATGCGCGTAGTAGGAGAGGTCGTTGAGGTCGAGGGTGCTCATGTCGAGCATCGTTCATCTGGTGGGACGCTGAGGATAGAACCTGCTGGCTACCGGGTCCATCGTTCCGTGAATAGTCTGGATCGCATGGTTCGGCAGCCTGCCGGCCAGCCCCAGACACCCGAGGACCGCCAGATGAGCACCCCCGCCAACTTCAACAACGCCGCCCCCGTGATCGACCCGGCCAATGCGGCCATGCTGTTGATCGACCACCAGAGCGGCCTGTTCCAGACCGTGCACGATATGCCGATGCCAACGTTGCGCGCCCATGCCACCGCGCTGGCGCAGATGGCGACGCTGACGAAGATGCCCGTGATCACCACCGCATCGGTGCCGCAGGGGCCGAACGGGCCGTTGATTCCGGAGATCCGCGCCGCAGCGCCGCATGCGCAGTACGTGGCGCGGCGCGGCGAAATCAACGCCTGGGACAATCCCGACTTCGTTGCTGCGGTGAAGGCGACCGGTCGCCGCCAGCTGATCATCGCCGGCACCATCACCAGTGTCTGCATGGCGTTCCCGTCTATCGCCGCGGTTGCCGACGGGTACCAGGTATTCGCCGTGATCGACGCCTCCGGCACCTATTCCAAGATGGCGCAGGAAATCACCCTGGCACGGGTGGTGCAGGCCGGCGTGGTGCCGATGGACACTGCCGCGGTCGCCTCGGAACTGCAGAAGACCTGGCACCGCGAGGATGCGGCGCAGTGGGCGCAGATCTACACGCAGATCTTCCCGGCCTACCAGCTGTTGATCGAGAGCCATGCCAAGGCGCAGGACGTGGCGTTGCGCCAGGAAGTGCTGGATTCGCAGCGCGGGTAGGACCCCGCGCCTGGGTGGGCCTGCCGAACACGGCCGGCCCCGACCGGCTCAGCCGCGCGGGCCGTGCTCGCGCAGGCGGCGGCTGTCCGCCTGGTGACGGGCCTTTTCCTTGCGCACTCGGTTGTGCTCGTTGCGCAGCGCCGATGCCTGCTTGCGGACTTCCGGCTCGGTCTGCTGCATCAGCGTCTGCAGTCGCGCGATCAGGACGGCCTGTTCGCGGCTGGGGGCGGCGTCGCCCAGATCGCGTCGCACGTTGCGCAGCAGGTAGGTCAGCACCTTCAGCAGGGCGGCGGGGTCCATCGTGCGGGTGAGTTCGGAAAACACGAACTCCAGGGCAGCCACATCGGCCGTGAGGTCGGCGACTGCGTCTGCCGGGTGCGCCGAAGCCTGGGTTTGTTCGAGGGTCACGCGCCGTTCCTGTGCTGTATTGAGGATGGATTCTGACACTTGTAAGGCCCGCGCAGGGGATCGGCCTGCACGGTCTCCTGCAACGCCGCCTCAACGGCGCGATTGCCAGCGCTGCACGGCCACGCCGGCCAGCATCACGGGGACGAACCACAGCGCCTCCAGCGCGCCGATGCCCAGCCGGACCAGGGCCGGTCCCGGACAGCAGCCGGTCAGGCCCCGGCCCACGCCGAACAGGGCGGCGCCGGCGGGGTCAGGCGTCGCGGTTGTGGCGGCGCATGGTGCGCGACTTTTCGCGGGCCCAGTCGCGGTCCTTTTCGGCATCGCGCTTGTCGTGGGTCTGCTTGCCCTTGGCCAGGGCGATTTCCAGTTTGATCTTGTTCTTGCTCCAGTACATCGCGGTGGGCACGATGGTGTAGCCGTCGCGCTGGACCTTGCCGATCAGCTTGTCGATCTCGCTGCGGTGCAGAAGCAGCTTGCGCTCGCGCCGGTCGTTGGCCACCACGTGGGTGGAGGCCTGGATCAACGGGGTGATCTGCGCACCGATCAGGTAGATTTCGCCGTCACGCACGTAGGCGTAGGCATCGATGATGTTGCCGCGCCCGGCACGGATCGACTTGACCTCCCAGCCCTGCAGGGCCAGGCCGGCTTCGAAACGGTCCTCGATGTGGTACTCGTGGCGGGCACGCTTGTTGAGCGCGATGGTTTTGTTGGCCGTCGCGTTCTTTGCTTTATCCTTGCCGCTGTTCTTGCTCATGTCCGTATTGTCTCCGATTCGGGCCTCCCCGGTCGATTCATCAGCACACCAGTACCGCCGCATGCCAACTATCCGCCGTAGTGCCCTGGTCGAACATTCGGCTGCCCGTATGTTCGACCTGGTCAATGATATTGACGCCTATCCGCGCCGCTTCCGCTGGTGCTCGGCCTCGCAGATTCTGGAATCCGCTCCGGATCGCCTGGTGGCGCGCCTGGACCTGGGTCTGGGTTCGTTCTCGACCTGGTTCATGACCGAGAACGCGTTGCAGCGACCGTGCAGCATCGACATGCAGCTGCGCGATGGTCCGTTCAAGCGCCTGCATGGGCGCTGGGAATTCCATGCACTTGCCGAGGATGCCTGCAAGGTGACCCTCACGCTGGAGTTCGAACCGAACTCCCGCCTGCTCGGGCCGGCGCTCGCGCTGGGCTTCCAGGGCCTGGCAGACCGCATGGTCAATGATTTCGTTCGTGTCGCCGACGAGCAGGACTGAACGATGATCCGGGTGGAGGTGGTGCTGGCCTGGCCGGACCGTGCCGAGGTCCGCGTGCTGTCCCTGTGCGAAGGGGCCACCGTCGGCGATGCGATCCAGGCGGCGGCGATCGAGGGCAGTGCGCAGTGCCCGGCGGTGGCCGTGCATGGCCTGCTGGCGACCGCCACGCAGGTGCTGCACGACGGCGACCGGGTCGAGCTGCTGCGCCCCCTGCTGGCCGACCCCAAGGACAACCGCCGCCGGCGCGCGGGCGCCGGCCGCTGATTGCCGTGCCGCGGGGCCTCAGCGGCCGCGCTGCTTCTTCTTGTCCTTGGCCAGGTTGCGGCCGAACTGGCGGATGCTGGTGCGGGCGAGTTCGGCGTCCTGGTTCGGGAAGTAGTCGCCCTCCCAGCGGGTCACCAGGTCGTTCTCGAAGAACACCGTGAAGTTCTTCACTTCAGTGTTGCCCAGCCGGTTGATGCGCTGGCTGGCGGTGTAGTCCCAGCGCTGGGCGTGGAACGGGTCGGGAATGGAGG
The DNA here is from genome assembly GCF_946900935.1 of Stenotrophomonas sp. Marseille-Q5258. Taxonomy (NCBI): domain Bacteria; kingdom Pseudomonadati; phylum Pseudomonadota; class Gammaproteobacteria; order Lysobacterales; family Lysobacteraceae; genus Stenotrophomonas; species Stenotrophomonas sp. Marseille-Q5258. The sequence goes on from NZ_CAMPPN010000043.1 coordinate 5,085, forward strand.
GAGTGCCGAGCAGGGCATTGACCTGCTGCTTGCTCTGACCCACCTGCAGCTGACCGACGGCCTGCTCCCGGATCAGGTTGCCCTGATAGATGGGTTGCTTATAGATGATGCCGCAGCCCGTGGTGGACAGGGCAACGGCGGCGACCAGCAGGAGATTGCGCATCGGGAATGGCGTTTGGGGAAATCGAGTCGATGATACACTCCCGACGTGTCGCCGCGACCCAATCCGAGGCAGCTGGCGCTAAATCGCCAATGAACGGAGAATTATGGAAACCCACGACCTGCGCAAAGTCGGCCTGAAGGTGACCCATCCGCGGATGCGGATCCTTGCCCTGCTTGAGCAGCGCAACGCCCAGCACCACATGACCGCCGAGGACATCTACCGCCAGCTGCTCGAGCACGGCGACGAGATCGGCCTGGCGACGGTGTACCGGGTGCTGACCCAGTTCGAGGCCGCCGGCCTGGTCCTGAAGCACAATTTCGAGGGCGGCCAGGCCGTCTATGAACTCGACCGCGGCGGCCACCACGACCATATGGTCGACGTGGACAGCGGCAAGATCATCGAGTTCGAAAGCCACGAGATCGAGGAGCTGCAGCGCAAGATCGCGGCCGACCACGGTTACGAGCTGGAAGAGCACTCGCTGGTGCTCTACGTGCGCAAGAAGCGCAAGTAACCGCCAGACGGCTGTTACGCGGGTAGCTCCCGCAAGTAGCTCCCGCAAGGCACGGCGCAGGCGTTCCCAACGCCGCTTGCCGGCCGCCCGACCGTCGGCGGCCGTTACGGCGGCCATGCCGTCGGTCGGGGTGCAACGCAGCGACGACCGGGGGTCGTCGCCTGCCGGTTGCCAGGGCCGGTCAGGCCTGCAACAGTTTCCGCGCCGCGGCGCGGGCTTCCTTGGTGACTTCCACCCCGCCCAGCATGCGCGCCAGCTCTTCCTCGCGCGCCCGGGTGTCCAGCTTCTCGACCGCGCTCTGGGTCATGCCGTCCACCGGTGCCTTGCTGACCCGGTAATGGGCATGGCCTTTGGAGGCCACCTGCGGCAGATGGGTCACGCACAGCACCTGGCGCTTTTCGCCCAAGGCGCGCAGCTTCTGCCCCACGATGTCGGCCACGGCGCCGCCGATGCCCGAATCCACTTCGTCGAAGACCATCGTCGGCACCGCGTCCAGGCCCAGGGCAGCCACCTCGATCGCCAGCGAGATCCGGGACAGTTCGCCGCCGGAGGCGACCTTGCGCAGGGCGCGGGGAGGCTGGCCGGCATTGGCCGCGACCAGGAACTCGACGCGCTCGGCGCCGTTGGGGTCCGGCTTGGCCACGGCCTGGGGCTCGATGTCGATCAGGAACTGGCCCCCGCCCATGCCCAGCTCGCCGATCAGGTCGGTGGTGGTCTGCGACAGGGCGGCTGCGGCCTGCTGGCGGCTGGCGCTGAGCGCGGCCGCCACGGCCTGCCATTGCCCGCTCGCGCGCTGGATCTCGCCTGCCAGGGCCTGCAGGCGCTCGTCCGCGCCCCGCAGCTGTTCGACCTCGGCGTCCAGTGCGTCACGGTGTTCGCCCAGGGCTTCCATCGGCACCCGATGCTTGCGCGCCAGATCGTGCAGGCGGCCCAGCCGGCGTTCGATGTCCTCGAACTGCTCCGGATCGGCGTCGAGGTCGTCATGGACCCGGTCCAGCAGCGACAGGGCTTCATGCAGCTGGATGGACGCGCTGTCCAGCAGCGCGTCCACCTCGCCCAGGCGGGTGTCGTGTTCGGCCACCCGGGCGAGATCATGCCGGGTCTGCTGCAGCAACTGCAGGACGGACACGTCGTCGTCGCCGTTGAGGCGGCCGGCGGCCACATCGCAGGCGCTGATCAGCGCGCTGGCGTGCGCCTGCCGGCGATGGCTGCTGCCCAGCGCCACGATCGAGGCGGGGTCCAGGTCTTCGCGCTGCAGTTCGCCCAGCTGGTGTTCAAGGAATCCGATGCGGTCGCTCACGTCTCCCTGTTTGGACAGGGCCTCGGCCTCGTCCACCAGTGCCTGCCAGCGGGCCGCCGCCTGGCGGACCTGGCTGCGTTCGGCCTCGTTGCGGGCGTAGGCATCCAGCAGGGCCAGCTGCGAGGGCCGCGACAGCAGGGCCTGCTGTTCGTGCTGGCCGTGGATCTCTACCAGGGTGGCGGCCAGTTCGGTGAGCTGTGACAGGGTGACCGGCCGGCCGTTGATCCAGGCCCGCGAGCCGCCGTCGGCACGGATGATCCGGCGCAGCTGGCACTGGTCCTCGTCGTCGAGCTCGTTGTCGCGCAGCCACTGCCGCGCCGGCGCATCGGCGGGCGGGGCGAATTCGGCCGACAGCTCGGCGCGGGCGGCGCCGTGGCGGACCACGCCGCTGTCGGCGCGCAGCCCGGACAGGAAGCCCAGCGCGTCCACCATCAGCGACTTGCCCGCGCCGGTTTCGCCGCTGACCACGGTCATGCCCGGCCCGAATTCGAGTTCGGTAGCGCGGACGACTGCAAAATCCTTGATCGATAGATGTCTAAGCATGGTCTGAGGTTCGTGAGCCGCGCAAAGCTAGCATGGGCGAGGGGCGGCTCCAATGACTTGCCAACGCCGGGTCCAGCCATTATCTAAGGGGGCGTCTCACAGGCTGATTCCATGCACCCTTCCTCTCCCCATCTTGCGCCCCGTGCCCGCCATCTGCTGCGGACGCTGATCGCGCGCCATATCCAGGATGGCGAGCCGGTGGGGTCGCAGACCCTGGCGCGGCATGCGGGGCTGGATGTCAGCCCGGCCACCATCCGCAACATCCTGGCCGATCTGGAAGACCTGGGCCTGCTCAGTTCGCCGCACACCTCGGCAGGCCGGGTGCCGACCGCGAACGGCTACCGGGTGTTCGTGGACAGCCTGGTCAAGATGCAACCGCCAGGCGAGGGCGAACTGACCCGCCTGCGCAGCGAACTGGCCACCGGTACCGGCACCCAGGCACTGCTGGGCAGCGCCTCGGAGCTGTTGTCGGCGATGAGCCATTTCGTGGGCGTGGTGAGTGCGCCGCGCCGGGAGCAGTTCGCGTTCCGCCACATCGATTTCGTGGCGCTGGACGCGCGCCGGGTGCTGGCGATCCTGGTGTTCGCCGACAACGAGGTGCAGAACCGGGTGATCGAGCCGCGCCGCAGCTGGGAGCCGGGCGAGCTGGAGCAGGTGGCCAATTACCTCAATGCGCAGTGCGCGGGCCGGCCGCTGTCGGAGATCCGCGCGCGGCTGCTGCTGGAGCTGCGCGACGCGCAGTCGGAGATGGAGCAGCTGCTGGCGCACAGCATCGAGCTGGCCGAGCAGGCGCTGGTGCCGCCGGCCGATGACATGGTGCTGGCCGGACAGACCCGGCTGATGGGGGTGCAGGACCTGTCGGACCTGGAGCGCCTGCGCGAGCTGTTCGACGTGTTCGCCAGCAAGCGCGAGATCCTGCAGCTGCTGGAGCGCACCATCCAGGCCCCGGGCGTGCGCATCTTCATCGGCGAGGAGACCGGCGTGATGCCGCTGGAGAGCGTCTCGCTGGTGACCGCCCCGTACTCGGCCGGTGGCCGGGTGCTGGGCGTGCTGGGGGTGATCGGCCCCAAGCGGATGGCCTACGACCGCATGATTCCGCTGGTGCAGGCTACGGCCGAGGTGCTGGGGGCGGCGTTGGAACCGGGTGGACCGGGCGGATTGTCCCGTGAGCGGGCCTGATCGACGGTTCAGCTCTTGAAACCGGTCGGCGCGCCCACATAGGGGTGGGTGGAGGCGGGGAGTCACCGCCAGGGAAACGGAAATGAACCAAGATCAGTCAGATATCGCATCCCAGACGTCGACCGGCGAGCAGGCCCCGGCCGATGCGCTGCAGCAGCAGGTCGAGAGCCTGCACAACGAGCTGGCGCTGCTGAAGGCCGAGTCGCTGCGCGAGCGCGCCGACCTGGACAACCAGCGCAAGCGCGTGGCCCGCGACGTCGAGCAGGCGCGCCGCTTCGCCAATGAAAAGCTGCTGGGCGAGCTGCTGCCGGTGTTCGACAGCCTCGACGCCGGCCTGGCAGCCGCCGGCACCGACCCCAGCCCGCTGCGCGAAGGCCTGGAGCTGACGTACAAGCAGCTGCTCAAGGTCGCCGCGGACAACGGCCTGACCCTGCTGGACCCGACCGGCCAGCCGTTCAACCCGGACCACCACCAGGCGATCAGCCAGGTCGACGCGCCCGGTGCGGCACCCGGCAGCGTGGTCCAGGTGTTCCAGAAGGGCTATCAGCTCAATGATCGCCTGCTGCGCCCGGCCCTCGTCGTGGTCGCACGCGACGCGTGACGCCGGGCGCTCCCCGGCGGACGGGGCCGGTTCCGCCCGGCCCCATCACCGGACGCTGAACGCGTTTGGCAGCCATCGGACACTGTGTTCGGTGGATGGCTTGAAAGTCTTCCCGGCGTCCCACACATCCCATTCATAACCCGGCAGCAGCCGGATGTTCCCAGAACTTTCAGGAGTCTCCCTCATGGGCAAGATCATTGGTATCGACCTCGGCACCACCAACTCGTGTGTGGCGATCATGGACGGCGGCAAGGCCCGCGTCATCGAGAATGCGGAGGGTGACCGCACCACGCCTTCCATCGTCGCCTACACCAAGGACGGCGAAGTGCTGGTGGGCGCCTCGGCCAAGCGCCAGGCCGTCACCAACCCGAAGAACACCTTCTACGCCGTCAAGCGCCTGATCGGCCGCAAGTTCACCGACGCTGAAGTCCAGAAGGACATCGCGCACGTGCCCTACGGCATCCTGGCCCACGACAACGGCGACGCCTGGGTGCAGACCAGCGACGCCAAGAAGATGGCGCCGCAGGAAATCTCCGCCCGCGTGCTGGAGAAGATGAAGAAGACGGCCGAAGCCTTCCTGGGCGAGACCGTGACCGAAGCGGTGATCACCGTGCCGGCCTACTTCAACGACAGCCAGCGCCAGGCGACCAAGGACGCCGGCCGCATTGCCGGTCTGGACGTCAAGCGCATCATCAACGAGCCGACCGCGGCCGCACTGGCCTATGGCCTGGACAAGGGCGACAACAAGGATCGCAAGATCGTGGTGTACGACCTGGGCGGCGGCACCTTCGACGTGTCGGTGATCGAAATCGCCAACGTCGACGGTGAAAAGCAGTTCGAAGTGCTGGCCACCAACGGCGACACCTTCCTGGGCGGCGAAGACTTCGACAACCGCGTCATCGAGTACCTCGTCGACGAGTTCAACAAGGACCAGGGCATCGACCTGCGCAAGGATCCGCTGGCCCTGCAGCGCCTGAAGGACGCCGCCGAGCGCGCCAAGATCGAACTGTCCAGCGCGCAGCAGACCGAAGTGAACCTGCCGTACGTCACCGCCGACGCCTCGGGTCCGAAGCACCTGAACATCAAGCTGACCCGCGCCAAGCTGGAAGCGCTGGTGGAAGAGCTGATCAAGAAGTCGATCGAACCGTGCCGCGTGGCGCTGAATGACGCCGGCCTGCGCTCGAGCGACATCAGCGAAGTGATCCTGGTCGGCGGCCAGACCCGCATGCCGAAGGTACAGCAGGCCGTGACCGAGTTCTTCGGCAAGGAACCGCGCAAGGACGTCAACCCGGACGAAGCCGTGGCACTGGGTGCGGCCATCCAGGGTGGCGTGCTCGGCGGCGACGTCAAGGACGTGCTGCTGCTGGACGTGACCCCGCTGTCGCTGGGCATCGAGACGATGGGTGGCGTGTTCACCAAGATCATCGAGAAGAACACCACCATCCCGACCAAGGCCTCGCAGGTGTTCTCCACCGCCGAGGACAACCAGTCGGCCGTGACCGTGCACGTGCTGCAGGGTGAGCGCGAACAGGCCCGCTTCAACAAGTCGCTGGCCAAGTTCGACCTGTCCGGCATCGAGCCGGCCCCGCGCGGCATGCCGCAGGTGGAAGTGTCCTTCGACATCGACGCCAACGGCATCCTGCACGTGTCGGCCAAGGACAAGAAGACCAACAAGGAACAGAAGGTCGAGATCAAGGCCGGTTCGGGTCTGTCCGAGGACGAGATCGCGCGCATGGTCGCCGACGCGGAAGCCAACCGCGAGGAAGACAAGAAGTTCCACGAGCTGGTCCAAGCCCGCAACCAGGCCGACGCGCTGATCCACGGTACCCGTACTGCGATCAACGAGCACGGCAGCAAGGTCGGTGGTGATGTGATCGGCAAGGTCGAGTCGGCCCTGTCCGACCTGGAAACGGCGATGAAGGGCGACGACAAGGCGCAGATCGAAGCCAAGTCGAAGGTGCTGGAAGAGGCCGGCCAGTCGCTGTTCGCCGCGGCGGCCGCCGCCGAGCAGGGCGGTGCCGCTGCGGGTGCCGATGCCGGTGCCGGCAACACCAACGGCGCGCATGACGACGTGGTCGACGCCGAGTTCACCGAAGTCAAGGACGACAAGAAGTCCTGATCCGGACAAGACGCGGGACGTTGCGCAGGCAGCGTCCCGTTGTCGTTTCCCCCAGGTCCTGACAGCCGTATCCCGGCCTGTCGGGGCGCCCGACGCAAGAGCGGACCTGGTTCCGCTCTTGCGCGTTGACGAATCCCGACTTCCGGAACCCGATCCAAGTTATGAGCAAGCGCGATTACTACGAAGTGCTGGGCGTGTCCCGCACCGCCAGCGAAGAAGAGCTGAAGAAGTCCTATCGCCGTTGCGCGATGAAGTTCCACCCGGACCGCAATCCGGGTGATGCGGCTGCCGAAGCATCCTTCAAGGAATGCAAGGAAGCCTACGAAGTCCTGTCCGACGCCAACAAGCGCCGCATGTACGACGCCCACGGCCACGCCGCGTTCGAGCATGGCATGGGCGGTGGCGGCGGTCCGGGCGGCCCGGACATGAACGACATTTTCGGCGACATTTTCGGCAACATCTTCGGCGGCGGTGGCGGTGGTCCGCGCCAAGCCCGTCGCGGTGCCGACATCGGCTACGTGATGGAGCTGGACCTGGAAGAAGCGGTGATGGGCGTGGAGCGCCGCATCGAGATTCCGGCCCTGGCCGAATGCGGTGACTGCCACGGCAACGGCTCGGAAGACGGCAAGGTGGACACCTGCACCGTCTGCCAGGGGCGCGGCCAGGTGCGCGTGCAGCGCGGCATCTTTGCCATGCAGCAGGCCTGCCACAACTGCGGTGGCCGTGGCCAGATCATTCCCAATCCCTGCAAGACCTGCCACGGCAACGGCCGTGTCGAGGAAGACAAGGTGTTGTCGGTGAAGGTGCCTGCGGGCGTCGATACCGGTGACCGCATCCGCCTGTCCGGCGAAGGCGAGGCCGGTCCGGCCGGTACGCCGGCGGGCGATCTGTATGTGGAAGTGCGGGTGCGCGAGCACGCTATCTTCCAGCGCGACGGTGACGACCTGCACTGCGAAGTGCCGATCCGCATCTCGCAGGCGGCGCTCGGCGACACCGTGCGCGTGGCCACGCTGGGCGGGTACGCCGAGATCCGCATTCCGGCCGAAACCCAGACCGGCAAGCTGTTCCGCCTGCGCGGCAAGGGTGTACGGTCGGTGCGCAGCCGCAGCGAAGGCGATCTGTATTGCCGCGTGGTGGTGGAGACCCCGGTCAACCTCACCACCGAGCAGCGCAAGCTGCTGGAGCAGTTTGAAACCACCTTCACCGGCGAAGAAGCGCGCAAGCACTCGCCGAAGTCGGCCACGTTCATCGATGGCGTGAAGGGGTTCTGGGATCGGATGACGTCATAAGCGGCGTTGGTTCCTGCCTTGTACCGAAGGCCCCCTGGAGACAGGGGGCTTTTTTTTTGTTCCCGTCGCGGTCCGGTGCAGGTCGTCTGCCTTTGGTGTTGATCGCGACAGGCGTGGGTGACTGTGCCTGCAGCGATTACTACCATGCCGCGATGAACACGCTTGCCCGCAACGTCCACGCCGCTGTTCGATCCCTGTCTTGCGCTGTAAGCCGCGCATGGCCGGTGGCCGTGGTGACTGCCTCCCTCGCTGCAGGCGCGGTGTCCGCCGCGCCGTTGGAGGCATGCAGGCTGGATGCGATCGATGGGACGATCGAGCGTCCTCTGCAGTTGGCGCCTGGCACGCGATGGACGTACTCGATGGGTCCCGACCATCCTGTGTCGTCCCTTCGCCTGGATGGGATGACGGAGCGCCTGACGCGGCTGGCGGTGGGGGACGGTGTGGCGCGGGTTGAACACACCGACACCTATGCGGACGTCAATCCGCTTCGCCAGGGGCGCAAGGAAATCCTGCGGTTCCCACTTGCGGTGGGTGCGGCGTGGAACGATGCCTTCGCCGAACCCGGTGCAGTCGTGGGGCCAACGGGACCTACCGCTACGACTACGAAGAGGAGGCCAGCAATCGTGTGGTGGGCATGGAGACAATCAACGTTGGGATTGGCAGCGTCCGTGCGTACCGCATCGAACGGCGTGCACGCTGGCGAAAGTCCAATCCCACCTCCGATGACATGACCGGCAGGCGCTGGCAGGGGCGATCGGCCGTCGAGGGGCTGGAGCACAGCGTCAGCTGGTACGCGCCTGCCGTGGGACGGGTAGTGCTCAAGCGCAGCATTACCGCGCATCCGTCGTATGCGCTCCATCTCCAGGAAGCGGGCAGCTCCCGCCACGCCATTGTCACCGAGCTGGTCGCCTTCGAATCGCCGGGCGGCTGTCGCGTGGAAGGGGAGCCCGTCCACGCGCAACGGTTCGCCGATCGCCGGCCGCTGCATTACCCACTGGTCTTCAGCGATACCTGGGAGTTCCTGCTGCAGCGTGACCCCCACATCCCGGAACGGGCAGATCCGGCTGCGTAGACGGGCAGGATGCGGCATAGCGGTTGGGGGATAATGGCCATAGAGCCCCCCACCGTGCCGATCCCATGAACGAATCCCTCGAAAGCCACCTGGTCCACGGCCGCCGCCAGCGCCCGGACGGTCCGTCGCCGGTCGATGTCATCTCCGTGCAGTCCCAGCTCGTCTACGGCCATGCCGGCAACAGCGCTGCGGTACCGCCGCTGCGTGCGCTGGGCGTGCGCGTGGCGGAGATCCCGACCACGCTGCTCAGCAACGCGCCGTTCTACGCCACCACGCGTGGCCGCGTGCTGCCCTCGGAGTGGTTCTCGGACCTGCTGCTGGGCACCGCCGAGCGCGGGTTGCCGCAGCGTGCACGGATGCTGGTCTCGGGCTACTTCGGCAGCGTCGGCAACGGCACCGCGTTCGCCGACTGGCTGGACGAGGTGCTGCCGGCATCGCCGCAGCTGCGCTACTGCCTGGACCCGGTGATCGGCGATACCCACACCGGTCCGTATGTGGAGCCTGGTCTGGAAACCGTGTTCGCCGAGCGCCTGCTGCCGCACGCGTGGCTGGTGACGCCCAATGCGTTCGAGCTGGGGCGGTTGACCGGGATGCCGAGCCTGGCCCAGGACGAAGCCATCGCCGCGTCGCAGGCCCTGCTGGCACGCGGGCCCGAGTGGGTGCTGGCGCACAGCGTGGGCGGCGAGCCGGGGCAGCTGGTGACGCTGGCGGTGAGTCGCGATGCGATCTGGCGCTGGACCTCGCCGCACCTGCCGGTGGACGTGGCCGGCACCGGCGACGTGCTGATGTCGCTGCTGGTTGCCTTCCTGCTGCGCGGCGAAGCCTTCGAGCAGGCCATCTCGCGCGCGATCGCCGGTGTGCACGTGGCGTTGGAGACCACGCTGGCCAACGGGCATGAAGAGTTCGACGTACTGGCTGCCGCACCGGCGGCCCTGTCGTTGCCGCAGCGCTTCGTGCCCGAGCGCCTGGCGTGACCCGGATGCCGGTGGTTGGCATCGTCGGCAGTGCCGGAGCCTACGGGCGCTGGCTGCGGCGGTTCCTCCAGCAACGGATGGGCCTGGAGGTACTGGGACACGATCCGGCTGATCCCCGATCGGACAGCCCCGAGGTTCTGGTCGCGCGCGCGGAGGTGCTGATCTTCTCCGCGCCGATCCGCCATACCCCGGCGTTGATCGGCGAGTACGTCGCGCGCTCGGCCGGGCGCGAGGCAGGGCGGCTGTGGCTGGACGTCACGTCGGTGAAGTCCGCGCCGGTGGCGGCGATGCTCGCCTCGCAGGCCGACGTGGTGGGCCTGCATCCGATGACCGCGCCGCCGAAGGCGCCGACCCTGAAAGGCCGCGTCATGGTGGTCTGCGAGGCGCGCCTGTCGCAGTGGAAGCCGTGGGTGCAGGGCCTGTGCGATGCACTGGAGGCCGAGTGCGTGCGCGCCACGCCCGAGCACCACGACCAGGTGATGGCGCTGGTGCAGGCAATGGTTCACGCCACGCACCTGGCCCAGGCCGGCGTGCTGCGCGAGTACGCACCGCTGCTCGGCCCCCTCCCGGCGCTGATGCCGTACCGGTCGGCGTCATTCGAGCTGGATACGGCGATCATCGCGCGCATCCTGTCGTTGAACCCGGTCATCTACGAAGACATCCAGTTCGGCAATCCGCACGTTGGGCCGATGCTCGACCGCCTGCTTGCGCACCTGCAGACGCTGCGTAGCCAGGTCGGGCAGGGCGACGACGATGCGCGGGCGGCGTTCCGCCAGCAGCTGCTGCTGGACAATCGTGACAGCCAGGGCGAGGCCGTGCTGGCCGAAGGCAACTATACCTTCGAGCGGGTGGGCTACCTGCTGGCCGACCTGACCGAGCGCAATGCGATCAGCGTGCATCTGCCCGAGGATCGCCCCGGTTCGCTGCGTGAACTGCTGCATGTGTTCGAGCGCCACGCGGTGAGCCTGGCTTCCATCCACTCGTCGCGCACGCCGGCCGGCGACGTGCATTTCCGCGTGGGATTCGTTGCCGGCAGCGACGCACGCGCGCTGCAGCAGGCGGCTGCGGAAATCGACGCGTCCGGCATCGGTCGGGTGCTGTCACGCTGACCTGCTGCACTGCCGCATTCATCCACAGGGGGTGTGGATGAATTGCGGACAACCATGTGGATAACCGCGTTCATCCCTTGCGACAGAACGGTGTCAAGATGGCTGGCGAAAAAATGACCAGCGGTCAGGTCGTCAGGGTAAGTTCGCCGCCCGAGGTGCGGAACTGGCGGCCGTCGCGGACCAGATGACGACCATCGGCCAGCTCGTAACGGGTGGCAGGCGCGGACGACGCGGTGTCGCTGGCAGCCTCCTCCCTGAACTCGATGATGACGTAGTTTTCGCCATTGGCGTCAGTGGCGGGGAACTGTCGGAACGACATGGAACACCTCCTGCAGCGGCACGGACCAGGGTCCGTGCACCATGCATCGCGACGCGTTAGGCGTGTGTCGTCAATCGATGAACTGCAGCTTCGCCAGCTCCGCATACAGGCCACCTTCGGCCAGCAGCTGCGCATGTGTGCCCTGTGCGACGATCCTGCCGTGGTCCATCACGACGATGCGGTCGGCCTTCAGCACGGTGGCCAGGCGATGCGCGATGACCAGCGTGGTGCGGCCGGCCATCAGCCGCTCCAGTGCCTGCTGCACGGCGCGTTCGCTCTGCGCGTCCAGCGCGCTGGTGGCCTCGTCGAGCAGCAGGATCGGTGCATCCTTGAGCAGGGCGCGTGCGATGGCGATGCGCTGCTGCTGCCCGCCGGACAGGCGTGCGCCACGCTCTCCCAGCTCGCTCATATAGCCCTCCGGAAGGGCCTGCAGGAACTCGTCGGCTTCGGCAGCCGCAGCAGCGCGCTGCACCTCCTCGTCACTGGCCTCCAGTCGGCCGTAACGGATGTTGTCCAGTGCGGTGCTCGCAAACAGGGTGGGCTGCTGCGGCACCAGCGCCATCTGCGCGCGCAGCTGGGCCGGATCGACCTGGCGCACATCCACGCCATCGACCTGGATGCGGCCGGCGGCGGGATCGTGGAAGCGCAGCAGCATCGACAGCACGGTGCTCTTGCCCGCGCCGGAGGGACCGACCAGAGCCACGGTCTCGCCCGGGCGCACGTGCAGGTCGAAATGATCCAGCGCGGCGGTGTCCGGGCGCTGCGGATAATGGAACACCACGTCGTCGAAGCGGATCTCGCCACGCAGCGGCTGGGGCAGCGGCTGCGGATCGGCGGGGCTGGTGATCTCGATGTCTTCCTGCAGCAGTTCGGCGATCCGGCCCATGCCGCCGGAGGCGCGCTGCAGTTCATTCCAGACTTCTGCGAGCGCGCCGACCGACCCGCCGCCGATCAACGCATACAGCACGAACTGGCCCAGCGTGCCGGCGCTCATGCGGCCGTCGATGACATCGTGCGCCCCCAGCCACAGCACCCCGACGATCGCGCCGAACACCAGGACGATGGCGGTGGCGGTGACGATGGACTGAGCGCCGATGCGCCGGCGCGCGGCCTTGATCGATTCGCCCAGCGCCGCGTTGAAGCGGCTGCGCTCGTAAGGCTCGCGTGCATGCGCCTGCACCGTGCGGACCGCGCCCAGGGTCTCGGCGGCGAGGCTGTTGGCGTCGGCGATGCGGTCCTGGCTGGCGCGCGAAATGTGGCGCAGACGACGCGCGCCGATGATGATCGGCAGCACGGCCAGCGGAATGCCGACCAGCGTCCACGCCGCCAGTGCCGGGCTGGTGACGAACAGCATGACCAGGCTGCCCACTACAGTGACGCTGCTGCGCAATGCCACCGACATCGTCGAGCCGATGACGCTGCGCAGCAGTTCGCTGTCGGCCGTGAGGCGCGAGACCAGCTCGCCGCTGCGGCTGCGGTCGTGGAAGCCGGCACCCAGCGCAATCAGGTGGGCATACAGGCGGCTGCGCAGGTCGGCGACGACCTTTTCGCCGAGCAGGGAGACGAAGAAGAAGCGGGCAGCGGTGGCCAGGGCCAGTACCACCGCGACCAGGAACAGCAGCGCGAAGGCGCGGTTGATCTGGCCGTTGTCGCTGAAGCCATGATCGATCATCAGCTTGACTGCCGGCGGCAGGCTGAGCGTGGCCACCGAGGACACCGCGAGCGCCACCAGCCAGGCGCTGAACAGCCCCGCATGGCGGCGCACGAACGGCCACAGCGTGCGCAGGCTGCCAAGGCGGCGCAGCGCCGGGGCGGGCGCGGGAGGGGTGTCAGTCATTCGGTTGGCCTGGTTCGGTGCGTGTTTCCACGCGGATACGATCACGGGTGGCGTCGCGCAGCCGGTTTTTCAACGGGTCGACCTGATCGGCCGGTAGACGAAGGTGCAGCGATACGCCCGACGGGGTGAAGGTTTCGGCCTGCTTTTCGGCCAGGTGGGCGGCCAGTGCCGCATGCAGCGTGCCCAGATCGTCGAACGGGGCGTGCACGTCCAGCTCGGCCAGCGCGATCAGCGGTTGCCGTGGCGCCAGCCGCAGGCATTCGGCAGCGGTGCCGCCGTAGGCACGGACCAGGCCGCCCGCGCCAAGTTTGATGCCGCCGTACCAGCGGATGACCACCACCATGACGCGATCAAACCCCTGCCCATCGATCGCCGCCAGGATCGGTCTGCCGGCGGTCCCGGCCGGTTCGCCGTCATCGCTGGAGCGGTAATCGTTGCCATGCCGGTAGGCCCAGCAGTTGTGCGTCGCATCGGGCACGGCCACCTGCTGCAGGAACTGCAGCGCCGCGCCGGCGTCGGTGATGGGGGCGGCATGGGCGATGAAGCGGCTGTGCTTGATCTCCAGGCTGTGACTGACGGCGGTGGCAAGCGTATCGGGCATCCGCGCCATTCTAGAGCTTTGCCTGCGAGACGCGGCGTGCGCGGCTCAGGTGTCGAGCAGTTGGCGCAGGTCGCGCGGGATGCGCACTTCCGGGTACTGCTGCAGGTAGCGCTCCAGGCTGGCGCGCGCGGTATCCAGATCACCGGCATCGCGCCGCTCGCGGATACGCTTGAGCCACTGCTTGCGCGGCAGGCTGGCATCGGCGGACACCGCGGCATCGACGGCGCTGGCCGAGAGGACGGCCTCGCTGGACGGTGCCATCGCCGAACGGCGCTGCATGACGCCTGCGGCGCTCGGGGCCGGGCGTGGCGCCGCGAGCGCCGCGGTGGCGCGCTCCGGGCTCACGGCCTTCTGCGCGGGGGCCGGTGCCGGTGGCGGTGGCGGTGCCATCGCCGGCGCGGTGTCGGCGGCGGCGCTGTCGGCCGGTTCGATCGAGAAGGCCTGCGGCGCTGCGGCCGGTGCCGGCGGAGCAGGCGGCGGCGCCATTCTGGGCGGGGTGACCGGTGCCGGTTCCGCCACTACCGGTGATGGCGGGGGGGTGACGCGCGCCTGGGG
>NZ_CAMPPN010000044.1:0-15090 GCF_946900935.1 Stenotrophomonas sp. Marseille-Q5258
CAGTCGATCTCGAACCGGGTGCTGCCGCAGACCGCCTCCTGGCCCTCGAAGCGCTCCACCACCAGGCCGGAGGCCGGGCCGAGCAGCTGGATCAGGCGCGCCTGCTGGGAGGGAGCGCCAAGGGTGGCCAACAACGAGGAGCGAGAGACATCCATATCGACAGGCTCTTGTCAGGGAGTGTGATGATGCGTGTGCCAGGCTGCGGCCGCGTGACGCCCGCAGAGCCTGTTTCACGTCCATGTACCCGGCAACAGTAACAAATCCCATTGACGGGCTCTTTCACCGACCGGCTTCGCACGCCCCCTGACGTGTGCCTGCAACGCAGACGGGAAGTGGATCGATTTTGTCGCATTCAGCGCGACACGGGGCCGCTGCGTCAAATTATAGACAGGAAACTGTGATGAATCGCACGATATTGAGTCGGTGTCGGAGGCAAGTTACTGGCGCGACCTGCCAAGGGACCGGGTGGGGACATCGCATCGAAGGTACGCCGCACACCGATTGGGGAGCAGCAGCGCCGTTTCCACAACATGTAACGTGGCAGGGTGGAATTCGAGTGCACTGTGCTCAGGTCGACACGCGCCTGAAGCAGTGGTGGGCATGCGCGCGATCCGGCGCGACATCCGCATGACGCCGGTGGTGCGGCGTCATGCGGAAGGGTCGATCACCCGTCTCAGGGCAGGGTGATCGTGATGTGCGCGGTGCGCTGCGGCATCTGGACAACGTCGTTGTAGGCCGCCATGCGCTGCTGGGTTTCGTGACCCAGATAGAAGCGCAGACCGAAAAAGCCGATCACGCCAAAGCCTGCCACCAGTGCGGCGGGCAGCCACAGCGGAACAACGCGACGCAGGCTGTGACGGATGTGGTCCGGCGGCAGCGCATGCGGTGCGAACCCGTGGCGCTTTCCCTTGAGGTAGACGATCTCATCGCCCAGCCGCGCGGTGAGGTAGCCGAGCTTCTCGGTACCTTCCAGGCGGTACTTGCCTTCGAAGCCCATCAGCAGGCAGAAGTGGTACACCTCCAGCGACGGCAGGCGCGGTGCGCCCTGGCGGCGCAGTTCCTCAAGCCGGTCGAAGAAGTGCTCGCCGGCCAGATGCTCGCCGAACAGGCGCAGCTGCAGCGGATTGCGCTCCCAGATCTCATGCAGCGCGGAGGGCTGGGACAGAATCGCTTCATCCACCGCCGCGCAGAACGCGTATTTGGCGGCGTAGACATCCTCGGAGGCGATGCCCATGCGATTGGCATTGCGCTCCACACCGTCGAGGAACTTCTGCACGGTCTGCACGAACGCTTCGGCATCCGACGGCAGCTGCCCACGCTTGAGCAGCAACAGCAGGTAGAAGCCGTCGGCCATCAGGTCCTGCAGGCTCTGCGGATTGGCCGCCTGCGGCGACGGCGCGGCCATGCCGCCATGCGAGCTGAGCGAAGGCATCGGGCCCGGGGTAGGGGGCAGGGGCGAATTCATCATGAGGTCACCGCGACAAGTTCCATTTTGAGATCGGCAACGCCGGCCGGCACGTAGATCATCAGCGACTGTGCCTTGAGCATCCGCTCATACAGCGCGCCGCGCGAATCCAGTTCGAAGTAGTGGCTGCCGGGGCGCACCGGGATCGCGGCGGGCACCTGGTTGGCATGCGCCAGCTTCACGCCGGGCAGTGCCGAAAGCACGCACTTCTCCACGTCGTCGGGCGCGCCCACCTTGAATCGGACCGGCACCATCTGCACCAGTTCCTGGGCGGGGATGTCGGCCGATACCGCCAGGTAGAAAGAGGCGTTGTCGTCGATGCGCTGCGAGTCCAGACGTCCAAGGTGGTAGGACGGCTTGATCTCGTTGAGCGCGATCTTGAAGTAGCGCGCCGAGATCACCGTGTCCAGCAGGTTGCGGATGATGTCGAACAGCTGGCGGAACCCCGCCTCCGGCTGCGTGTGCTGATAGCGCGGCAGATCGTTGAGCGCGTAGGCATTGGAAAACGTCAGCATCGCGCCGGCCATGCGCAGCAGCTCCTGGTGCAGGCGCTCGGGATGCAGCTGCGGATGGTGGTACAGATGCGCCAGCGCACTGAACGAGGAGTTGATCGTGTGCAGCAGCCAGAACGAGGCGATGTCGCCCGAACGGAATTCGATGATGTTCTTGGAGGGCTCGCGGTGCAGTCCGTACAGTGCGTCGACCTTGGCCTGCAACGAGTCCAGGATGCCGCGCAGCTCGCGGTGCAGGGTGGGCGAGGCTTCCAGGTGCGCGCACGGCGGGATGAAGTCCTCATCCAGTTCGAAGCCGCCGGTGGAGGTGCGACGGATGCGCGCCAGCGCCACAGTGGCGTAGGAATCGCGCGGGTGCTCGTCGGTGAGCAGCTTGACCGCCTTGCCGAGGAAGCCGAGTTCGGCCTCCACCGCATCGGTGAACAGGTCGTTGGCGGCCCGGTTGACCTGGCGGTAGCGCGCCAACTGCGCGGCGTCGGCGTCGGCACAGTTGTCGCCATCGTCGCGCAGCAGGGGAAGCCCGAGGTGGATCACGGTGGACTGCACGCCGGGCGGCAGGTCCTTCAGCGACAGCGCATCGGGCAGCGCATCGTGGACGGGCGCGTCGTAGCTCTCGCCATCGGGGAACACCGCCGAGATGTCCAGCGGGCGCAGCGTGCCGCCGTTGAGCGCCTGCGGATCAAAACGCACGCGGCGGCAGCCCCATGCGTACGGATGCAGGGTCAGCGAAAGATCCTGCAGCCGTGCCTCGTGATAGGCGTCCTGACGCTGGAAATGCTGGGGCCGCAGAAACAGACCCTCACCCCAAAGAACCTTCGACATCCTGCTTACATACGCCACATTTCAATCCTTGGAAATTTCAGGCAAACCGCACCCGAGGAACGCTAGGTTTCCACACACATTCCCAATACAGGAATGTGAAAGTGAGCTGCGCCTCACATTTTTGATGCGAGGCGAGGCTTGGATACTATCGTATGCTGGAATTCTGACGTCAGAATGAAGTCACCCCCTCAGCGAGGAGAGACGCAGCGCACGGATGCCAGACTGCTCGGATCACCGGAAAGCCGCGTGACCAACGCCGGGCTGTCAGTCGTCAGTGCGCACGCATGGATTCCTACGGTAATACCGTCGGCTGGCAGCGCCTTCTGTTTTCCGTCGAACGTCAGCCGCCAGCGGTTGTCGGCCGGCGCGCGGAACAGGGCAACCACGCCCAGTACGGCAGCGCCTTCGCTCAACTGCTCCTTCAGTTCCTGGCGCGCGCCGGGGGTCAACACGATCTCATTGACCGACAGCAGGTCCGCGCCAAGGGCGGCCTGCTCGCCGTTCTGGTCGAGGAAGGCGTTGAACGGGGCCTGTTCGAAGCGCTGGGCGCTGCGCAGGTGGTAGACCTTCACCACCGCGGCGGTGGGGCGCTTGTCATTGCCGGCATTGAGATTGGTGCCGGCATAGAGCCGCAGTGGAATGGTCGGCGGGGCATCCGGCGCCGCTTCCTTGATGCCAACGGCTTGTAACGTCTTGTCCATAGCCTTGCCAAGACCGCCACTGGCGCACCCTGACAAGGACAATGACATCGCCGTGACAACACATAAGACAGTGTGACGGCCTAAGCAAAAATTTCGGCTCATGAGAGGCTTCATGCATTCTCGGGCGAAAAAGGACAGGGAGAGTGATTCATGCGCGGAAGTCCATTGCGCATACAGCAGAACGCGGAAGACGGTGTGAAAATCTGCGGCGTTGCATTGAAGCAATCTATGCGCTTCACTATACCCTTGCGTATTTGCAGTTGTACACTTGCGGCGGTAGGGGACGGAATCCCGTGTGTAGTATCGGCGGGGACCGGTCTTACCTTTAGGAGTTTCTACGAGGGATTGGCATGAAAGTGAAGGAAAAGGGGAAGGCCGTCTATCGGCCGATGCTGGCATTGGTTCTGCTGTCGGGTCTGGCGGCATGCGCATCGACGCCGAAGAAGGCGGTGGTGCCGCCCTTCGACACGTCGATGACGACCGCCGAAGCGCAGGTGACCACGGCGGGTGCCGAAGCGGCGATCACGAGTTTTGAAGCTGCCTCTCGTGCCGATCCGACCCGCAAGGAACCGTGGGTGCGCATCGCGCAGCTGCAGTTCGATCAGGGTAATTACGCGCGTGCCATCGTGGCCGCCGAAGAAGTGCTGCAGCGCGATCCGGACGACCTTGTCGCCGATGGCGTGCTGACCGTTGCCGGTTTCCGCATCGCCAACCAGTCGCTGAAGCGCCTGCAGGGACGCGGCGCACTGGCCTCGGACACCGCCCGCAAGGAAGCGCAGACGCTGGCCACCACGCTGCGCACCACGATGGGTGAAGCCATCCTGGAACCGCCGGCAAAGCCGAAGGCCACCCGTGCCGGTCGTCGCACCGCACCGGCTGCCCGTCGTACGACCACGCCCGCGGCACCGGCAGCGCAACCCGCGCGTCCGGCGTCGTCCGGTGCCGGTGCGGACCCGTTCCAGAACGTCGGCGGCAACTGATCCGCATTTCGTACGGCCCCCAGTCAGGAGACACCGATGGCCAAGAAGGACAGCATTCAAAAGCGGTTGCAGAAGATCCGCCCCCCGCGGGTGCAACTCACCTATGACGTCGAGAAGGGCGACGCGATCGAGCAGAAGGAGCTGCCGTTCGTGGTCGGCGTGCTCGGCGACCTGAGCGGCAATCCGGAGCAGCCGTTGCCGAAGGTCAAGGACCGCAAGTTCGTCAATGTGGACCTGGACAACTTCGATGAAGTGATGGAAGGCGTGGCACCGCGTGCGGTGTACCGCGTTCCGAACAAGATCAGCGACAGTGGCGGCGAGTTCGGCGTGGAACTGAAGTTCAATTCCATCGACGATTTCCGTCCCGAGTCCGTGGTCGACCAGATCGAGCCGCTGCGCAAGCTGCTCGAATCGCGCACCAAGCTCGCCGACCTGCGCAACAAGCTGGCCGGCAACGAAAAGCTCGAGGATCTGTTGACCGATGTCCTGAACAACACCGAGCAGCTCAAGAAGCTTGGCACGGGGAAGGAGGAGTAAGTCATGGCAGCAGAAGCTACCGGTGTTGCCGAACAGGCGTCCGCTGCGGTCGAGGAGATCGGCCTGCTCGACCAGATCGTCGAGAAGAGCAAGGTCGCCAAGTCCGAAACCGAACACCAGCGTGCCAAGGACATCATTTCCGAGCTTGCCAAGGAGGTGCTGGAAGGCACCGTGGTGGTGTCGGACAACCTCAACCTGACCCTCGATGCGCGCATCGCCGAGATTGACCGGATCATCTCCGAGCAGCTCAGCGCGGTGATGCATGCGCCGCAGTTCCAGCAGCTGGAAAGCACCTGGCGCGGCCTGCACTACCTGTGCCAGCAGACGTCCACCGGCCCGAACATGAAGATCAAGGTCTTCAACGCGCCGAAGAAGGATCTGGTCAAGGACTTCAAGTCGGCGATCGATTTCGACCAGAGCGCGCTGTTCAAGAAGGTCTATGAAGAAGAGTTCGGCACCTTCGGTGGCGCGCCCTTCGGTGCTCTGGTGGGTGACTATTTCGTCGGCCGCCAGCCGGAAGACATGTACTTCATCGAGCAGATGTCGCACGTGGCGGCCGCCGCACACGCGCCCTTCATTTCGGCAGCGTCCGAAAGCATGTTCGGCCTGGAGACCTTCACCGACCTGGGCAAGCCGCGCGATCTGGCCAAGGTGTTCGACACCGTCGAATACGCCAAGTGGAAGTCGTTCCGCGAGAGCGAGGACAGCCGCTATGTGGGCCTGACCATGCCGCGCTTCCTGGGCCGCCTGCCGTACAACCCGAAAGACGGGACCACGGTGGAAGGGTTCAACTTCGTTGAAGACGTGGATGCCAGCGACCACAGCAAGTTCCTGTGGTGCAACACTGCCTACGCGATGGCCGCGCGCCTGACCCACGCGTTCGAGGACTTCGGCTGGTGCGCGGCGATCCGCGGCGTGGAAGGCGGTGGCCTGGTCGAAGACCTGCCGACGCACACCTTCCGTACCGATGACGGCGAAGTCGCGCTGAAGTGCCCGACCGAAGTGGCGATCACCGACCGTCGTGAAAAAGAACTCAGTGACCTCGGCTTCATGCCGCTGGTGCACTGCAAGAACACCGACTACGCCGCGTTCTTCGGCGCCCAGTCGGCACAGAAGCCGAAGAAGTACAACACCGATTCGGCCAATGCCAATGCGATCCTGTCTGCCCAGCTGCAGTACATCTTCGCCGTCTCGCGTATCGCCCATTACCTCAAGGCGATGATGCGCGAGAAAATTGGCAGCTTCGCATCGGCGGGCAACGTCGAGGAATTCCTGAACCGTTGGATCTCCCAGTACGTGCTGCTGGACGACAACGCCTCCCAGGAAGCCAAGGCCCAGTACCCGCTGCGCGAAGCCGCTGTGAACGTTTCGGAAGTGCCGGGCAAGCCCGGTGTCTACCGCGCTGTGGCGTTCATCAGGCCACATTTCCAGCTCGATGAGCTGTCTGTTTCGTTGCGACTGGTTGCCGAACTGCCGGCGACTGCAAAGAAGTCGTAACGCTTTGATGTTGCTGTAGCGTCAAGGGACGGATGTCCCGATTTGCAGTGACGTTTTTCTAAGAGGGCTAAACCCCCTGAACCGCCGGGAGCGATCCCGGCACCCAATCTCACGGAAGACCGGAACTTAGGAGACCAGATATGCAGCACGCTTTTCTTTCCATCGACACCATCAAGGGCGAGTCCCACGACGACAAGCACAAGGATTGGATTGAGATCCAGTCCTTCTCGCAGGATCTCCTGCAGCCGCGCTCGGCCACTGCGTCGACCTCGGGTGGCACCACTGCCGCGCGTGTGAACCTGTCGCCGATCGAAGTCACCAAGTCGATCGACCTCGCCTCCACTGCTCTGAACCAGGCGGCTGCCAACGGCACCACCTTCCCGAAGGCCCGCATCGAGTTCATGCGCGCCGACAAGGACGGCAACGCGATCAATTACTACCTGGTCGAGCTGCTGAACGTGCTGGTTCACCGCGTCACCACCACGGTCGATTCCGATGGTATGCCGCAGGAAGTGATCCAGCTGAGCTTTGGTGCGATCAAGTGGACCTACCAGCAGCAGAAGCCGGAAGGCGGCGTTGGTGGCAAGGCCGTGGCGCAGTGGAGTGCAACCAAGAACATTCCGAACTACGCCGTTTGATGTTGTGTCGCTGCGATGGCGCCTAGCGCGCCATCGCAGTCTGAAACGCCACTGGCAGTACATCGGGCGCGGCCAGGATCGGCCGCAACGCGTGTTGCCCCTCTGCACGATGCAGGGACGCAGACAGACCGGAATGACGAATGAAGGGACTCGAACCCAGCTTGCTCGAAAAATTGTTCGACGATGCCCCCAAATCCAACGGGGGAGGGCATGTGTTCAAGTCCGTATCGCTGGAGCAGTACAAGGAGTCGATCGCGCGCGATCTGGAGGGCCTGCTCAATTCCCGGGCCGCTTTCCAGGAAGACGACATGGCGGCGTTTCCGAACTGCAAGCAATCCCTGTTGACCTACGGGCTGGCCGATTTCTCGGCGATGAGCCTGGCCAACGCCTATGACCGTGCCGCCATCTGCCGTTCGCTGGAGCAGGCCGTGGCGCGCCACGAACGCCGCCTCAAGAACGTGGGGGTAAGCCTGGAAGTGGGCTCCCAGTTCGGGGGTGGGCTGCATTTCACCATCCATGCGCTGCTCGATCTCGAGCCGGCGCGGGAGCCGGTGAGTTTCGATGCGATGCTGCAGCCCTCGACCCTGCAGTACCAGGTCAGCCGCATGCGCCGCCAGCAGGCGACGGTCTGACATGCAGGATCTGCTGCCTTACTACGAACGCGAACTGGCCTACCTGCGGCGCTATGGCCGCGAGTTCGCCGACCGCTACCCCAAGATTGCCGGCCGCCTTCAGCTCAATGCCGACGGCAGCCAGGACCCGCACGTCGAGCGCCTCATCGAGGCATTCGCGCTGCTCAGTGCGCGCGTCTCCAAGCGCATCGAGGACGACTATCCCGAGTTCACCGACGCGCTGCTGGATGTGCTGTACCCGCACTATCTGCGGCCATTCCCGTCGTGCTCGATCGCGCATTTCGACATGGACGGCGTGTCCGCCAAACTCAGCGCGCCGATCACCGTGCCGCGCGGCACGGCGCTGCAGAGCCGCCCGGTCCGCGGTGTGTCGTGCCGCTTCCGCACCGCCTACGACGTGGTGCTGGCACCGGTCGTGGTGCAGTCTGCCGTCTATCGCGGTGTCGCCGAGGCACCGATGGCCACCAGCCTGCCGGCCGGCAGCGGTGCGCAGATCTCGTTGAACGTCCGGCTGGTGTCCGACCAGGCCAGTTTCGACACGCTGGGCACCGACGCCCTGCGCCTGTTCCTGGATGGCGAGCCGTCGTTGCGCGCTGCGCTGCGCGATGCGCTGGCGCTCGGCGTGAAGGTCGCCTATGTCGAGGCCGATGGCGGCGGTCGCTGGCGCCGGCTGGAGAGCGTGCCGCTGCGCCAGGTCGGCTTTGCCGACAACGAGGCACTGGTCGATTTTCCGGCGCGTTCGCATCCGGCCTATCGCCTGCTCACCGAACTGTTCGCCTACCCGGAGAAGTTCGGGTTCGTCGATCTGGACCTCAAGCCGGTCACGGCCGGCGCCAGCCGCAGCTTCACCCTGCACCTGATCCTGCACGCCAGCGCGCCCGAGCGCGGCAACCAGCTGGTGCTCGAAGAGCTGAGCGCGAGCAATGTGCGCCTGGGCTGCACGCCGATCGTCAATCTGTTCACCCAGGCCGGTGAGCCGATCCGGGTGACCCATCGCACCGTCAATTACGCCGTGTTGCCGGATGCACGACGCGCGTTCGCCTATGAAGTGCATTCGATCGACTCGGTGCACCGCATCCGACAGACCCCGCAGGGCGAGGTGATCCAGGCGTTCCGGCCGTTCTATTCGCTGCATCACGGCGAGGATCCCGACCGGACCGGCCAGTACTGGGTAGCGCGCCGTGACGAGGACATCGCACGCCAGAGCCCCGGCTTCGAGACGGAGATCAGCTTCGTCGACCTGGCGTTCAATCCGACCGTGCCGCAGACCGACACGGTGAGCCTGGAGCTGACCTGCAGCAACCGCGATCTGCCCAGCCAGCTGGCCCACGGCGTGGCCGGCGGCGACCTCAGTCTGGAGGGTGGCACGCCCGCGCGTGCGATCGGCCTGCTGCGCAAGCCGACCCGCCCGATGCGCTTCCGTCAGGGCAAGAACGCGCAGTGGCGACTGATTTCGCACCTGTCGCTGAACCAGTTGTCGCTGACCGGCAGCGGCCTGACCGCGTTGAAGGAAATGCTGCGCCTGTATGACCTGTCCGGCAGCAGCGTATCGGCGCGCCAGATCGACGGGCTGGTGGCGCTCGAGCAGCATCCGGTGACCAGCTGGATGTCCGGCAAACAGTTTGCCTCGGTGGTGCGGGGCCTGGAGATCCGACTCACCGTCAACGAGAACCATTTCGTGGGGGCCGGTATTGCCGCGTTCGCCCAGGTGATGGATCACTTCTTTGCACTGTATGTGCATGCCAACAGTTTCACCCGGCTGGTGCTGGTCTCCAGCGAGTCGGGGGAGGAGATCGTCCGATGTCCGGCGCGAAGCGGCGAATCGATCCTGGCGTAGCGCAGCAGCTGCTCGCCGAGCCGCATCGCTTCCAGTTCTTCCAGGCGGTGCGGTTGTTGGAGCAGGTGTTCCAGCGCCAGGGCGTGAAGTCCGGTCAGGCTGTGCCCATGCGGGTGCGGTTCCGCAACTCCCTGTCCCTGGGCTTCCCGGCCACCGAGCTGAGCGCTGAAGGCGTGGCGTACTCGTTGCAGGGCGACCGGCTCGAGGATGCGGCCGCGATCGACGAAGCGCTGATCGGTGAGACGCTCGCCGAGGTGCATCTCACCCCGCACTTCATGGGCCTGCTGGGCACGGCGGGTGCGCTGCCGCTGCACTACACCGAGACCCTGCAGTTGCGCGAACTGTACGAGCGCGACCGTACCGCCCGGGCGTTCCTGGACATCTTCTCGACCCGCGCGGTGTCGCTGCACTACGCGGCCTGGAAGAAGCATCGCCTTGCCCTGCAGTACGAGATCGACCGTCGCGAGCGGTTCCTGCCGCTGATCATGTCGCTGTTCGGCATGGGCATGAACGAACTGCGCGACCGGCTGGTGGACGGCCACGGCGATGTGTTCGACCAGGCCTTTGCCTACTATGCCGGCGCCATCCGCCAGCGCCCGGTGTCGGCGGCGTTGATGCAGCGCGTGCTCGCGGACTACTTCCAGGTGCCGCTGGTGCTGGAGCAGTTCGTGGGTGCCTGGTACCGCGTCCCGGCGGGGCAGGCCACGCGGCTGGGCCAGGCCAATGCATCGCTGGGCTCCAGCGCGCTGGCAGGCGACCGTGTATGGCAGCGCGATCTGCGCATGCGGCTGAGCATCGGCCCGCTGCGGCGCGAGCAGTTCGACGACTTCCTGCCTGGCGGCAGCGCCGAGCAGGCCTTGGCGAAGTGGTTGTCGCTGCTCACCGGTGGCACGCTGGAATATGAGGTGCGGCTGGTGCTGCGCCAGCAGGACGTTCGTGGTTCGGGACTGGGCGCCGGCAATGGCGCCCGCCTGGGCTGGGACAGCTACATGTGCTCGCGGTCGGCCGAGGGCCCGCGTTCGGACACCACGTACGGCATCCATACACTGCAATGAACCAGCAAGGAGCGCGTTTCCCCGCATGAGCATCAATCTCAAGACCCTGATCAGCAAGCTGGACGACACCTGCCGTCTGGCCGCCGAGCGTGCTGCCAATCTGTGCATGTCGCGTGGCAACTACGAGGTTGATCTGGAACACCTGTTCCTGGCGCTGCTGGAGCAGCCGCAGAGCGATTTCGTGTTGATCGCGCGCCGCTGCGGGATCGCCCCCGAAGCGCTGGAGCGCGACCTGTCCGACGAGATCAGCCAGTTCAAGACCGGCAACAGCCGCACGCCGGTGTTTTCACAGCACATTCCCAAGCTGTTCGAGCATGCCTGGCTGATCGCCTCGCTGGACTCGGAAACCAGCCGCATCCGGAGTGGCCACCTGCTGCTGGCGCTGATGACCGAGCCGGAGCTGTCGCAGCTGGCCTATCGCGGCTCCAAGCTGTTCGTGCGCTTCAAGGTGGATGCGCTGAAACATGACTTCGCCAAGCTCACCGAGGGCTCGCAGGAAGCCGGCCAGACCGTGCGCAACGCCGATGCAGGGGCGGGTGAGGGCGATCTTGGCGGCGAGACCGCAGCGGCGGTGGATGGACAGAAGGGCGGCCTGTCCAAGACCCCGGCGCTGGACCAGTTCACCACCAACCTCACCGAGCGCGCGCGCGAAGACCGCATCGACCCGGTGATCGGCCGTGACGCCGAGATCCGCCAGGTGATCGACATCCTGATGCGTCGCCGCCAGAACAATCCGATCCTCACCGGCGAGGCAGGCGTGGGCAAGACCGCCGTCGTCGAAGGCCTGGCCCGGCGGATCGCCGGGAAGGACGTCCCCGACGTGCTGCTGGGCGTGGAGCTGCACACCCTGGACATGGGCCTGCTGCAGGCCGGCGCCAGCGTCAAGGGCGAGTTCGAGAACCGCCTGAAGAACGTGATCGACGAAGTCAAGAAGAGTCCGCATCCGATCATTCTGTTCATCGATGAAGCGCACACCATGATCGGTGCCGGTGGCACCGCTGGCCAGAACGATGCGGCCAACCTGCTCAAGCCGGCATTGGCACGCGGCGAACTGCGTACCATCGCGGCCACCACCTGGAGCGAGTACAAGAAGTACTTCGAAAAGGATGCGGCGCTGGCCCGTCGTTTCCAGGTGGTCAAGGTCGAGGAGCCCACCGAGGCGCTGGCGGCGGCGATGCTGCGCGGCATGGTCGGGCTGATGGAGGCGCACTTCAACATCCGGGTGATGGACGAAGCGGTCACTGAAGCTGTGCGGCTGTCACATCGCTATATCAGTGGTCGCCAGTTGCCGGACAAGGCCGTCAGCGTGCTCGACACCGCCTGCGCCAAGGTGGCGCTGGGCCAGAGCGCGACGCCGGCGATCATTGAAGACACCCGCAAGCACCTGGACCGCCTGGCGGCCGAGCTGTCGGCGCTGGAGCGGGAAACCGCCGGCGGCGCCAGCCACCATGCCGAGCGTCTGGGCGAGCTGCGTCAGCTGCAGGCCGACGCGCAGGCCGTGCTGGCCACCAACGAAGCGCGCCTGACCAGCGAGCGCGCCCTGGCCGATCAGATCCGTGCGCTGCGCGCGCAGATGGAGGCCACCGGCCCGGAGGCGGCGACCGATGTGCCTGGCGCGGCCGACAAGCCGGCGCGGGGCAGGAAGGCGGCCGCGAGCGCGTCGCCGCAGCAGACCGAACTGGACCGCCTGCTCGGCGAACTGCGTGCACTGCAGGGCGAGACCCCGATGGTGCCCCTGCAGGTCGATGGTGGCGTGGTGGCCGAGATTGTGTCGGCCTGGACCGGCGTGCCGCTCGGCCGCATGGTGAAGGACGAGATCCGCACCGTGCGCAACCTTGGCGGGCTGCTGGTCGAGCGCGTGATCGGCCAGGACCATGCGCTGGAGGCGATCGCCCAGCGCGTACGCACCGCGACCGCCAAGCTGGAAGACCCGAACAAGCCGCGCGGCGTGTTCATGTTCGTCGGGCCTTCCGGTGTGGGCAAGACTGAAACCGCGCTGGCGCTGGCCGACATCCTGTATGGCGGCGAGCGCAAGCTGATCACCATCAACATGAGCGAGTACCAGGAGGCGCACAGCGTCTCCGGCCTGAAGGGCTCGCCGCCCGGCTACGTGGGTTATGGCGAGGGCGGTGTGCTGACCGAAGCGGTGCGTCGCAATCCATACAGCGTGGTGCTGCTGGACGAAGTGGAGAAGGCCCATCCGGACGTGCTGGAGATGTTCTTCCAGGTGTTCGACAAAGGCCAGATGGATGACGCCGAAGGACGCGAGATCGATTTCCGCAACACGCTGATCATCCTCACGTCCAACATCGGTTCCTCGCAGATCATGCAGGCGTGCCTGAACAAGCCCGCCGAGGAGATGCCGACCGCCGATGCGCTGGGCGACGCCCTTCGCCCGGTGCTGATGAAGAGCTTCAAGCCCGCCTTCCTGGGCCGCATGAAAGTCGTGCCGTACTTCCCGATCAACGACGACGTGCTGGCCCAGATCATCGCGCTCAAGCTCGGTCGCATCCGCGACCGTGTGGCGGGCAACCACAAGGCCACGTTCTTGTGGGACGACAGCCTGGTCGAGGCCGTGCTGTCGCGTTGCACCGAAGTGGATTCCGGTGCGCGCAACGTTGATCACATCCTCAACGGTACGCTGTTGCCAGAGATCGCGGAAAGCGTCCTGGCAGCGATGGCCGAAGGAAACCGGATCAACGCCATCAAGGTGACCGCAGGGAAGAACGGCGCCTTCAAATACAAGTTGTCCTGAGTTGACTTGATAGGAGACACGAACATGGATTTCTACGGATTCGACCGCGCCAAGGCCGTTGCCAACTGCGACAGCCTGAACCTGGGCCTGGCCCGCGACACCGACAGTGTCCGCGCCTGGAACCGGCTGCGCCCGGAACATATCGTCGAGCTGCTGCACGGTGCCGCCGCGGATGCCCGTCAGGATGCGCGCAACCTGGCGGCGCAGATCAGCCGTGGCAGCTGGCGGATCTACATGCAGGCGCCGGCCCAGGGCAAGGCCAACCAGCTGGTCAGCAACGCACGGGAAGTTGCCGTCAGCGCGGGTGGACGCGACTACCGCCTGCAGCTGAATGAGGGCACCAAGCTGCAGCTTGAGCGCATTACCCAGTCGGCGTGACCGATAGACGATAGGGCGCCCGCCGCAGGCAGACTGCGGCGGCGTCCGGTATCGGAAGTGCGGTGTAAATTGTGATTTAAATCACAATTTAATGGCGATCCACGTGAGAACGCCTGCAAGGATTGACGGGTGAAGATCGCGTGGAGAGTCGTGTTCTATGCTGTCGATCAAAATCAAACCAGACGATAGATGTCGCTGGACAAATGAATGCGGGGAGCACCATGGATTCGGTAACCAAGATAATCGCCGCGCTCGCGGCACCGGCGCAGACGCAGCGCCTGCTGCAACTGCAGACATCGTTGGGGAGCGATGTACTGGTCGCCGAAGCGCTGAGTGGCGTCGAGCAGATCGACGGCACCGGTTTCGTGCTGGACGTCACCGCACTGTCAGTGGACGCCCGGATGTCGCCCGACGATCTGCTGGGGCAGCCGGTGCTGCTGCAGATGCAGGCCACCGGCGCGCCGCGCGATTTCCACGGCCATGTCACCGCGGTGGAACGGCTCGGCAGCAATGGCGGCCTGGCCCGCTATCGCCTGCGTCTGCAGCCGTGGCTGGCGTTCCTGGCCCAGCGTGTGGACAGCTACGTGTTCCATGACCGCAGCGTGGTGGAGATCGTCGAGGACATCTTCGCCGACTATTCCGGTCTGGTGCCGGCCTGGCGCTGGGCGCTGGCCGACCGCAGCCAGTACGCCCGGCGCAGCCTGACCACCCAATACCAGGAGTCGGACCTGGCCTTCCTCCAGCGGCTGCTCGCCGAGGAAGGCATCTACTACTGGTTCGAGCATGCCGGCGACCCCGGCAACGCGCGCCTGGGCGCCCATACGCTGGTGTTGGCGGACAACCATCAAGGCGCCCGTGATCTCGGGGCGGTGCGCTTCCATCGCAGTGATGTCACCGAGCGCACCGACAGCGTGCAGCAGTGGTCCACCGCTCGTCGGTGGTGCACGACCAAGGTCGCGCGCGCAAGCTGGGACTACCGCACGCTCGAACTGCGCCAGGCCAGCGCCGAGGCCGACACCGCGCACGGCGCGGCTGGCGAAGACATCGACACCAGCGGCCCATACGGCTGGCAGGACAACGCCCGCGGCCAGCGCCGCGCGCAGCAGCATCTGGATGCATTGCGCGTGCGCGCGCACACCATCGAGGGGCAGGGTAGCTGGCGCCAGCTGGTGCCGGGCGCGCAGTTCCAGTTGGGCCAGCATCCGGGTGTGGACGCCGGCACGAGCTTCCTGTGCCTGTCGGTGCAGCACCAGGCCCGCAACAATCTCGAGGCGGACATCC
>NZ_CAMPPN010000045.1:0-14925 GCF_946900935.1 Stenotrophomonas sp. Marseille-Q5258
CATCCCGAACTCGGAAGTGAAACGCAGCTGCGCCGATGGTAGTGTGGCCTAAGCCATGCGAGAGTAGGTCATCGCCAGGGTTTACACCCCAAAAACCCCGCTGCTCACGCAGCGGGGTTTTTTCTTTATGCGTTGCCTGCGCGCGGCGATGCATCGCTCCCCTACGGTGGACATCGACCGGACACCGCCGATCCACATCCGAACGCGGCGTCCCCGGATCGCCGCCCATGCGCTGTCCCCCGGGTAGCAACCCACTGACGGTCGGGTGACGGTGCGCAACGGCGGTCGCTGCACGCGGTAGTGCGCCGTACCGACCCGCGGTCGGCACCTGGCGGCCATCGAAGGGGACGATCAATGCTCGGCACCTCCCGCGCGCACGTTCCCGCGCTCCACCCCGGCCATGAAAAAACGGCGCCTCTCGGCGCCGTTTCTGTTCACTCCCTGCGCGTCAGCTCACTTGGCTGCGGGCGGCGGGGTCTTGCCCTTCATCATGGTGTCGCGGGCTGCCTTGAACGGGTTGCCCTCGTACCAGTTCGGCCACCGATCGCCGCCGGCCAGCTCCTTGCCGACGCCGTACAGCAGCTGCAGGTCCTCGACCGTGCCGTCCAGCTTCCAGGTGGCGGCGTCGTACTCGTCCTTCGGACCGTGGTAGCGGTTGCGCCCGTAGTCTTCAGCGGCCTTGCGGCCCGCGTCGATTCCACCCTCGCGCAGATCTTCGCCGCCGTCGGCGTACAGGGCCGGCACGCCGGCCTTGGCGAAGTTGAAGTGGTCCGAACGGAAGTAGAAGCCGCTCTGCACCGCCGTCTCGCCATGCAGGGTACGGCCCTGGTTGGCGGCCAGCGGCTTGAGGATGTCCTCCAGCTCGGAGCTGCCGAAACCGGTCACGGTCATGTCCTTGGCGCGGCCAGCCACCGACATCGCATCGATGTTGATCACGCCCGCGATCTTGTCGAGCGGGAAGGTCGGGTGATTGACGAAGTACTTCGAACCCAGCAGGCCCGATTCCTCCAGCGTGACCGCCAGGAACACCACCGAGCGTTCCGGCGCAGGTTGCTGGTGGACCATCGCATCGGCGATCTCGAGGATGCCGGCTACCCCGGTGGCATTGTCAATGGCGCCGTTGTAAATGTTGTCGCCCTGCTCGCCCTCGTGCTTGCCCAGGTGATCCCAGTGCGCCATGTACAGCACCGCTTCGTCAGCGCGCTTGCTGCCCGGCAGAACACCGACCACGTTGCGCGACTTCTTCTCGGCGATGGTGCTCTTCAGGTCGAAGGACACCTTCGCCTTCAGCGGGACCGGCTTGAAACCGCGCTTGCTGGCGTCCTTGTACGCTTTGTCCAGGTCCAACCCGGCCTCGGCGAACAGCTGGCGCGCCGCATCGGCGCTCAGCCAACCCTGTGCGGGCAGGCGCGCTTCCGGATCGTCCTTGGCCGGCAGGTCGTACTGCGGACCCGCCCAGGAGTTCTTGACCACGTCCCAGCCGTACGAGGCGCCGGCAGTATCGTGCACGATCAGCGCCGCGGCGGCGCCCTTGCGCGCGGCTTCCTCGAACTTGTAGGTCCAGCGGCCGTAGTACGTCATCCGCTTGCCGTCGAACAACGTGCTGTCATCGACATGGAAGCCGGGGTCGTTGACGAACATGACCACCGTCTTGCCCTTCCAGTCCTGGCCCGCGTAGTCGTTCCACTTCTGCTCCGGCGCGTCCACGCCGTAGCCGACGAACACCAGGTCGCTGGACGACACCTTGACCTCCGGCTGGCCGGTGCGGGTACCGATCACCATGTCGGTACCGAACGTCAGTGTGCGCGTCTTGCCGTCCTGCTCGAGCGTGAGCACGGTGGATTCGTCGGCGGTGGTCTCGGTCATCGCCACGTCCTGGAACCAGCTGTCGCCATTGCCGGGCTGCAGGCCGATGCGCTGCATCTGGTCGCGGATGTACTCGACCGTGCGGTCCTCACCGACGCTACCCGGCGCGCGGCCCTCGAAGTCGTCCGAGGCGAGTGTCTTG
The DNA here is from genome assembly GCF_946900935.1 of Stenotrophomonas sp. Marseille-Q5258. Lineage (NCBI taxonomy): Bacteria > Pseudomonadati > Pseudomonadota > Gammaproteobacteria > Lysobacterales > Lysobacteraceae > Stenotrophomonas > Stenotrophomonas sp. Marseille-Q5258. Next base: position 2,009 of record NZ_CAMPPN010000045.1, read on the forward strand.
ACCAGCTCGGCGAAGTCACCGACGTTGATGTCGGGCGAGAAGGCATGGCCGGCCGCGGGGGCCGGCGCGGCCGCCGGGGCGGGCGCGGGAGCGGTCTGCTCGCCCTTGCACGCCGACAGAGCGGCGGCAGCGGCGAGGCACAACAGAAGTTTGCGGGGCATCGTCGGTTCCTGGATCAAAAGAGGCCGGCGCCAGCAGCGCGCCGGTGGGACACCATATCAATCCTGCGGCGCGGTGTCGGTGTCGAAGGCCTGCGCCACCGCACCACTGATGGCGCCGGTACGTGCGCTGCGATGGATGTACAGCGTGACATCGCGGTCGAACTGCAGGTTGCCGCCGACCACGGCGTTGGGACCGATGATCACGCGCGGCTTGCGGCCCGGCGTCAGTGACAGGTTGAAGCTGGCCTTCTTGACGCGGATGCCACCGCCGACCTGCGAGCTGACGCCAACGGTGATGTCGCCGTTGACCGTCTCGATGCCTCCTCCCAGCCGGGTCTCGACCAGTCCGATGCTGCCGTTGACGGTATCCACACCGCCCTCGATCTGGCTGCCGCGGTCGGCGAAGATGCTGCCGTTGACGGTTTCGACGTCGCCGTTGGCCACCACCTCGCGTCCGATCTGGATGCTGCCGTTGACCGTGGAGATGCTGCCGGTACGCGCACGCTCGGCGATGCGGATGCCGCCGTTGACGGTCTCGATGTCGCCGGTGACGGCGCCCTCCTCGACGCGGATGCCGCCATTGACGGTATCCAGGTCGCCGTAGGTCTGGCCGGACCGGGCGGTGATGCTGCCGTTGACCTTGCTGATGTCGTCCTGGGCAAGCACGGGACCCGACACCATCAGGGCCAAGAGCAATGGGAACGAAACAGATTTCATGGGAGCCTCGGTTGTCTGGCGCGCGGCTGGCAGGCCGCCTGCTGCAATGTCACCATGCGTCGCTACAATCTGCATCTGCCTGAAGTCACTGGAAAGCCCTTGCGCCACAACGCCTTTTCCTCACGCCGGGATAACAAACCCACGACGGGGCGCGTCGTTTCGCGCCGCCTGGGCGTGATGCTGCAGGGGCTGTTGCTGGTCACCGCGCTGATGCTGGCCGGCCAGGGCGCGGTGGCGCAGACGCCCAAGGAAACCGAGCGCAAGCTGCAGAAGCTGCGCAGCGAGCTCAAGGGCGTGGCGCAGGAGCGGCGCACCCTGGAGAGCCAGCGTGGCCAGGCATCGCGGCAACTGCGCGAAGCCGATGAGAAAGTCGCCCGCACCGGCCGCGTTCTGGCCCAGACCGAGACCGCCCTGCAGCGCGAAACCCGCGCGATGGAGGAACTGCAACGCAGGCGCAGCGAGCTGCAGGCCGGCATGGCCCGGCAACGCGAGGAGCTGGCGTCGTTGCTGCGTGCCGCGTACCGCGTGGGCAACAACGCCCCGCTCAAGCTGCTGCTGTCGCAGGACCGCGTGGCCGATGCCAACCGCACGCTGGCCTACCATCGCTACCTGCAGCGCGAGCGCGCGCAGCGCATCCAGGCACTGACCCGCGACCTGGCCGACCTGCAGACGCTGGAAACGCAGATCGTCGAGCGTCGGCAGGCGTTGGAGGGCGCGCGCCAGCAGCAGAAGCAGCAGGCCGCGGCGCTGGAAGGCGACCGTCGCGCGCGTGCCGCCACCGTGGCCACACTGGACGAGCGTTTCAAGGATCGCAGCGAGCGGGAGAAGGCGCTGGGCCAGGATGCCAAGGCACTGGAAACGCTGCTGGCCAACCTGCGTGCGGCGGCGGCACGCGCCGAAGCCGAGCGGCGCGCGGCTGCCCGTCGTGCCGCAGCGGAAAAGGCGGCCGCCGAGAAAGCCGAGAAGGCGGCCGCGGCGAGCGGGACGCGTGCCCCTCCACGTGCGGTAAAGGTTCCGCCCGTGGTGGCCTCGGCACCGGCACCGAAAGTGGGCGGGTTGGGCTGGCCGCTGTCGGGCAATCTGTTGGCCCGTTATGGTGGCAAGCTGCCCGACGGTCGCACCAGCAGCGGTGTCCTGATCGGCGCGCCCGCCGGCAGCACCATCACCGCCGTGGCTGATGGCACGGTGGTGTTCTCGGACTGGATGACCGGCTACGGCATGATCCTGATCGTGGACCACGGCAACGGCTACATGAGCCTGTACGCCCACAACGACACCCTGCTGCGCGATGCCGGCGCGGCGGTGAAGAAGGGCGATGCGGTGGCCAAGGTCGGCAACTCCGGCGGACAGGGCGTGACGGCGCTGTACTTCGAGCTGCGTCGCAACGGCCAGCCCGTGGACCCCGGTTCCTGGCTGCAGCGCCGCTGAGTCCACGCGGGGGGCGATGAATCGCGCCCCCCTCGTAACGCGCACCGGTACCGGGCGGTTCAACGGGAATTTATCCGGCCTTCGCGCATAATCGGGACACGCACCCCGGTGTGTGTGTTCCCGTCCCCCGCTTACCCTGGAGTGCTTCATGCGCGTAGCCCGTTCCGCCACCTTGTTGCTGGCCCTGTTGCCGGCCATGTCCTGGGCGCAGCAGACCGGCGGTGCGCCGACCCGCGGCAGCGATGCGGCAACCAGTGAAGAGGCGGTCACTTCGCGCGTGCCGCTCGAGGAAATCCGGCGCTACGTGGCGGTGTACAACGCGGTGCGCGCCGCCTATGTGGACCCGGTGGACGACAAGAAGCTGATGCAGTCCGCGATCCGAGGCCTGCTGCTGGACCTGGACCCGCACAGCACCTACTTCGACAAGGAAGATGCCGAGGCCTTCGATGAGCAGGCCAACGGTGCCTACGAGGGCATCGGCGTGGAGCTGCAGCAACAGCCGGACAACAGCAGCCTGAAGGTGATCTCGCCGATCGACGACACCCCGGCCGCGCGTGCAGGCATCCTGGCTGGCGATCTGATCATCGCCATCGACGGCAAGCCGATCAGCGCGATCGAGGCCACCGAACCCCTGCGCGGCGCAGCCGGCAGCAAGGTGGTGCTGACCCTGGTGCGCGAAGGCCGTCCCAAACCGTTCGATGTGACCGTCACCCGCGAAACCATCCGCGTCACCAGCGTGCGCAGCCGGATGCTGGAGCCCGGCTACGGCTACATCCGCCTGAGCACCTTCCAGGCCGACACCGGTGCCGATTTCCAGAAGCATGTCGCGCAGTTGCAGCAGCAGGCCGGCGGCAAGCTCAAGGGCCTGGTGCTGGACCTGCGCAGCAACCCGGGCGGGCTGCTCACCGCTGCGGTCCAGGTGGCCGACGACCTGCTCGACAAGGGCAATATTGTCAGCACCCGTGGCCGCATCTCGATCAGTGACGCACGCTTCGACGCGACGCCGGGCGATCTGCTCAAGGGCGCGCCGGTGGTAGTGCTGGCCGATGCCGGTTCGGCCAGCGCATCGGAAGTGCTGGCCGGCGCGCTGCGCGACAACGGCCGTGCGCGCGTGGTCGGCAGCCGCACCTTCGGCAAGGGCTCGGTGCAGACGGTGCTGCCGCTGGACAACGGTGATTCGGTCAAGCTCACCACCGCGCGCTACTTCACGCCCAGCGGCAAGTCGATCCAGGCCACCGGCATCGTGCCGGACGTGGTGCTGCTGCCCGACAGGCGCGACGGCGACGACGCGCTGCCGGCGAGCCTGACCGACTACAGCGAAGCGACCCTGCCGGGTCATCTGCGCGGCGATGAGGAAGGCGGGGACGGCTACAAGGCCGGCGACGTACTGCCCGGCGACGGCCCGATCAACGATGCACTGGCCGAATTGAAGCAGCCGGGTTCGGTGGCGGCCAAGCAGAAGGCCGAGGCGGCGAAGAAGCCGGAGGCGAAGCCTGCGGCCAAGCCTGAAGCCAAGCCTGAAGCCAAGCCTGAAGCCAAGCCTGAAGCCAAGCCTGAAGCCAAGCCTGAAGCCAAGCCCGCAGAAATGCCGACCAAGCCCTGATCGATCGTACGCCGGCCGTCGTAGAGCCGAGCGCAGCGCGGCGATGATCGGCACCGCGGCAGCCGGGTGGAACCGGCGCTGCGCTGCACGGAGATGGAAGCCGCCGGGTCTAGAAGCCGTGCCGCTTGCGCAGGCGCCGCGCGATCGCCGCGCGCACGTACACGCCGTAGGCCAGCCCGAAGGCGAAGCCGGCAATGTGCGCCCACCAGGCGACCATGCCGAAGGTCGGGCCGATATAGGCGAACACCACCTGCAGCGCCGCCCATACACCGATCAGGAGGTAGGCCGGCGCGCGCACGAACTCCAGGAACAGGCCGAGCGGGATCACCACGCCCAGCCGCGCGCCCGGGAACAGCGCCAGGTAGGCACCGATGAGTGCCGACACCGCGCCGCTGGCACCGATGATGATCTGGTCCGGGCTGCCCATCGTGTAGATCGCGGTCAGGTTGGAGATCGCCCCGCCGACCAGGAACAGCAGGATCAGCCGCCACGGCCCCAGCACGCGTTCGGCCGGCAGCCCGAAGATCAGCAGGAACACCAGGTTGCCGAGCAGGTGCGACCAGTCCGCATGCAGGAACAGGGCGGTGAACAGCCGCAGCACACTGCCGTCCTGCAGGGTGGCCCACCAGTCCTGCGGGTGGGTCAGCCCGGTGGACAGGGCGCCCCAATCCAGCCAGAGGCTGCGCCGGGCGTCGTCCGGCCGGGAGATCGACCACAGGAACGCCAGCCACAGGGCCGCGAACAGCAGCGGGGTGGCCCAGCGCAACGCGGACTTCTTGCGGGAGGGAATCGACACGAACATGGGTGGCGCTAGCCTAGCGCGGGGGCGGCCCGGGTGGGGGAATGTCGCGTTCAGCCTGAATGGCCGGGAGGGCGACGGCCGTTATTGTTTCATTAACCGGTCTGGGTATACTCGCATACGGCGTCGTATGTCGGGAGGGGAATCCGGCGCGTCGTCCCAACCCGGAAGGGAAGGGGCTACGCAGGCGCGCGTTGCCAAACATCACCGCAATTCCGGAGAGAACCAACAATGCATACCGCTTCCACGCTTGCCCGTGTCACCGCCCTGGCCGTCGGCATTGCCGGTGCCCTGGCCGCTGGCCACGTCAACGCCGCCGCCTTCCAGCTGAAGGAAAACAGCGCCAAGGGCCTCGGCCGTTCGTTCGCCGGCTCCGGCAGCGCCGCGGGCGACGCCTCCATCATGGCCGTCAACCCGGCCGGCATGCGCCAGCTGGAAGGCATGCAGGTCCAGGGTGACCTGAGCGCCATCAGCTTCTCGGCCAAGTTCCACGGCACCGGCCGCAAGCCGACCGGCCAGGCCCAGACCGGCGGTGACGGCGGCGACGCCGGCATGATCGCTCCGGTTCCGGCGGCTTACTTCCACATGCCGATCGGTGAAAAGGCCCACTTCGGTGTGTCGCTGACCGCACCGTTCGGCTTCAAGACCGAATACGACAATGGCTGGGTCGGCCGTTACAGCGGCCTCAAGACCGACCTGAAGGCGATCGACCTGGGCTTTGCCGCCTCGTACGACGTCAATCCGTACGTGTCGTTCGGCGCGTCGGTGTTCGTTGAACACCTGACCATCGAACTGAGCAACAACATCGACTTCGGCACCGCGCTGGCGCAGTCGCGCGTGCCGGGCTTCACCCCGGGCAGCGCCGACGGCAAGCTGACCGTGGAAGGCGACAACAATGCGGTGGGTTGGACCGTGGGCGGCCTGTTCAGCCCGGATGAGAACACCCACATCGGCATCAGCTACCGTTCCAAGGTCGAGCACAAGATCACCGGCGGCGATGCCACCTTCGTGGTGCCGCCGAACGTGGCGACCGTACTGAACGCCGTGCAGCCGGGCCGCTTCGTGAGCACCTCGGGCAAGGCCACCGTGACCCTGCCGGCCTCGGCCACCCTGAGCGTCACCCACAACGTCAATGACAAGTGGACCGTGATGGGCGACGTGACCCGCACCGCGTGGTCGACCGCCTTCGACCAGGTCACCATCGACTACGCGTCGGCGCAGCCCGATTCGGTGCTGGAATTCGGCTACCGCGACACGACCTTCGTCTCGCTGGGTACCGATTACAAGCTGAGTGACACTGTCACCCTGCGCGGCGGTATCGCGCTGGACCAGACCCCGACCACCAACGCACACCGCGACGTGCGCGTGCCCGACACCAGCCGCAAGTGGCTCTCGCTGGGCGTGGGCTGGACGCCGTCGGAAAACGTCGAATACAACTTCGGCTACCTGCACCTGTTCACCAAGGATCCGGACGTGATCATCGCCGGCACCACCAACAACCAGGGCAACTCGCTCACCGGCAAGTACAAGGTGCGCGGCGATGTGCTGGCGGCGTCGGTGAACTACAAGTTCTGATCGACGCGCAAGCGGACATCACACGCTGGACGAAAGGCCCCGCTCGCGCGGGGCCTTTCTGTTTCCGGCATCCGGGCCGCGCTCAGCGCAGCTGGCGCGGCGTTGCGTTGAGACGCTGGCGCAGCAGCCGCCGCAGCGCGGTGGGATCGCCATAGCCCACCTGCTCGGCCACTGCCTCCACCGAATAACGGCTGTTCTCCAGCAGCGCCCGCGCCCGGTTCAACTGCACGCTGCGGATCAGGTGCAGCGGGCCGTGCCCGGTGGCACGGGTGACCTGTCGCGACAGTGTGCGCGTGGACAGGCCCATGTGGTGGGCCAGATCGCCGACCGTCACCGCAGTGGGCAGGTGCGCTTCCACATGCGCGGTCAGGGCGGCGATCAACGCATTGCCCTGCGCCATCATCGTCGGGACCATGAACGGCGACTGCAGCTGGCGTCGGTCCAGCAGCAGCGCACGTGCCACTGCCCCGGCCAATGCGGGGCCGAAGCGTTGGCGCAGCAGGTGCAGCATCAGGTCGCTGTGGCCGAGCGCCGCACCGGCGGTGGTCACCGGCCCGTCGTCGATCACCATGTGGTCCGCATCGACCTGGCAGGCCGGCTCCAGCCGCTGCAATGCCGCGGCCAGCCACCAAGTGGTGGTGACGCGGCGCTGGGCGAGCAGCCCGGCCGCCTGCAGCAGGAATACCGACGCGCACGAGGCGGCCAGGCGACCGCCTGCAGCAGCGTGCGCACGCAGGGCACGCAGCACCCGCGGCACGTCGGCGCCGGCCAGCCGCGCGGCGATCGCCTGCGGATCGTCCACCCCCAGGCCCGGCACGATCCAGCACGCGTTTCCATCAGGCGCACGCGGCAGTGGGTGCGCACGCAGCTGCAGGTGTTCGCCGAGCCGCACCGGCCCGCGGGTGGCGCTGCAGATCTGCCAGCGGGGTGCCGGCACGCCCAGTCGTGGCGCCAGCGTGGCGGCGGTGGAAAGCATGTCCACGCTCAGCGCCACACTGGACGCGAAGGCGCCGGGGAGCACGATGACGGTGAAATCCTGCATTGGCCGATTCCGCACGAAAGATGTCGAATCCGTCGATGGTGTCCGCCGCCGCGCGCAGATTCAATGAAGACCTCTTTTTCGTGGTGCCCCTCATGCCGGATATCACCCTGCGCCAGCCCGCCACCGCCGTTGATGCCGCCCGCTGTGCGCGGCGGCTGCCGGCCGTCCATGCCGCTGCCGTACGCGCCTGCGGACGGGGCAACGAGCCGCGTCGGAGGATTGCCTCGATGGTGATCGAGGACGTCGCCGATGGTCATTGGGCGGGGAACGGGCTGGTCTGGCAATGCGACGACGTCGTGCGTGCGGCCGGGTACGCGCCTCTGCAGCCCGCGCCGTGCGTGGGAGGTGTGCGATGACCCTCTCCACGTGGTCCGGCGCCTGCCACTGCGGTGCGGTGCGGTTCGCCTTCCAGGCGCCATCGCTGCGCGCCTTCGCGTGCAATTGCTCGCTCTGCCATCAGCGGGGGGCGATCTGGATGGGCTGCGCGGATGCGCGCTTCCAACTGATCGAGGGCGACAGCCGGCTGTCCACCTATACGTTCGGCACGCATACCGCCACGCATTACTTCTGCCACTGCTGCGGGGCGGCGCCGTTCAGTCATCCGCGGCTCGCGCCCACGGAGTGGGTGATCAACCTGCGCTGCGTAGACAGCGTGGATCTGGCGACGCTGGAGGTCCACCGTTTCGACGGGCAGCACTGGGAGGACGCCGCGCGCGCCTGGCGGCAGGCGCAGGCGGCGGGCTCAGCACTGCCCTGATCGACCGGCCGCATAGCGCAGCCCCTGCCGCACCTGCGCCTCGAAGGCCGGCAGGCGGTACACCGCAGCGTCGTGCCCCAAGCCGGTGTACCAGCTGCGACCGCCGTCGAAGGCATGACACCAGGTGATCGGGTGGTCGTTGCCCATGCGGCCACCGTCGTACAGGCGTTCATCGACCGTGGCGACCACCTGCACACGGCCACGCGGGGTGTCGCGATAGTTGTACAGCTCGTCGTGCACGGTCCACGCCGCACCGCGCGCGCGACCATCGCGTTCGGGCTGTACGCGGCTGGTCTGCAGGCCGGGCGGATGGGAGTGGAAGTACGCGCCCACCAGATGCCCGTACCACGGCCAGTCGTACTCGGTGTCGGCGGCAGCATGCAGGCCGACGAAGCCGTTTCCCGCACGGATGAAGCCTTCCAGGGCAGCCTGCTGCGGGTCATCGAGCACATCGCCGGTGGTGCTGGCAAACACCACCACGCGGTAGCGCGCCAGATTGGCAGGTGTGAAGTCGGCGGCATTTTCGCTGTGGTCGACCTGCATGCCTTCGGTGGCGGCGATGCGTTGCAGCATGGCCACGGCGGCAGGGATGGAATCGTGGCGGTACTCCGCCGTACGGGTGAAAACCAGTGCGCGCTCCGGTGGCGGCACCGCCTGTGCGGCAGGCGCGGGCATCAGGGCCAGCAGAAGCGAGAGAAACGGGACGGGCAGGCGCATGGCCGGATTCTGCCACGGCTTTGGCCCGGTGTACGGCGCACGCGGTGCAGAGCTGCGGGACGCAGCGCGTACAATCGCGCACCCACCCGCGCACCGCGTGGGTCAATGACGTCTGACAAGGATCTGTACATGTCGCCTTTCGCGCTTCGTTCCGCCCTCGCCCTGGGCCTGGCCGCACTGTCGGCCCCTGCACTGGCTGGCGACTTCGCCAGTTGCTTCACTCTCACGCCCGGCCTGTCGTGGTCCAACGGCGATGAAACGCTGACCATCGAGAAGGCCGTGTTCGCCGGTCAGGATGCGATCCGGGTCGACAGCGCCGGCGGTGGCGTCGGTACCGCCAGTTACTACGATGCCAGCGGCCGCCAGTTCCTTGGCCAGGAGCGCTTCGGCATCTCCGCCTGGGGTGGCGACGCGTCCAAGCCGGTGATGACCGATATCTTCAAGCCTGCGCCGACCTTCCCGGCCAGCGCCAAACCGGGCGACCGCTTTGAACTTGCCGGCAAGGGCCAGCGCACCCATCACGTCGAGGAAACGGTCGAGCCGCTCGACTACGACGGGTTCTCCGACTACACCTTCGTCGGCTTCGAGGATGTGGAGGCGGAGGTGGGCTTCCAGCCGCGCACCTTCAAGGACACCTGCCATGTCACGGCAACCTTCGAAGACAATCGCATCGAAGCGTGGTACGCCGCCGGCTTCGGCCGCATCAAGTTCGAACGCTACGTCGGCAACGAGCTGCTGATGCGCGACGAAATCGAATCGATCGACGCCGAGTGACAGACAAAAAACCCCGCTTTCGCGGGGTTTTTCGTTCACTGCGTGACGCGGGAGATCAATCGCCCAAGGTCAGCAGCGAGGCATTGCCGCCGGCCGCCGTGGTGTTCACGGTGACGGTCTTCTCGGTGGCGAAGCGGAGCAGATAGTGCGGACCGCCGGCCTTGGGGCCGGTGCCGGACAGGCCCTGACCGCCGAACGGCTGCACGCCCACCACCGCACCGATCTGGTTGCGGTTGACGTACACATTGCCCACGTTGACACGCGAGGCAATGCGATCGACGGTCTCGTCGATGCGCGAATGCACGCCCAGGGTCAGACCGTAGCCGGTGGCGTTGATCTGGTCGATCACCGCATCGAGCTGGTCGCCCTTCCAGCGGATCACGTGCAGCACCGGCCCGAAGATTTCCTTGTGCAGCTGGTCGAGGTTCTTCAGTTCGTACGCACGCGGCGCAAAGAAGGTGCCATGCGCGGCGTCATCGCTGAGCGTGGCCGCGGCAATCAGGCGGGCGTCCTTCTCCATGCGCACGGCATGCTCCTGCAGGATCTGCAGCGCGTCGGCATCGATCACCGGGCCGACATCGGTGGACAGCAGGCCCGGGTTGCCGACCTTCAGTTCGGCCATCGCACCGGCCAGCATGGTCATCACCTTGTCGGCGATGTCGTCCTGCACGAACAGCACGCGCGCAGCCGAGCAGCGCTGGCCGGCAGAGGTGAACGCCGAGCCGATGGCATCTTTGACCAGTTGTTCCGGCAGTGCCGAGGAGTCGGCGATGAAAGCGTTCTGGCCACCGGTCTCGGCGATCAGCACGCCAATGGCGGCGTCGCGCGCGGCCATCGCACGGTTGATCGCACGGGCCGTATCGGTGGAACCGGTGAAGGCCACGCCGGCCACGCGCGGATCGGCGGTGAGGGCAGCACCGACGGTGGCACCGTCGCCCGGCAGGAACTGCAGCGCGCCCTCGGGAACCCCGGCGTCAAGCAGCAGCTTCACCGCGTAGTAGCCGATCAGGTTGGTCTGTTCGGCGGGCTTGGCGATCACGCTGTTGCCGGCCGCCAGCGCGGCGCTGACCTGGCCCAGGAAGATCGCCAGCGGGAAGTTCCACGGGCTGATGCAGACGAACACGCCGCGGCCATGCAACTGCAGCTCGTTGGATTCACCGGTGGGGCTAGGCAGCTTCTCGGCATGGCCGAACTGCTCGCGTGCCTGCTTGGCGTAATAGCGCAGGAAGTCCACCGCCTCGCGCACTTCGGCGATGCCGTCGGGCAGGCTCTTGCCGGCTTCCTTCACGCACAGCGCCATGAATTCCGGCAGGCGCGTTTCCAGCTGGTCGGCGGCGTGCTCCAGGATCGCCGCGCGGCTGGCAGCCGGGGTGCGGTTCCACTGCGGCTGCGCGGCCACGGCGTTGGCCAGCGCCTTCTCCACGGTGGCGCTGTCGGCCGGCTGCCACGTTCCGACGACCTCGCGGGTGTCGGCCGGGTTGACCACATTCAACAGCGCGCCGGTCGGCTGCGCACCCGGCACCAGCGGTGCGGCCTGCCACGGCTTCACGGCCGCGTTGAGCTGCGCGGCCAGTGCACGCAGATCGTTGTCGTTGGCGAGATTGACGCCCATGGAGTTCTTCCTGTCATGGTTCTGGCTGCGCAGCAGATCGACCGGCAGCGGGATTTTCGGATGCGGGATGGACGCGAACGAGGACACCGCGTCGACCGGATCGCGGATCAGGTCGTCGATGGCCACGCTGTCGTCGGTGATGCGGTTGACGAAGCTGGAGTTGGCACCGTTCTCGAGCAGACGCCGCACCAGGTAGGGCAGCAGGTCTTCGTGCGAACCGACCGGTGCATACACGCGGCATGGCACGTTCAGGCGGTCGGCCGGTACCACTTCGGCGTACAGGTCATCGCCCATTCCATGCAGCTTCTGGTGCTCGTACTGGCCGCCCTTGGCGATCGCCTTCACCGCCGCGATGGTGTGCGCGTTGTGCGTGGCGAACATCGGGTAGATCGCGTCGGCATGCGTGAACAGACGCTGCGCGCATGCCAGGTAGGACACGTCGGTGTTCTGCTTGCGGGTGAACACCGGGTAGGCCGGCAGGCCATCGATCTGCGCGCGCTTGATCTCCGCATCCCAGTACGCGCCCTTGACCAGGCGCACCTGCAGGCGACGACCGATGCGACGGGCCAGATCGGCCAGGTAATCGATCGTGTATGGGGTACGCTTCTGGTACGCCTGCACCACCACGCCGAAGCCTTCCCAACCGGTCAGCGAGGCATCGCTCACCACCGATTCGATGATGTCCAGCGACAGCTCCAGGCGGTCGGTTTCCTCGGCATCCACGGTGCAGCCGATGCCATAGGACCTGGCCAGCTGCGCCAGTTCCAGCACGCCCGGCACCAGGTCAGCCATCACCCGTGCACGCTTGGCGTGCTCGTAGCGCGGGTACAGCGCCGACAGCTTGATCGAGATGCCCGGCGCGGCATTGACGTCGCCGTCCGGACGGCCACCACGGGCCTTGTGATCGCCGCCGATGGAGTGGATCGCGCGACGGTAGTCTTCCAGGTAGCGTTTGGCGTCCTTCATGGTCAGCGCGCCTTCGCCGAGCATGTCGAACGAATAGCGGTAGCTGGCGTTGTCGCCCTTGTGCGAGCGCGACAGCGCTTCGTCGATGGTGCGGCCCATGACGAACTGGTGGCCCATGATCTTCATTGCCTGGCGGACGGCCAGGCGGATCACCGGCTCACCGACACGGCCGATCAGGCGCGCGAACGCGCCCGGCACGTCGGCGCGGGTGGCGTCGTTGATCTGCACCAGGCGGCCGGTCAGCATCAGTCCCCAGGTGGAGGCATTGACCAGCACCGAATCGCTGCCGCCCATGTGCTTTTTCCAGTCGGCATCGCCGAGCTTGTCGCGGATCAGCTTGTCGGCGGTGGTCTGGTCCGGAATGCGCAGCAGCGCCTCGGCCACGCACATCAGCAGCACGCCTTCCTCGCTGCCCAGGTCGTACTGGCGCATGAAGGCTTCGATCGCGCCCTGGTCCCTGGCGCGCACGCGAACGCGCGCGACCAGGTCGGCGGCGGTGGCCTGCACCTGCGCCTGTTCGTTGGCCGGCAGGCGCGCCTGCTCCAGCAGTTCGCGCACGTGGCTGGCTTCGTCCTTCATCCAGGCATCGGTGATGGCCTGGCGGAACGGGTTGGGAACCGCCGGCAGCTCGGGCGAGAGCAGGGGCGGGCGGGCGCCGGACGGCAGCGGGGTGCGGTATGGGTAGGACGCCGAGGCCCTGCTCCCCCCCTACCGGGACAAGGGGGGGGCGCGCACCCGCCTGCAGTACGTGGGCATCGGCCAGATC
>NZ_CAMPPN010000046.1:0-13677 GCF_946900935.1 Stenotrophomonas sp. Marseille-Q5258
GGATGTCCGCCTCGAGATTGTTGCGGGCCTGGTGCTGCACCGACAGGCACAGGAAGCTCGTGCCGGCGTCCACACCCGGATGCTGGCCCAACTGGAACTGCGCGCCCGGCACCAGCTGGCGCCAGCTGCCCTGCCCCTCGATGGTGTGCGCGCGCACGCGGAATGCATCCAGATGCTGCTGCGCGCGGCGCTGGCCGCGGGCGCTGTCCTGCCAGCCGTACGGGCCGCTGGTGTCGATGTCCTCGCCGATACCCGACACCTCCGCCGGTACCTCGGCACGCGCGTGGCGCAGGGTGGCGGTGCGGTGATCCCAACTTTGGCGTGACACGGCAGCCGGACACCAGCGCCGTGCCACGCGCCAGTGCCGCACGCTGTCGCTGCGCTCGGTGGCATCGCGGCGGTGGAAGCGCACGGTGCCCAGTCGAGGAACGTCGCCGTGGTGATCGGCCAGCACCAGCGTGTGTGCGCCCAGGCGGGCGTTGCCCGGGTCGCCGGCATGCTCGAACCAGTAGTAGATGCCCTCCTCGGCCAGCAGCCGCTGCAGGAAGCCCAGGTCCGACTCCTGGTACTGCGTGGTCAGGCTGCGCCTGGCGTACTGGCTGCGGTCGGCCAGCGCCCAGCGCCAGGCCGGCACCAGACCGGTGTAGTCGGCGAAGATGTCCTCGACGATCTCCACCACGCTGCGGTCATGGAACACGTAGCTGTCCACGCGCTGGGCCAGAAACGCCAGCCACGGCTGCAGGCGCAGCCGATAGCGCGCCAGACCGCCGTTGCTGCCGAGCCGTTCAACGGCGGTGACGTGCCCGTGGAACGCGCGTGGCGCGCCGGTGGTCTGCATCTGCAGCAGCGCAGGGGTGCCGTACAACTGTTCCAGCGGCAGATCGGCCTCCAGCGACAGCACCAGGACGTCCAGCACGAAACCCGCACCATCGACCTGCTCGATGCCGCTGAACGCCTCGACCGCCCCCAGCCGCGCTCCCAACAGCGTGTCCAGCCGCAGGTGGCGCCGCTCCTGCGTGGCGGCCGCCAGTGCCGCCCGCAGCGCGTATATCCCTTCCATGACCGATCCACTCCTTGTTGGCACGGAGGCTCCAGGCCGCCCGATGGCCGGGCGGGAGTACCCCGCACCGTGCGTCACCGCGTGAATTCTGGGCGGAGGCAGCGGAGTGCCACCATAGGAAAAGTTTGAATAAGCGATTGATGTTTCTATGAAATTTCGAAGATTGATCAACGCGGACTTCGCTCGACGCACGAACGGTGATGGCCAGCGCCGCATCCCCATCCGCTCCTCCGCGTGGACCCCTGCGCACGCGCGACTTTTCCGATCCTGTCCCCATGACCTGTGGCCCCTTCGGCGGGCCTTGACGGCTGCTACGCTTGCCGGGTTTTCCTCTACGGTGCCGCCCGCAATGCCCAGAACGCTGCCCTTGTCCCTGCTGCTGCTCGCCGCCCTCGGCGGAGCCGCCCACGCCGCGCCGACGCCGATCACCATCGAGCAGGCAATGGCCGACCCGGACTGGATCGGCCCGCCGGTCGAGAGCGCGTGGTGGTCCTGGAACAGCCAGCAGGTCGAGTACCAGCTCAAGCGCACAGGCAGCCCGGTCCGCGATACCTTCCGCCAGCCGATCGGCGGTGGCGTGGCGGTGCAGGTCAGCGACGACCAGCGCGGCACGCTGGACGTGGACAGTCCGGTGTACGACAGCGCGCGCCAGCGATCGGTGTTCGTGCGCAACGGCGATGTGTTCCTCCGCGACCTGCGCAGCGGCGCGCTGACCCAGCTGACCCGCAGCACCGAGAAATCCGCTGCGGTGGCGTTCGCCCGCGACGGCGGGGTGATCTGGCGCACCGGCCAGAACTGGTTCCACTGGACCGCCGCCGGGGGCGTGCAGCAGGTGGCCAGCCTGAAGGCCGAGAAGAATCCCGATGACGCGCCCAAGGCCGATGTGCTGCGCGACCAGCAGCTGCGCACCCTGGCCACGCTGCGCAACGACCGCGCGCAGCGCGAGGCGCTCAAGCAGCAGGAAGCGAGCTGGCGCCGCGCCGACAGCACCCGCGCCCCGGGTCCGGTGTACCTGGGCGCCGATGTGGAGATCGTCGACAGCGTGCTGTCGCCGGATGCCCGCACGCTGATCGTGGTGACCAAGCCGAAGAGCTTCGATGAAGGCCGCGGCGGCAAGATGCCCAAGTACGTGACCGAATCGGGCTATGAGGAATTCGAGGACACCCGCACCCGCGTGGGCCGCAACGATCCGGAGCCGCACGCGCTGTGGCTGGTCGATGCCGTGGCCGGCACGGTCAAGCCGCTGTCGCTGGACGGTCTGCCCGGCATCGGCACCGATCCGCTGGCCGCGCTGCGCAAGGCCGCCGGCAAGGACGCATTGAAGGGCAACCGTCCGCTGGAGGTGCTGGCCGGCCCGGGCAGCCCCGGCATCCGCTGGAGCGCCGATGGTCAGCAGGCGGCCATCATGCTGCGCGCCAACGACAACAAGGACCGCTGGATCGTCAGCGTCTCGGCGGCCAGCGCCAGGCTGGAGAATCGCCACCGGCTGACCGACAGCGCGTGGATCAACTGGGGCTTCAACGACTTCGGCTGGTCCAGCGACAACCGCACGCTGTGGCTGCTGTCGGAGGAATCGGGGTATTCACACCTGTACACCCAGCAGGGTACGGCCAAGCCACAGGCGCTGACCCGCGGCTCGTGGGAAACCTCGATGCCGGTGCCCAGCGCCGATGGCCGCGGTTTCTACTTCCTGTGCAACCAGCAGTCGCCCGGCGACTACGAAGTGTGTGCGGTGGACACCGCCAGCCGGCAGGTGCGTGAGCTGACCTCGCTCAACGGTGTGGAAGACTTCTCGCTGTCCCCGGACGGCCAGCAGCTGCTGGTGCGCTACTCCGGTGCGTACCTGCCGGCGCAGGTGGCGGTGGTCCCCACCGCCGGTGGCCAGGCCAGGCTGCTGACCGACACCCGTACGGCCGCCTTCAAGGCGCGCGAGTGGATCCAGCCCAAGCTGGTGCAGGTGCCGTCCAAGCACGGTGCCGGCGTGGTCTGGGCCAAGTACTACGGTCCGGAAACCCCCGAGCCGGGCAAGCAGTATCCGATCGCCATGTTCGTGCACGGTGCCGGCTACCTGCAGAACGTGCACCAGCGCTACCCGGCCTACTTCCGCGAGCAGATGTTCCACAACCTGCTGGTGCAGAAGGGCTACATCGTGCTGGACATGGATTACCGCGGCAGCGAAGGCTACGGCCGCAACTGGCGCACGGCGATCTACCGCAACATGGGCCACCCGGAGCTGGAAGACTACAAGGACGGCCTGGACTGGCTGGTGGACACCAAGCAGGGTGACCGCGCGCATGCCGGCATCTACGGCGGCTCCTATGGCGGCTTCATGACCTTCATGGCGCTGTTCCGCTCGCCGGGCACATTCAAGGCCGGTGCCGCGCTGCGCCCGGTGGTCGACTGGCACCAGTACAACCACGGCTACACCGCCAACATCCTCAACACGCCGGACATCGATCCGGAGGCGTACCGCACGTCGTCGCCGATCGAGTACGCCGATGGCCTGCAGGACCACCTGCTGATCGCCCACGGGATGATGGATGACAACGTGTTCTTCCAGGACTCGGTGAATCTGACCCAGAAGCTGATCGAGCTGCACAAGGACAACTGGACGATCGCGCCGTACCCGCTGGAACGCCACGGCTACGTGCGTCCGGATTCCTGGCTGGACCAGTACAAGCGCATCCTCAAGCTGTTCGAGGAGAACCTGAAGTGAGCCACGACGCGGCGCCGATCGAGATCGTCGCCGCGGTCATCCGCGACACCACCGGCCGCGTGCTGGTGGTGCGCAAGCACGGCTCGGACACGTTCATCCAGCCCGGTGGCAAACCCGAGCCGGGTGAGGCGCCGCTGGACGCCCTCGCCCGCGAGCTGCACGAGGAACTGGGCGTGCGGCTGGACGCCGGCAGCGCCTTGCCGCTGGGGGCGTTCGAAGCCTGGGCGGTGAACGAGCCGGGCCGCCGGGTTCGCGCCCACGCCTGGCAGGTGCGGGTGGCGGGAACGCCGCAGGCACGCGCCGAAATCGCGGAGCTGGCGTGGATTGCAGGCGTACCGCCGCACAATTGCCGCTTGGCACCGTTGAGCGCAGACCATATCCTGCCCGCGGCCGCACGTGCGGTGGCCGCGATCTGACATCGCGGTCTGGTCACCCAGGACACCGGATGTCATTGCCTCCTCCCCATTTACCGCTACGTACACCGCGCGCCGACGACTTCATCGCGCCGATGGCCAAGGCCTCGCTCCTGGTGTGCGCCGCCTCCAGCCTGTGGTTCGCCGTGCAGATGCTCGCGCTGCCGCTGCTGCTGACCGACGCCACGAGGATGGCGTTGTGGGAGAGCGACTGGTGGACCCTGCTGCCTGAGCCGGTAAAGCTGGGCATTGCGCATGCCCAGGCGTTGACCGCGGCGGCCCTGCTGCTCAGCCTGTTCGGCGTGGCTGCCTGCTGGGGGCTGCTGCGTTTCCAGCGCTGGGCCCTGGTGGGTTTCACCTTCCTGCTGGTGCTGACCGCGCTGCTCAATTTCGTGGTGCCGTGGCTGATGGACCTGTTTCTGCAGAACATGCAGGCCGCACTGGCCACCACCGTGCAGACCCCGGATATCCAGGCGCTGCGTGCGTCCCTGCGCGTGCAGCGCGCGATCTGGACCGGCCTGCTCGCGCTGGCGGCGATCGTGTTCTTCGCGCTGCACCTGTGGCTGGTGCAGCGGCTGTGGCGCGCCGACGTGCGCGCGCGGTTCTTTCCGTGATCCGGCGACTGCGGTGGGGGACGGGCGCGCTGGCGTGCCTGCTGGCCGGCAGCGCGCTGGCCGACGCGCAGCACATCCCGTGCGGCCGCTATGTGGTCGGCGAGGACGGACCGGCGCTGGAGGTGGTGGGCAGGGGTACGGTGGTCTACCCCTTCCCGCCCGACGACCCGACCTACTTCCGCCTGGAGCCGGACGGCGCGCACTGGCGCCTGACCGGGCTCGGCGATGGGCGACAGTACCGGATCGACTACGACGCAACCGACCAGACCCTGGTCAACGATGGCCAGCGCTATCGGCTGCGCGAAGCGGCCACCTGCGCCGACTGGACCGCGCCCGCCGAGGACGCAGCGCCGCTTCCCGTGACTCCGGTCGGCAGTGCCGGCCCGGTCCCCTGATCCTTTTTTTTCGTACAGGTACCTCCCATGTCCTTGATTCGTGTACTGGCCACGCTGGCCGGTCTGGCAGCGCCGGTGGCGCTGCTGTCGGCGGCCCCGGCGTCCGCCCCGTCCATCACGCTGCAATGCGGTACCTATCAGGCGGACGACAACCCCACCCGGATCGTCATTGAAAGCCCCAACCAGGGCTACCGCCAGATGCCCGGGAGTGCCCGCGAGCCGTATCTGCTGCGGCGCCTGGGGAAGCAACTGAAGATGGCCGACCCCGATGCCGGGGTGGTGCTGGAGGCGGACATCACCGATGGCGGCCGCAGCCTCGAAGCCGGTTACCTCACGTACCGACTCAGCGAGCCGGCGCGCTGCAAGCCGCCTGTGCAGTTCCCGGAGAACAGTTGCCGTGCCAGCATCGGTACCTGCCTGGACGACATCCGCATGGCCGACCGCGACGTGCTGCGCCCGTGGTGCGCGGAGGGCGTGCCGGCGGCCTGCAAGGCGCTGCTGTCCAGTTACGAAACCGAGGCGCGCGAAGCCGTCACGCGCGAGGACATCGGCGAGGAGGATCCGGACCTGCAGGAACCGGCATCGTGCAAGCCCGACAGCGGCCAGTACGATGCCGAGGCCTGCAAGGAAGCGGCCAGCATGGCGATGGCCAAGGCATTCGCCAGCATCCTGCTGAGCAGCCAGAAGCCGGCCCCGCTGCCGGCGGCCGCGCTGGACGACGTGACCGCGCTGTGTCGCGCCTACCCGGCCGGCACGTTCTGCCAGGACGTGGCCCAGGCCCTGTGGACCGCCGGGCGCTGGCTGCCGGCCCGTGACGCGCTGCAACTGGCCTGCACCAAGGGCGGCAATCCGGACAGCTGCACCGCAGCTGCGCCGCTGCAGGGCCTGACGGCCGCCGACATGCGGCCGGTCGCCGCCACGTCCCTGCCCTGTGGCCAGTACACGGCCGCCACCGGGCTGATGGACAGCCTGGCCTTCGGCGATGGTGGGCTGGTGCAGATGCCGCTCAGTGGCCAGCTGCGCGCACGCCTGGAGGACGGGCAGATCCGCATCCGCCACGACAAGGGTGACGACTTTGTGCTGCAGCCGCTCGCCAACGGCAGCCTGATCGGCGTGGACACGTGGAACCGCTACGCCTACTACACCCGCGAAGGCGCGGCCGGCCAGTGCGCCGCGTCGGTGGTGTTCGTCGAGGTGCCGCTGACCCAGGACTGCCCCACCGGCGGCAGCGAGCGCGGCGCGCAGGCCTGCTGCGATGCCGGCCGCCTGCAGGGCTGCAACGCGATGGGCCATCGCCTGGCGCTGGGCGATCGCTGGGCCGAGGCAGCCCCCTACTACCAGAAGATGTGCACCGCCGGTGTGCGCGAAGGCTGCGAGAACCTGGTCACGGTGTACGAGCACACCGGCGATGAGGCCATTCCCGAATCGATGCAGGCCCTGTGCGCCCGCGATGGCAAGGGCACCCATGTCGCCTGCGATGTGCACGCCACCCGCAACTGGGCGATGCTGCAGTTGTCAGGCAACCTGGAACGGATGGCCGACCGGCTGAGCCGCGAGGAGGACGAGGACACCGGATCGGACGACACCGCCGGTCCCGCGGCGGACGACGCGCCCGCATCGTCCAACCGCAACCGCAAGGGCGGCCGCTGAGCCCCCGGTGCCTGCGGCCTGCCGGCTGCAGGCACCTCGCGCGGCTGCGGTAAAGTACGCGCCATGAATGAATTCGAACGCGTACGCAGCTACCTGACCGACCTGCAGGACCGCATCTGCGCGGCCATCGAGGCCGCCGACGGCCGGGCGCGGTTCACCGAAGACCTCTGGCAGCGTGCCGAGGGCGGCGGTGGCCGTACCCGCATCCTGCGCGATGGCGCGGTGTTCGAGCAGGCCGGCATCGGCTTCTCCGACGTGTCCGGTACCCGCCTGCCGCCCTCGGCCTCGGCCAACCGGCCGGAACTGGCCGGCGCCTCGTGGCGGGCGACCGGGGTATCGCTGGTGTTCCACCCGCTCAATCCCTATTTGCCCACCACGCACGCCAACGTGCGCTACTTCCGCGCCGAGCGCGATGGCGAGGCGGTGGCGTCGTGGTTCGGCGGTGGTTTCGACCTGACCCCGTTCTATCCGTTCGACGAAGACGTGCAGCATTGGCACCGGGTGGCGCACGACCTGTGCGCACCGTTCGGCGACGAGCGCTACGCCGCGCACAAGCGCTGGTGCGACGAATACTTCTTCCTGCGCCACCGCAATGAAACGCGCGGCGTCGGCGGCCTGTTCTTCGACGACCTGCATGGCGACTTCGAGCGCGATTTCGCCTACCTGCGTGCGGTCGGCGACGGCTTCCTGGATGCGTACCTGCCGCTGGTGGCGCGCCGCAAGGCCACGCCCTACGGCGAACGCGAGCGCGAGTTCCAGCTGTACCGGCGCGGCCGCTACGTGGAATTCAACCTGGTCTACGACCGCGGCACGTTGTTCGGCCTGCAGAGCGGCGGTCGCAGCGAAAGCATCCTGATGAGCCTGCCGCCGCGCGCACGCTGGGAGTATGGCTTCCAACCCGAGAGCGGCAGCGACGAGGCGCGGCTGGCCGATTACCTGGTGCCGCGCGACTGGGTGTGACGCGGCAACCCGAGGCTATGTCTTGTCCTTGGGCACGATGGTGATGTGGCCGTTGATCTCCAGCAGCGCCATCGCCACTTCGCTCACATCGCGACACCCCTGCTGACGCATGGCCGCGTTGAAATCGGCCTGGGTCACCAGTTCCCGTTTCAGCACCGAGGCCAGCAGTTTGCCGTCGCGTGCGATCAGCACCGGCTCGCCTTCGACCAGCGTTTCGATGCGACGGCTGCGCGTACTGAGCCAACCGACCGACTAGTTGATCAGGATCAGCGTCGCCGCCAGCAGCAGACCGCCGCCCAGCGAGGTGTCCTGCCCCAGCAGCGCGTTCTGCACCGCGTTGCCGAGCAGCACAATCAGCAGCACGTCGAACGGCGTGATCTGGCCCAGCGCGCGTTTACCGGACAGGCGCACCATGCCCAGCACCACCACGTAGACAACCACCGCGCGCAGGATGAATTCCCACCACGGCATGGCCAAGGCAAACAGATCGCTCATTGCACTCTCCCCGGAACGTGCCGGCAGGATGGGCCAGAGCGCGGGCTGCAGGCAATCGGCAGTTGCGACAGGGGGCCTCCCGGGGCGGCCGTACGGCTGGCAACGGCCCAAATAAAAAGCCCCGCCGACCAGGGGGAGGTCAGCGGGGCCGGGGAACGGGCGCTTGGGGAGGAGCCCCCGTTCCGAGATCTGCTCCAGGGGATGGGAGAGATCCACAACAGGCGTTGCGCCTGTCGAGGTCTATAAAAGCACCTCGAACATTGATAGTTCGTGAAGGGGCCCAATTAATCCTCGCCGCGTCACGGAAACATTCATCGAAGAGTCAGATTACGGCCGCGTAATGAACAAGTTCATCCTTCTGCGGCCGAAAACCCCTCAGTGCGCCTCATCCCAGTTGTCGCCGACGCCCGCGTCCACCACCAGCGGCACGCGCAGTTCCGCCGCCGAGGACATCAGCGCCACGACCTGGGAACGCAAGGTTTCGAGGAAGCTGCTTTCGGTTTCGAAGACCAGTTCATCGTGTACCTGCAGGATCATCCGGGCCTGGCCGTCCTGGGTCTGCAGCCAGTCATCCACCCGCACCATCGCGCGCTTGATGATGTCCGCCGCCGTACCCTGCATCGGCGCATTGATCGCCGCCCGTTCAGCGCCGGCACGCAGGCCCTGATTGCGGGCGTTGATGTCGTTCAGATACAGGCGGCGACCGAACAGGGTTTCCACGTAGCCCTGCTCGCGCGCCTGCTGGCGCATGCGCTCCATGAAATCGCGCACGCCCGGATAGCGGCTGAAATACAGCGCGACATAATCCTGGGCCTGGCCACGGTCGATGCCCAGATTGCGCGCCAGGCCGAACGCACTCATGCCGTACATCAGGCCGAAATTGATCGCCTTGGCCGCGCGGCGTTCATTGGGGGTGACGTCGTCGAGCGCACGCCCGAACACTTCGGCCGCCGTTGCGCGATGCACGTCCGCCCCCTGCTCGAACGCACGCACCAGGCCCGGGTCCTCGGACAGGTGGGCCATGATCCGCAGCTCGATCTGCGAGTAGTCGCAGGCCAGCAGCTTGCGCCCCGGCGGCGCGACGAATGCGCGGCGGATGCGGCGACCGTCGTCGGTGCGGATCGGGATGTTCTGCAGGTTCGGGTCGGAGGACGACAACCGCCCGGTGGCCGCACCGGACTGGTGGTAGCTGGTATGGACGCGCCCGGTATCGGGATTGACCATCTCCGGCAGCTTGTCGGTGTAGGTGCTGCGCAGCTTGGCCAGCCCGCGGTACTCCAGGATCACCCGCGGCAGCTCGTGCTGTTCGGCGATGGCCTCCAGCGCCTCTTCGTTGGTGCTTGGCTGGCCCTTGGGGGTCTTCACCAGGGCCGGCAGCTTGAGCTCGTCGAACAGCACGGCCTGCAACTGCTTGGGCGAATCCAGGTTGAAGGTGTGGCCGGCCAGCTCGGTGGCCTTCTGCTGGGCCGCCAGCATGCGCACGCCCAGGTCCTGGCTCTGCCGGCGCAGTTCGGCCATGTCGATGTGCACGCCATTGGCCTCGATGGTGGCCAGCACCGGCACCAGCGGCATTTCGATGTCGCGGTAGACGCTGTACAGCGCCGGCACCGCCCGCAGCTGCGGCTGCAGCGCGTGGTGCAGGCGCAGGGTGATGTCGGCATCTTCGGCGGCGTAGCGGCCGGCTTCATCCAGGCCCACCTGGGAGAACGGGATCTGCTTGGCGCCCTTGCCGGCGACGTCCTCGAACTTGATGGTGGTGTAGCCCAGATAGCGCATCGCCAGCGAATCCATGTCGTGGCGGGTGGCGGTAGAGTTCAGCACGAAGCTCTCGAGCATGGTGTCGTCGTGGTAACCGCGCACCTCGACGCCATGCCGGCGCAGCACGTGCAGATCGTACTTGCCGTGCTGTCCGACCTTCTTCTTGGCCGGGTTCTCCAGCACCGGGCGCAGCGCGGCCAGCACCTGCTCGCGCGGCAGCTGGGCCGGCGCGCCGGGGTAGTCGTGGCCCACCGGAATATAGGCCGCCCGGCCGGGCTCGACCGCCAGGCTGATGCCGACCAGATTGGCGCGCATCGCATCGAGCGCGTCGGTTTCGGTGTCGAAGGCGATCAGGTCGGCTGCTTCCGCACGCGCCACCCAGGCGGTGAGCTGTTCGGTGGTGAGCACGGTTTCGTAGTCACCCGGGGCGGACAGCGCCGGGTCGATCGCGGTGTCCGCCTCGGCCGGCGTGCTGCGGGCGAAGCCGGCCGCCGTGCCGCGCAGGCTGACCGGGGCGTCGCTGGCGGCGGCCGGTGCCGGTACCGGCCCGCCCAGCTCCTTCAGCGCCTGGGTGAAGCCGTAGCGCAGGTACAGCTCGCTCAGGGTGGGCACGTCCGGCTCGCGCAGCGGCAGCGTCTGCGGCGTGACGTCCAGCGCCACGTCGGTGCGGATGGTGACCAGCTCGCGGTTGAGTGGCAGGCGCTCGAGCGCCGCGCGCAGGTTGTCGCCGATCTTGCCCTTCATGGTCGCCGCCGCGGCCATCACCCCCTCCAGGTGCTGGTACTCGGCCAGCCATTTGGCAGCGGTCTTGGGGCCGCACTTCTCCACCCCGGGCACGTTGTCGACCGCATCGCCCATCAGCGCCAGCAGGTCGACGATCTGGTCGGCGCGCACGCCAAATTTCTCCATCACCGCCGTGTCCGAGTCCATGCGGCTGCCGGTCATGGTGTTGACCAGTTCGATGCCCGGGCGGACCAGCTGGGCGAAGTCCTTGTCGCCGGTGGAGATGGTGACCTGCAGGCCGTCACGGTGGCCCTGCAGCGCCAGCGTGCCGATCACGTCGTCGGCTTCCACGCCGGGGATGCGCAGGATGCTCAGCCCGAGTGCTTCGACGATGCGGCACATCGGCTCGATCTGCGGGCGCAGGTCATCGGGCATCGGCGGCCGGTTGGCCTTGTAGTCGGCATACAGGTCGTCGCGGAAGGTCTTGCCGGGCGCATCGACCACGAAGGCGACGAACTCTGGGCGCTCCTTCAGCGTGGCGCGCAGCATGTTGACCACGCCGAACAGCGCGCCGGTGGGTTCACCGTGCGCATTGGTCAGCGGCGGGAGCGCGTGGAACGCGCGATACAGGTAACTGGACCCGTCAATCAGGACTAATCGGCTCATGCGACGATTCTACGCGCCCGGCCCGCGCGGTTCGCGGCACCGGGCTCACAACGCATGGGGCATAATCCGGACTCCCCTGTCCAAGGACCTACGGCCCATGAAGATCCTGTTGCTGGCTGCCCTGCTCGCACTGGCTGGCTGCGCTTCCACCGGCGGCGCGGGCGCTCCCCCGGTCGATGTCAGCGGCGCGGACATTTCCAGGCGCACTCTGGACAACGGCGATACCGTCGAGGAATACCGGGTCAGCGGCCAGCTCCGCATGGTCAAGGTAACGCCCTCGCGCGGCCCCGCGTACTACATGTACGACCGCAACGGGGATGGCCGCATGGACAACGACAAGGATGGCGTATCGCCGGTCTACTGGAAGCTCTACAGCTGGTGAGCACCTGCCCTGCCGCTGTCGCCCGCCCCGCCCGATGACCACGCCTGAACGCCGCCAACCGCCGGACCCCGCCCAGCTGCGGGCCGGCCTGACCCCGGAACAGCGGCAGGCGGTGGAGACGCTGGAGCATTTCGGCTGGGTGCTGCGCTTCGTCCGCCGCCCGCTGTTCCGCGACCCGATCCCGGTGCTGTTCGATCGCAGCGGTGAACGCTATGTCGTGCTGCAGCCGGACGGCAGCCTGGACGAATCGCAGACGCTCGCGCTGCGCCCGTAGTGCCGGCCGCTGGCCGGCACCACGCCTCAGCGGATGACCAGCACCGGTACGGTACTGCGCGCCAGCACTTCGGCGGTCTGGCTGCCGAGCAGCACCCGGGTGACGCCGCGACGGCCGTGCGAGGTCATTACGATCAGGTCGCTGCCACGCTCGGTGGCGGTGTCGATGATGCCGTCGGCCGCGTAGCGGTCGAGCACATGCACGGTGTTCGCGCGCAGTCCCTGTGCATCGGCGGTCGCCTTGGCCGGGGCCAGCACCTTCTGCGCGGTCTCTTCGCGGTCGGCCTTGTACTCGGGGCTGTTCATATACCCCACGCTCCAGCCCATCGCGTCGTACATGCCCACCGCCCAGGGTTCGGACACGGTCACGATGTCGACCTCCGCATTGAGGTCCTTGGCCAGCTCCAGGCCTTTGAGCAGCCCCTTCTCGGCCAGCTCCGAACCATCGGTGGCAATCAGGATTCGCTTGTACATGACAGGGCTCCAGGGAGGGGCAATGGAAGGGACACCATTGCACACCCGGTGTGGAGATCATGCCTTGAGCAGGATCAATCCCCGTGCGGGCGCTCCACCACGCGCGCCGGATTGCCGACCACGGTGGCCCCGGCAGGAACGTCGCGGGTCACCACGCTGCCGGCGCCAACCACGGCGTCATCACCGATCTCCACGCCAGGCAGCAGGATGGCACCGCCCCCGATCCACACATTGCGCCCGATCCGTACCGGCCGTGCCGATTCCAGCCCGGCGGCGCGCTGCTGCGGATCGCGTGGATGGTCGGCGGCGTAGATCTGCACGGCCGGCCCGATCTGGGTGCCATCGCCGATGCGGACCTCGGCCACGTCGAGGATCACGCAGTTGTAGTTGAGGAACACATCGCGGCCCAGATGGATGTGGCTGCCATAGTCACAGTGGAACGGCGGACGGATCACCGCGCCCTCGCCGACCGCGCCCAGACGCTCGCGCAGCAGCTCGCGACGTACCGCCGGCGAGGCCGCCAGGGCCGCGTTGTAGCGCACCATCCACGCTTTGGCTGCCGCCATGTCGGCCTGCAGCACCGGGTCGCCCGGCCGATAGGGTTGGCCGGACAGCATCTTGTCCTTCTCAGTCAGGGGCATGGCAGTTCCTCAGGGTAGACAGCCGATGATGCACTGCCCGGCCACGTTCCGGGGATGCCGCCGTCAGGCCGCGTGCCGTGCGCGCGGCCACCCCCCCGGCCGCGCCGCCAGAACGGCGGCGACCGCGACCGCCGCCGCCGTCGCCCAGAAGGGCCACGTCGCCAGCGCGGCACACAACCCGGTGGGCTGCGCCTCACAGCGCAGGCGTACCAGGTCCAGGCCACCGCCGCCCTCCAGGCAGGCATAGGCATGCTGGAACAGGGCCAGCACCGGTGCACCCCAGTCGGCCGACAGCGTCAGCGCGACCAGGACGGCAAGCAGGTACGGTATTCCCTTGTTCATATGCGCGCTCCCAGCGGACAGCGCCAGACTCTGGGCGCGCGCCGGGACCCGGGCAAGCGGCACGCGACGAAGCGCGTGAAATCCGGGATGAGCCGGGGGCGGGGGCGGATGAAGC
>NZ_CAMPPN010000047.1:0-13486 GCF_946900935.1 Stenotrophomonas sp. Marseille-Q5258
CCCCTGTCCCGCTCGACCCCGCCCTGGCCGCCCACCGGCTGCGCGCCCTTGCGCGGGCGCACGGATTCCAGCGCTGCGGGGTGGCCGGCATCGAGCTGGGCGAGGATGAGGCGCACCTCGCCGACTGGCTCGGCAAAGGCCTGTACGGAACCATGCAGTGGATGGCCCGCCACGGCACGCTGCGCGCGCGCCCCGCCGAACTGCTGCCCGGCACCGTGCGGGTGATCTCGGTGGGCATGGACTATGGCCACAAGGACGATGCCCAGGCCTGGGACACCCTGCACGATGGCGACCGCGCCTACGTGGCGCGCTACGCGCTGGGCCGCGACTACCACAAGCTGATGCGCAACCGGCTGCAGAAGTTCGCCGATGCCCTCGCCGCCGAGATCGGTCCGTTCGGCTACCGGGTGTTCGTCGATTCGGCGCCGGTGCTGGAGCGCGCGCTGGCGCGCAATGCCGGGCTGGGCTGGATCGGCAAGCACACCTGCCTGATCGACCGCCAGGGCGGCTCGTGGTTCTTCCTCGGCGAGATCTACGTCGATCTGCCGCTGCCGGTGGACACGCCCGCGACTGCGCACTGCGGCACCTGCACGCGCTGCATCGATGTGTGTCCCACCCAGGCGATCATCGCGCCGCAGCGCCTGGATGCGCGGCGCTGCATCTCCTACCTGACCATCGAGCACGAGGGTGCCATTCCCGAGCCGATGCGCCCGCTGATGGGCAACCGCATCTACGGGTGCGACGACTGCCAGCTGGTGTGCCCCTGGAACAAATTCGCCCGGCGTACCGACGAGCCCGATTTCCGCGCCCGCAACGATCTGGACACCGCCTCGCTGGCGCAGCTGTTCGCCTGGGAGGAAGACGAGTTCCTGCGGCGTACCGAAGGCAGCCCCATCCGCCGCAGCGGCCACGAGCGCTGGCTGCGCAACATCGCCGTGGCGCTCGGCAACGCGCCCACCCATGCCGACACCCTCGCCGCGCTGCACGCGCGTCGCGCGCATCCGTCAGCCATCGTGCGTGAACACGTGGAATGGGCGCTGCAGCAGCACGCCGGGCGCGACGCCGCGGGATGAAGCACGCGCGCCAACGTGCGACCATGCCCCCCCGTTCGTACCGTTCTATCCCCTCATGGACCGCAGCGCGCAGATCCTCACGCCCAGCCAGCTCAACATCCTGGCCCGCGACCTGCTGGAAGGCGCTTTCCCGCTGATCTGGGTGGAAGCCGAACTCGGCAGCGTCACCCGCCCGGCGTCCGGCCACATGTACGTCACGCTCAAGGATGCGCGCGCGCAGATCCGCGCCGCGCTGTTCAAGCCGAAGAGCCAGTGGCTGAAGTTCATCCCGCGCGAAGGCATGCGCGTGCTGGCCCGCGGCCGGTTGACCCTGTACGAAGCGCGTGGCGAGTACCAGCTGGTGCTGGACCACATGGAGGAAGCCGGCGAAGGCGCCCTGCGCCGCGCGTACGAACAGCTCAAGGCGCGCCTGGAAGCCGAAGGCCTGTTCGCGCCCGAGCGCAAGCGCGCCCTGCCCGCCCACGTGCGCCGTCTGGCGGTGATCACCTCGCCCACCGGCGCAGCCGTACGCGACGTGCTGAGCGTGCTGGAACGGCGCTTCCCGCTGCTGGAGGTGGACCTGCTGCCAAGCCTGGTGCAGGGCGACAGTGCCGCCGCGCAGATCACCGCGCTGCTGCGCGGCGCCGACACCAGCGGCCGCTACGACGTGATCCTGCTCACCCGCGGTGGCGGCTCGCTGGAGGATCTGTGGGCGTTCAACGACGAGCAGCTGGCCCGTGCCATCGCCGCCTGCACCACCCCGGTGGTCTCGGCGGTCGGCCACGAAACCGACTTCAGCCTGGCCGATTTCGCCGCCGACCTGCGCGCGCCCACCCCCTCCGTCGCCGCCGAACTGCTGGTGCCCGACCAGCGCGACCTGGCGCTGCACCTGCGCCGCCTGGACGCGCGCCTGGCGCAACTGCAACGCCATGCGCTGGGCCAGGCCATGCAACGCACCGACCGCGCCCTGCTGCGCCTCAACGCGCAGAGCCCGCAGGCCCGCCTGCAGCTGCTGCGGCGGCGCCAGCAGGACGCGGCGCGGCACCTGGCCGCCCTGTGGCAGCAGTTGCATGAGCGCCGCCTGGCGCGGCTTCGCCATGCCGCGGCGGTGCTGCGCAACGGTCACCCGCAGCGTCGCCTGGATGCACTACGGGAACGGCTGCAGCGTCTGCAGCCACGTGCCGATGGCGCCATCGCGCGTCACCTGCAACGTGATGGCCTGCGCCTGCGTGCCCTCGCCCGTTCAATGGAAGCGGTCAGCCCGCTGGCCACGGTGGCACGCGGTTACGCCATCCTGACCCGCGAGGACGATGGCAGCCTGGTGCGGTCCCCGCTGCAGGTCCGTCCCGGCGACACGCTCACCGCGCGCGTGCAGGACGGGGCGATCCAGGTCGTGGTGAAAGACCCCGCCCGCTGAGGCAGCGTGCCGGCGATGCGTGCCGGCAGTGGCCAGGTCAGCCCGCGCTCTCGCAGAAGCGCTTGCGGTACTCCATCGCCTTGGGCATCAGCGCCTGCAGGTTCTGGATGCGCGTGCCGGGGTTGGGATGGGTGGAGGAGAACTCCGGCGGTGCCTGCCCGCTGCTCTGGCCCATCCGCTCCCACAGTGGAATCGCTTCGCGCGGGTCGAAGCAGGCGGCGGCCGCCAGCATCAGGCCCACTTCGTCGGCCTGGGTCTCGTGGCTGCGTGCATACGGCAGCAGGTAGCCGTAGCCCATCGCCGACATCACCATCTGTTGCTGCTGCGGGTCCATGCCGCTGGCCGCGCCGGCCATCTGTCCGATCTGGGTCAGCTTCTGCTGGGCCATGCGCTGTGCCCCGTGACGCAGCAGCGCGTGGGCAATCTCGTGCCCCATCACCACCGCCATCGCATCGGTGGTGCGCGCGATCGGGATCAATCCGGTGTACACCGCCATCTTGCCGCCCGGCAGGCAGAACGCATTGGCCTGATCGGACTGGATGACGTTCACCTCCCACTCGAAGTCGCGGGAGAAATGCGCCGGCTTGAGCCCATGCTCCTCGGCAAGCGCGGTTTCCACCACGTCGACCTTGTTGATCAGGCGCTGGGCGATCGCACGCACATCGCGGGACACCTGCAGGTTCGGATCGACCGGACGCTCCTGCGCCAGGATCTGCTGGTAGGCCTGCAGCCCCAGCGCCTTCTCCTGAGTGGCATCGAGCGAGCTGTCGATCAGCACGCTTTCCCCGGTATAGGGGTCCACCGCACGGTTGGAGAACCAGTAGAAGGCGGCGTAGCCGGCGAACGCCAGCAGCACCCACCAGCGGATGTTGCCGAACAATCCCGGTCGCCGGGCCCGGCCCTGCTGCTGACCGCCAAATGGATCGTTGCGCATGCTCGTGGTTCCTGGTGGGTCCGGGGCACGCCGCCCCGCGCCCGCCCATCCTAGATCGCTCAGATGCCGCGCACCAGCCGGAAGCCGATGCGGGCGCTGGTGGTGTCCGAGTCCTGCGACTGCCGCCAGGCCGCGCGGGTCTGCTCGGGCGCGTTGGCCCAGTTGCCGCCGCGGATCACGCGCTGGCGGCAGCCCGGGTTGAACCAGGCCACGCCGTCGGACGGCGCGCGCCGATAGCTGGCATGCCAGCAGTCGGCAACCCACTCGCTGAGATTGCCAGCGATGTCGTGAACGCCCCAGGCGTTGGGTTCGAAGGTCGCCACGGGCGCCGGTCCCCAATATCCGTCGCCATAGCCGACAAAGGCGTTGTACCAGCGGCGCCCGGACGGCGAAACGTCCTTGCCACCGGTGAAGTTGCCCGCGCGCGGCGGCGGCGTGCCAGCGTCGCCCCAGGGGTAGCGACCACTGCTGCCCGCGCGCAGCACGTACTCGAACTCGGCTTCGCTCGGCAGCCGGTAGGAACGGCCGGTCTGCTCGGACAGCCAGGCGGCGTAGTGCTCGGCATCACGCACACTCACATGCATCACCGGCAGGGTGGCGATTGCCGGGGCGCCGCTGTAGTCCGACTGCCAGTCCACGCCGCTGCGGCGCATGAAGTTGCCGCTGCGCTCGTCATACACGATCGAATGGCCGCGCCGGGTCGCGCGCGGGCGCGCCTTGGTCGCCTCCACATAGCGGCGGAAGTCGGCGACCGTCACCTCGGTGATCGACAGGGCAAAGCCGCGCTCGAACCGCACATAGTGGGAGGGCTTTTCGGCATCGGTGGCGCCAGGCTCGCTGTCGCCCGCGCCCATCTGGAAGCCGCCATGCGGCACGACGATCATCTGCGGGCCGCGCCCGCCGTCACGCAGCGCATCGCTGAACACCTGGCGCGGCCGGAAGCTGCCGTAATGGGTGACCAGTTCGATCCGCTCACGCAACTGCACCACCACCGGGTCGCCCGGCAGGGCGATCCGCAGCGCATCCTCCAGCTTCTGCCGCGCCGGCTTGAGCCCCTGCGGCGTGGCCAGGTCGCGCAGACCTTCATCGCGCAGGCGGACCAGCGTCTCGGCGCGGATGCGCTCGATCCGTTCAAACGCGTCGGCAATGGTGATCGACGAATCGCGCACCTTGGCCGCTTCGGCCAGCCAGGTGCCGGCGGTGCTGAAATCGGTGGCGCGCGCGGCGTCCTCGGCGCGCCGGATCAAGGCGCTTTCCGCTGCCGCCAGCCCTTGGCGTGCCCGCGCGTTGTCCGGGTCCAGGGCCAGGGCCTCACGGAAGTTGGGAATCGCGCCATCGCCATCTTCACCGATGCGCCCGGCACGCAGGTCATCCTCGCCGGCCCGGTTGTAGGCGAGCACCCGCTGCGCCTTCTCAACGCGCGTCTGCAACTGGCGCACCTTGGGGTCCTCCGGAGCCAGGGTCAGCAGCACCAGCGCCATGTCACCGGCCTCGGCCAGCGCCTCGCGCTGCTTCAGCGGCCGGGCCAGCAGGGCGGTCGCCTCGTCCAGCAGGCGGTGTCGCGCACGCGTCAGCCCGGCCTGCGCCTGGCGATCGCCGGGATTGTGCTGCAACAGGCCCAGCCAGATCGGAATCGCATCGGCGGACGTGGCGTACAGCCGCCCCTGCTCGAATGCCTGCGTCGCCTCGCGATGCGCCTTGGCCACGCCCTGCGCGTCAATCACGACCGGCGGCGGCTCCCAGCGCTGCACGGTTTCGGCCGCGTCCTCGCCCCCGATGGTGACCTGCGCCGCCACCGGTCCACGCACGGCAGGCGCCGGCCCGGTTCCCGCCGCAGGCGGCGTGGCAGCCGGCGGCGTCGAGGGCGAGCAGCCGCTGGCCATCCCCAGCGTCAGGGCCAGCAACAACGGCAATGTGCCGGACGATCGCAAATTCGGTTCCCTGCCGCCTGATGGTTCAGGGCCTCATCATACTGGCGCGGCCGTGCAGGGGTGCATCGCGCTATCCTCCCCACCCTGAGCAGACCCTGCAGTCGATGGAACCCCACGTGGCTTACTGGATCAAAACCCCGGCGGAACTGGACGAGCGCTACCGCCAGCGCCCCACCCGCATCGGCCTGGATACCGAATTCATCCGCGAGCGCACTTACTGGCCGCAACTGGCCCTGGTGCAGATGGCGGTCGGTGATGACATCCTGCTGATCGATCCGCTGATCCCCGGCATGACCGAAGCGCTGGCCCCCTGGCTGACCGACACGTCGATCCTCAAGATCATGCACAGCGCCAGCGAAGATCTGGTCACCTTCAAAGTGGCCTGCGGGGTGCTGCCGCGGCCGCTGTTCGACACCCAGATCGGTGCGGCACTGGCCGGCATCGGCGGCGGCATGGGTTACCAGAAGCTGGTCAACGCGATCACCGGCGTCACCCTGGCCAAGGGCGAGACCCGGTCGGACTGGATGCGGCGCCCGCTCTCCGACGCGCAGCTGGAATACGCCGCCGATGACGTGGAGTACCTGTTCGCGCTGCACGACGCGATCGACGCCCGGCTGGGCGAACTCGATCGTCGCCAGTGGCTGCAGGACGATGCCGAGCGCCTGCTCGCCAGCGTCGAGCACGACGAAGAGCGCTGGCCGCATGTGGCCATGCGCTCGGCGCAGTTCATGGATACGCCCGCGCAGATGCGCCTGCTGCGGCTGCTGCGCTGGCGCGATGTGCAGGCACGCGTCAGCGACAAGCCGCGCAGCTGGATTCTCGACAACGAACTGGCCGCTGTACTCGCGCGCACGCCGCCGGCCGATGTCGATGCGCTCGGCGCCCTGATGGAGGGCTTCCCCAAGGCGCCGCGCAAGCTGGCCGCACAGGTCTGGCAGGCGCTGGTCACGCCGTTGGATGACGAGGCCGAGGCACCGTTGGCACTGCCGGCCAACGACACCAACAAGCAGGCGCTCAAGCGCCTGCAGGATGCGGTCGCCGCACGCACGGCCGAGCTGGGCCTGCCCGACGGCGTGCTGGCCTCGCGCAAGCATCTGGAAAGCTATCTGGAGAGCCGCCAGTGGCCTGCTGCATTGGCCGGCTGGCGCCAGGCGCAGCTGGAACCGGCGCTGGCTCCGCTGCTGCCGGCAGGCTGACCCCTCTACACGTCTGCGTGTCGGCATGGGCCACGCAGACTGCCACGCTGCAGGCTGAACAGACGGCGCGCGGCCATGACCGCAGACATATGGGAACACGCCGAGGCGCGTGCAAGAGTGGCTTCACCGCCACCCCTGCAAGGATTCCCATGCAATCGATCCGGACACGATGGACCGTGGTTCCCAGTGGCACGCGAGGCCTGCGCGCGTTGCTGGCACTGGGGCTGATCCTGGCGATCGGCAGCGCCGGTGCTGCCGCCACGCTTGATGCGCGCATCACCACCGCCATGCAGGGCACCGCCACCCCCGCGATGGGCGTGCTGGTGATCCGCGATGGCAAGGTCGCCGACCAGGCGGTCAGCGGTGTGCGCCGCAGCGACGCCAAGACCGCAGCCACCCGCGACGACCAGTGGATGATCGGCTCCACCGGCAAACCGATCACCGTGGCGATGATCGCGCGCCTGGTCGAACAGGGCGTGCTGACGTGGGATGCCCCGTTGTCGACGATGCTGCCGGAACTGTCGGCGCAGATGCGCCCGGAGTACCGCAATGTCACTCTGGTACAGCTGCTGTCGCACCGCGCCGGCCTGCCGGAAAACCTGACCGATGCGGCCGCACTGGATGCCTTCTTCACCGACGCCCGGCCGCTGCCGGTGCAGCGTGAGGCGTATATCAAGGCTGCGTTGGCCGACGCGCCGGTGCATGCGCCGGGCACCGAGTTCGCCTACAGCAACAGCGGCTTCCTGATTGCCGCGGTAATTGCCGAGCACGCCACCGGCAAGGATGTGGAAACGCTGATGCAGCGCGAAGTGTTTGATCCGCTGGGCATGACGGGCGCCGGCTTCGGCCCGACGCGCGGCAATCAGCCGCTGGGCCACCGCGCCGGCAAGCCGGTGACCACCGCACCGCGCAAGGCCGATGACGGCGTGCCGCCGATCTACACCGCCGCCGGCAACCTGCACATGCGCCTGCAGGACCTGGCGCTGTTCGCGATCGACCAGCTTGCCGGCAGCCAGGGCAAGGGTGCGCTGCTGACCCCGGCGTCCTACGCACTGATGCAGACCGCGCAGCCGGGTAGCGGATCGGGCCTGGACTGGGGCGTGCAGCCGTCCATCGCCGGGCGCCAGGGGCCCGTGCTCGTGCACGGCGGCTCGGATGGCAACTGGCTGGCGTGGGTGGTGCTGTTCCCCGGCCAGAACAATGCCGTGATCGCCATCGCCAATGCGGCTGAAGACATGGGCGCGGACAAGGCCACGATGGGCGTACTGGGTGGCCTGTTCGCCGAACTGGCACCGCCGCTGGCCGCGCCCGCCGCAAGGTAGAACGGCGTGGGCCGCGGTCCGTGACCCAACGCGGCGGCGATCGACGCACACCGGAAACGACAACGCCCTGCTTGGGCAGGGCGTTGTCGAGGCGTGCGACAGGCGACGTCGGCACCGCAGCTGCGCGGCGCCGATGCCCGTCCGTTACCAGTTCATGTTGAGCGAAACACCCACGGTGCGCGGTTCGTTGTACACCGCCGCCATGTAGTTTTCGATCACACCCTTGAGGTTCTTCTCATTGGTGATGTTGCGTGCGAACAACGCCACTTCCCAGGCGCCATAGTTGCCCGAGTAGCCCAGCTTCAGGCCACCTTCGAAGCTGCCCTTGGAGTTGAACTCGGCCGAGTCGTACAGCACGAAGCTGGTGTAACCCTGTCTGTTCCAGTCGGTGGACACGAAGAACACATCGCTGTCGTTGACCGGCACGTCATAACGCGCGGCCAGGTTGATGTTGTACTTGGGCGCGTTCGGCAGCGGGTTGCCGTTGATCTGGGCGAAGGTGTTCGCGCCGACCTTGATGGTCGGATCGTTCACCGTACACACCACGGCACCATTGAGGGCGCACACCTGCGCATACACGCGGTCGTCCTGGATCTCGCTGTGCAGCAGGCTCACGCCGGCGCTCAGGCTCAGGTTCGGCACCGGGCGCAGTTCCATGTCTGCTTCCAGGCCGTAGGCCTTGGCCTTGTCGGCGTTGAACAGCACGCCGTTGCCGTCCGAGTCGTTGCCGTTGAGCTGGATGTCGTTGACCACGTAGGTGAACGCGGCGGCGTTCACGCGCAGGCGGTTGTCCCACAGGCTGCTCTTGATGCCCGCTTCCCAGGACAGGATGGTTTCCGAGTCCGCGGTGGTGAAGTCGGCATTGAACACGGCCGAGCGGCCCTGGATGGTCGGGCCACGGAAGCCGCGCGCCACGCGCGCATACACGCTCAGCTGCGGGTTGAACGCGTACATCGCGCTGACATCCCAGCTCGGCGTGGTATCGGACATCTCCACGTCGGTGCGACCCTTGTAGGTCACCACGCCGGCGGCGGTATCGGCGGTCTTCAGCAGGCGGGTGTGCTTCTCGTCGCGGGTCTGGCGCAGGCCGGCGGTGAGCGTGAACCTGTCGGTGACGTCATAGCTGATCTGGCCGAAACCGGCCCACGAGGTATTGACGTTGCGCAGGCGCACCCAGTTGTTCGGATTGCGCGCATTGCCCTGCAGGAACCAGGCGCGCTGGTAGAAATCGGTGGTGTCACGGCCATCGAAGTAGAACGCGCCTACCTGCCACTTCAGGCGGTTGTCGTCACCGTTGGCCAAGCGGATTTCCTGGGTCCACTGGTCCAGATCGCGGATCTGGCCCATCGACTGGCCGTAGCCGTTCGGCACGCCGTTGACCGGATAGTTCACCGCCGCGCCGCCGTCGGTATCACCACGGCTGTAGCCGGAAGTGGTTTCGTAGGCGGTGATCGAGGTCAGCGACACGTTGCCGAAATCGTAGACCGCCTTGATCGAGCCGCCGTAGGTCTTGTAGGCCTGCGGGTTGTTGCCGGCTTCGTCATAGGCGACCTTGTCGCGCGGCACGTCGGTCTTGTTGGAGCCCTTGGTCAGCGCGCTGCGCAGGAACAGGGTGGAGGTGCCGTCGTAATCGCGCGCATGCGCCGAGGCCAGCAGCGAGAAGGCATCGCTGGGTTGCAGCAGCAGCTGCGCACGCACGTTGCGGTCGTCGAAG
Source organism: Stenotrophomonas sp. Marseille-Q5258 (assembly GCF_946900935.1). Lineage (NCBI taxonomy): Bacteria > Pseudomonadati > Pseudomonadota > Gammaproteobacteria > Lysobacterales > Lysobacteraceae > Stenotrophomonas > Stenotrophomonas sp. Marseille-Q5258. The sequence continues at coordinate 9,567 of NZ_CAMPPN010000047.1, forward strand.
CCGCCCATCGCATTCTTCTTCGGCGAGACCGTGCCATCGGCGCTCGGGCCGGTGTAGGTGTTGTCCACGTAATCGTCGCGGTGCTGATACAGCGCCGAGACACGGAACGAGGCAATGTCGTTGATCGGACCGCCGAAGCCGCCGTCCACCGCCACACTGCCGTAAGTGCCATAGCTGGCCTGCACGCGACCGCTGTAGTCCTGGCTCGGCTTGATGCTGTCGAACTTGACGATGCCGGCGGTGGTGTTGCGGCCGAACAGCGTGCCCTGCGGACCGCGCAGCACTTCGACCTGGTCCACGTCATAGACCGGATTGGACTTGAGCACCACGTGCTCGAGCACCACGTCGTCCTGGATGATCGACACCGGCTGCGAGGCGCCCAGGTAGAAATCGATGTTGCCCAGGCCGCGGATGTAGAAGCGCGGGAAGATGCGGCCGGTGGTGGTTTCGGCATAGAAGCTCGGCACCTTGCCCGACAGCGCCAGCAGCGTGTCGTCGCCACCGGCGGTGTAGTCGCGCATGCGCTCGCCCTGCACCACGCCGACCGACACCGGCACCTCCTGCAGATTGCGCTCGCGGTGATCGGCGGTCACGGTGATCGCGTCGAGCGAGGTCGGGCTCGCGTCCTGGGCCGAGGCGGCGCCGGCCAGGCCAAGCAGCGAGGCGGTGGCGCAGGCCAGCGCCAGGGCATGACGGCGCGGCAGCGGTCCGGTTACAGCAACACGGCGCGAAGAATGACGCAGGGACACGGAGGTGGTGCGATTGACAGGCATGCAGGGGTCTCGGGCAGTACTGAACTGGGTGGCGTGCGACGCACGCAGGAAAACAACGACAGCACCGCTGGTTGCGCAGCGATGCGGCACGATATTGCGCGGATGTTGCAGGTTGTTTTCAGGGCGATGCGGGGGACGGCCGTCCATCCCCGACCCTGATCGGTTGGCTGCTGCCAGGATGCGTGGCGCGGATTATGCCCGGCACGCGCCCGGTCCGGAAGGTCGGACCGTGGCCGCAGACGCCCGTGCCGCCCAGGACCGGCCCCCTTTGCAGCCCTGACGTGGCAGCGCTACACTAGGCCTGTCGCGTGGTTCACCGGCTCGGCCGGTACCATGCGGTTCGCACCATCCGTGGGGCCATAGCTCAGCTGGGAGAGCGCGTCGTTCGCAATGACGAGGTCGGGAGTTCGATCCTCCCTGGCTCCACCACTATTCAACAGAAAACCCCGGGAACATGGTTCCCGGGGTTTTTTTTGCGTCCTGCGCAATGCCGCCGGCGGATTACTCCGGCGCCTGGTCCTGCCGCGTCGGGCGCCGTGTGTTGGCGTCGTGCACCTGTTGATCGTGCTGGCCCGGCCGCTGCTTGGCGGTTTCGTCCTGCTTGCGATCCTGCTGGCTTTCCTGGATGCCCTGCTGGTCATCCTTTCGCGGTTGCTGCGTGCTGCTCATGGTCGATGCTCACGGTGGCAGGCCCGGCAGGGCCCGATGGCACCAGCGTGGCGGTTCGGCCGTGACGCGCATGTCACCGCAGGCGCGGCAACCGGATCGACGCCGGTTGCCGCACGCCGGCTTACTGCGCGTGAAGCACGTCCAGCACGTCGCCGGTGGCAGGATCGACCTTGAGTCGCACCTGGTTGGTCACCACGCCGCCGAAGGCATTGGTACCGCGGAAGGTGGTGTCCACCAGCACGAAGGTCTCGGTGGGATCGACCCTGACGCGATGACGCGTGCTCACGTGCTTGTAGGAATCCGGATTCTCCATCGTGGATTTGATGAACGCATCCACCTTGTAGCTGGACCCGTCCCACGCGCTGAACTGGCTGCGCACCTTGAAGTAATCGTAGCGTGACTTCTCGGCCACGAACTTGGCGGGGTCGTGCTTGAAATCGTTCAGGCACCAGCCCAGCACATCGCCTGCCTTGAGCTGGCCATCCTTGCTGCCGATGTAGTCGCCCAGGCACAGGTAGAACGCCTCGCGCGACGCCTCGTCCACGCCATTCATGGCCGCATAGCTTTCGGCGAAGGTGCGCGCCTTGGCAGGACCGGTCTCGGCGATCTCCTTCAACGTCTTGTCCTTGGAGGCCTCGAACGCGCGGCCGGCCTTGCGTGCGTCACGCTCGGCATCCTGCTGCGCCCGTTCGGCCTGGCGCTCCTTGACCTGCTCGGCCTGGGCCGGGGTCAGCTCGACAGGTTCCATTGGTTTGATCAGGCCAGCGATCGCCATCACGATCAACGCGGCCATGAACGCCGCCAGCGCCGCGACCAGGCCCGCGCCGTGGCGGACCGGTACGGACTTGCCTGCCAGCACTTTCCCGGCGATCAGGTACCACGCCGTTGCGCCCAGGCCCAGCGCCACGATGAACATCACAAATCCCATGCTTTCCCCCCGCTCCTTGAGTAATTCGCGGGATTTTCGCATGGTCAGCGCGCGCGGCATAGCAATGCGAGCACCCCAACACCCGACCGCCGGCGCTGCCGCCCCGCGCGGGGATGCGGCGGACCAGCATTCCGTCGATGCCATGCTGGCCACCCGCCGCGCGTCTTGCGCGACGGACATCGACACATCCGGCAACACCACAGCATTGCAGTGGCGCATCATGGCGCCATGACCCCCGTCACCCCCCATCTCCACCGCCACCTGCGCCGCTACCTGCTGCTCGCGCTGATGTCGGCCACCACCGTGTTCGGACTGGCATGCTGGGCCGTGCTGACCACCGAGCCGGGCTGTCTGCTGGCGCAGGGCCACTGGTCTTCCGGTGCGCGGCAGTGCTACACCCGCCTGTGCCTGCTGCAGGGCGATTGCGGCCAGATGGCATCGCCGATCACGCACTGCGGACGCGTGCAACCCGGCGACAGCCGCCGGCACGTGTACTTCGAACTGGGCAACCCGTTGCGGGACGCCGGCACCACCGCCTGGTGGACAGCCGACAAAGTCGGCGGCGGCGAGATCCGCGCGCGCTTTGAGAACGACCGGCTGGTCAACCTGGCCTGTCCGGTGCAGCCCTGAGCGACGCGCGTCGCTAGCCCGGCGCGTCCGTGCCCTGCCGCGCCCGGCGCCATTGCAGCGGGGTCATGCCGGTTTCGATCCGGAACATGTAATTGAACGCCGATGCCGACGCGTAGCCGAGTTCATGCGCGATGGTGGTCGGCGAGCGCCCCTGCACCAGCCCCTCCATCGCGCGCAGCAGGCGCAGGCGCGCCCGCCATGCACGCACGTTCATGCCGGTCTCTCGTTGGAAGTGACGCGCAAGCGTGCGCGCGGAGATCCCCATCCGCAGCGCCCAAGCCGGCAGGTCGCGCGTATCACCGGGATGGTCGTACAACCGCTGGCACCACCGTTGCAGGCGCGCGTCCTGCGGCCAGGGCAGGTGCCGCACGTGGCGCGTCTGGCGTGGGAGCTGCGTGCAGATCACCGCGCACAGTGCGCTGTAGCAGGCCGCGTCTTGCGCGGGGTCGGTGCGGCCAAGTTCGACGATCAATTCGCGCAGCAGCGGTGACGCATCCACTACCACACAGTGATCGGGCATGCCCGGGGCCGCGTCATCGGCAACATACAGGTTGCGGAACGCGGCGGTACTCAAGGCACCGGTGTGATGCACCGTCGAGGTGGGTACCCACAGCGCCTGCTGCGGTGAGATCACGTAACGCGCATGCGCGGCGGTGACCTGCAGCACGCCTTCGGTCGCGAACACGAGCTGGTTCCAGCCGTGCGCATGCGGGGGGAAGCGCTCCCCGGCGGCCAGCTGCTGGCTGCGTGCCACCACCGGCCAGGCCAGCCGACGCAGCGGCGGCACCGCCACGTCGCGCCACGGCGCCGACCGGGCGGGCAGTGAGAGTCGTTTCATCGACATGATGCGTCATTCTATCGAAAGACAGCCGGCGCGATGTCGCCGAGGATGGGGCTGCCGCCGCCCGCCCCCTCAACCA
>NZ_CAMPPN010000048.1:0-10532 GCF_946900935.1 Stenotrophomonas sp. Marseille-Q5258
CCCCGCGATGTCGAAAACCCACGCATGAACCCCCGATCTGTGCCCGATCTGTGCCCAAAGCGGCGCTTGCGCGGCCGCTTCCTACCCGCCAGACTCGCCAAAAAGGGCGGTTGAACTTCCTATACCCCAAGGTGGCCCTACCGCAGCATGTATTCACTAATATCTCAACCAAAGGAGTATTCGAGATGGGTAAGCTAGCTGGCAAGATTGTCGTAGTGACGGGGTCGGTTTCGGTCATCCCCGGGTTCGATTCCATTGGCTCGGCAACGGTTCGCGAAGCCTTGGCCGAAGGGGCCGATGGGGTTGTCATTTCCGACATCAACGATGAGCAGGGCGAGGCATTCGCCAAGAGCCTGAACGAGGAATATGGTGAGGGGCATGCGCTCTATGTGCATACCGACGTGACTGATCCGAAGGATGTTGAGAAACTTTTCGAGATCACTGAGAAGACCTATGGTCGGGTGGATGCCATCATGGCCAATGCCGGCGTGGCGACGGCTGAGGATTTCGATAAGGATCCCGAGGAGGTTCTGAAGTCGAAAAAATTCATCCAGAGCGTCAACGAGGACGGAGTGTTCAATACCGCGCTCTACGGCTCGCGGCTGATGATGAAGCACGGGACCAAGGGCTCGATCGTGCTGGTATCGAGCATCCACGGCGTCGCCGGTCGCCCGAAGGTGGTGAACACGGAGACGGGCGAGGTGCTGATTGAACGCTTCAATCTGGTCCAGTATACGATGGGGAAACACGGCGTTGTCGGCCTGTCGAAGGCCCTCGCGCTGCAGTTCGCGGAATACGGAATCCGAGTGAACACCGTGAATCCGGGATATATTATGACGCCGCTATTCCAGGCCGCTGTCACGACTGACAAAGAGAAGTTGTCGCATGAGAAATCCTTGGAAACGGATGCCTTTGACTTCACCCAGCTGGCGGCGCTGCACCCATTGTGCAACGATCCGGTGAAGGATGCAGATATTGTCCCGCGTGGGAAATTTGGTGGCCGTATGGGTGTTCCGGCCGAAATCGCCAAGCCGGCGGTGTTCCTGATGTCCGACGAGTCTTCCTTTATGACCGGTCAGAAACTGGTTGTCGACGGCGGGTATACCGCATGCTGAGCATCGGCGGATAGTTAGTGAGCTTCTCCCATTGTGTGGAGGGGCAAATGTGAAACGGGGCGCTTTGGCGCCCCGTTGCTGCCGCTACATCACGCGCCCGGCGATCAGCGAGCAGCGGCTGTCGATCTCACCGCAGGGTAGGGTGCGGTATCAGCTCAAGACGCCGTGGCGCAATGGCACCACGCATGTGGAATGGGATCCGGTGGATTTCATCGCCAAGCTGGCGGCGCTGGTCCCGCCACCGCGCGCCCACCTGACCCGCTTCCACGGGGTGTTTGCCCCGAACGCCGCCCTGCGCGCACAGTTGACGCCATCGGGGCGCGGCAGGCGGCATGACGCCGCTGTGGAGCCGGCGGACGCAAGCGCGAACGACGCGCCGCGCAGCCCCGAGGAGAAGCGCCGTTCGATGAGCTGGGCGCAACGCCTCAAGCGGGTCTTTTCCATCGACGTCACCGCCTGCGTCCACTGCGGTGGCACCGTGCGGATCGTCGCCAGCATCGAGGAACCTGCCGCCATCCGCGCCATCCTTGGCCACTTTGTGAAGCAGGGCGCGCGGGAAGAAGCGCACTACAGGCCCGCAGCGCGCGCACCGCCAGTGCAAGCCGCGTGACGATCTGCCGGCTGCACAGCCGACGGCGAAACCGGAATCCGAGCCGATGCGGCCACGATCCGCAGGGCGGCGCTCGGCCCGCTGTCGGGAATCAGCGAAGCATGGCTGCTGACAACGCCGCTGCGTGGCCCCGCGATGCCGAAATCCCACTCACAGACGTCCGATCCGTGCCCAAAACGGGGCTTGCGCGACCGCCGCCTACCCGCCAGACTCGCCAAAAAGGGCGGTTGAACTTCCTATACCCTGACTGATTACCTGGATTGCGGCAGGATCCGGGCGCGCGGCGACGCGCCCGGCAGTCATTCGCCGCGCGGCATCGCCGCGGCGTGCTCGTGCGATTCGCCCGGCAGTTCCGGATGCCACAGCTCGTGGCTGTCCACCCGCACCAGCAGGCCGGCTTCCAGCGCGTCCACCCGCGCCTGCGCCTCGGCCAGCCGCACCTGGTGCTCGCTGCGCAGGGCCAGCAGGTACTCGCCCAGCGCCGTTTCGCCCAGTTCCCAGGCGCGGCGGGTGCGCCTGGTCGCCGTGGTTTGCGCCGCCAGCGCCACCCGCTGCGCCTGCCACTGCGCGAGGCGGCTTTCGGCGGCCTGCACCGTGGCCCAGGCCTCCTGGCCGATCATGCGGCGCATGCCGTCGGCCTCGGCCGCCATCGCCAGCGCGTTGGCGGACTCGCTGGCGGCCAGCGCGCTGCGGTGGGTGTAGCCGATCGGCACGCTCAGCACCAGGCCGATGGCGCGCTCGGCGCCGCCGCGGTCGTTCATCACCCGCACGCCGACGCTGGGATCGGGACGGCGGTCGGCGCGGGCGCGGTCGGCGACCAGCGATTGCCGGGTGGCATCCTCGACGGCGATGCCGATTTCGTGGCTGCGTTCGACGATCAAGGCGCGCCACGGCGCCGCGCCGCCCGGCAACGATGCCGGGTCGGGCAGTTCCGGCACCCGCTCCGGCAGCGGGATCTGCGGGAACTGGCCGGCCAACGCCTGGCGCGCGGCTTCGGCGGCGGCCTGCGCGGCCAGTGCCAGCGCCTGCAGTTGCGCGCGCTCGGCCTCGAACAGATCGAGCTCGCGGCGGGCGGCGTCACCCAGTTGCACGCGCCGCGCCAGCGCGTCGCGCTCGCGCGTCATCAGCGCCTGTTGCTGCGCGGTCTCGCCGGCCACCTGCGCGGTGCGCAGCCAGTCCATCCACAGCGCCAGCAGGCGCCGCGCGGCCTGGTGCTCGGCATCGTCCAGGCGCAGATCGGCGGCGGTGGTGCCGTGAAGGCCGATCTCGCGGTCCAGCCGCGCCTTGCCGGGCAGGCGGATGCGCCGGCCCACCTGCGCTTCCCATTCGCTGTAGTCGCCGCTGGCGTCGGTGGTGCGGCGCTGCGGGATCACGCTGGCCTCGTATTCGTAGCTGCCGGCGGCCAGCGCGCGCGCCTCGGCGCGGGCGGCGACCGCCCGCGCCGAGGCGGCCTGCACCTCCGGCTGCGCCATCAGCGCGTTGGCGATCAGCTCGTCCGGCGGCAGGTACGTAGCCTGCGCCGCGGCGATCGCCGGCAGCCAGGCCAGCAGCGTGGCGGCGAGGCGGTGGCGGCGCGGGTTCATGCCAGCCTCCCGTGCGCGATCACCGCCTCGGTCCACCAGCGCACATCGGTGCTGGCCACGCGCTTGCGCAGCGCGGCCAGCACCTCGTCCAGGCGTTCGCGTTCGATCACCACCCACAGCACCTGGCGCTCGATGCGCCCGCGCACCTGTTCGCTGGCCGAGGCATGGGCGAAGTCGCTGGTATGGCCTTCGGCATGGAACAGGGTGAAGCCGGGCATCGCCGGATCCGAGACCAGCGCATCGGTCACCGTGTCCTCCAGTCCGGGCGGAAAGATCAGGTTGAGGCGGACGAAATCGCTCATGCGCCGGTCCTCGTGGCAGCGGAAACAAGGTGCGCCTGCGGTGCCGCCGGCTGGCCGTAGCGGCGGTATAGCAGCGGCAGCAACAGCAGGGTCAGCGCGGTCGAACTGACCAGCCCGCCGATCACCACGATCGCCAGCGGACGCTGGATTTCCGAGCCCGGGCCGGTGGCCAGCAGCAGCGGCACCAGGCCGAAGGCGGTGATGGTGGCGGTCATCAGCACCGGGCGCAGCCGGCGCCAGGCGCCTTCGCGCACTACGTGCTCGATCGGGTGGCCCAGCGCGTGCAGGTGGTTGAAGTAGGACACCAGCACCAGGCCGTTGAGCACGGCGATGCCGAGCAGCGCGATGAAGCCCACCGAAGCCGGCACCGACAGGTACTGCCCGGACAGCCACAGCGCGACGATGCCGCCGACCATGGCAAACGGCACGTTGCCCAGGATCAGCAACGCCTGCCGCACCGAACCGAAAGTCATGAACAGCACCACGAAGATCAGCCCCAGCGCCACCGGCACCACCAGCCCCAGGCGCGCGGCGGCGCGCTGCTGGTTCTCGAACTGGCCGCCCCAGACCAGCCGGTAGCCCGGCGGCAGCGGTACCTCGCGGGCCACCGCCGCGCGCGCTTCCTCGACGAAGCCGACCAGATCGCGCCCGGCCACGTTGGACTGGATCAGCGAGAAGCGCGAGCCGTTCTCGCGCCGCACCTGCACCGGCCCGGAGGTCGGCGTCACCGTGGCCAGCGCGGTCAGCGGGATCTGCCCGGCGTCGCCGCGCGCCAGGCTCAGCGCCTCGAAGCGCCCGGCCGAGGCGCGCACCTGAGCATCGCCGCGCACCAGGATCGGCGTGCGCCGGTCCGGCTCGATGACGATGCCGGCGGGCACGCCTTCCAGTTGCGCGCGCAGCTCGTCCTGCACGTCGGTGACCGCCAGCCCGGCGCGGCCGGCGGCCTGCGCATCGACCTTGACCTGCAGGTATTCCACCCCGTCGGTGGCCTGGGTCAGCACGTCCTGCGCGCCAGGCACCTTCTCGATGGTCGCGGCGATGCGCTGGGCCAGTTCGCCCAGCGTGTCCAGGTCGGCGCCGAACACCTTGATCGCCACGTCGCCGCGACTGCCGGTCAGCATCTCCGACACGCGCATCTCGATCGGCTGGGTGAAGCCGTAATCGACGCCGGGGAAATCGGCCATCACCTGGCGGATCTGCCCGGTCAGCCAATCCTTGTCGGCCACCCGCCACTGGTCGCGCGGCGCCAGCTGCATGAACAAGTCGGTCTCGTTGAGGCCCATCGGGTCCAGGCCCAGTTCGTCCGAACCGGCGCGGGCAACGGCGTGGCGCACTTCCGGCACCCGCGCCAGGATCGCCTTCTCCACCGCCGCGTCGATCTGCAGCGAGCGCTGCAGGCCGATCGACGGCGGCTTCTGCAATTGCAGCAGGATGTCGCCCTCGTCCATGGTCGGCATGAACGCCTTGCCGGTGCCCAGGTACGCGCCCACGCCCAGCAGCAGCGCCACCGCCGCGGCGGCGACGGCGCGGCCCGGATGCGCCAGCGCGCCTTCCAGCAGCGGGCGGTAGAGGCGGTCGATCTGGCGCATCAGCCACGGCTCGGCATGCGCGCGCTCCTTCAGCAGCAGCGAGGCCAGCACCGGCACCAGGGTCAGCGACAGCAGCAGTGAGGCGCCCAGCGCGAACACGATGGTCAGCGCGACCGGCGCGAACAGCTTGCCTTCCAGCCCCTGCAGCGTCAGCAGCGGCATGAAGGTCAGGCAGATGATGAGGATGCCGGCGGCCACCGGCGTGGCCACCTCGCGCGCGGCGGCGAACACCCGGTGCAGCCGCGGCAGGTGTGCGCCGGGCGCGTCCGGCGCCAGCCGGCTGACCGCGTTCTCCACCACCACCACCGCCGCATCGACCAGCATGCCGATGGCGATGGCCAGCCCGCCCAGGCTCATCAGGTTGGCGCTCATGCCGGTGATGCGCATCAGCAGGAAGGTGGACAGTGCGGCGAACGGCAGCATCAGCGCCACCACCAGCGCCGCGCGCAGGTCGCCCAGGAACAGCAGCAGCAGGATCACCACCAGCACCGTGGCCTCCAGCAGCGCGTGCTCGACGGTGCTGACCGCGCGGGTGATCAGCGTGCTGCGGTCGTAGAACGGCACGATCTTCACCCCCGGCGGCAGGCTTGGCGCCAGCTCGGCCAGGCGCGCGCGGATCGCGGTCACCAGGGTGGAGGCATCGGCGCCGCGCAGCGCCACCACGATGCCTTCCACCGCCTCGCCGGCGCCGTCGCGGGTCACCGCGCCATAGCGGGTCAGCGCGTCGGTACGCACCTGGGCGACGTCGCCGACGCGCACCGGCGCGGCGCCGGGACGGATGACGATGGCGGCGAGGTCGTCGAGTGTGTGGATCGCACCCTCGGCACGGACGATCAGGGTTTCCTCGCCGGCATCGAGGCGGCCGGCGCCATCGTTGCGGTTGTTGCGGCCGATGGCATCGACGATGTCGCGGAAATGCAGGCCGGCGGCAGAAAGCCGCGCACGGTCGGGCACCACCACGAAACTGCGCGCCTGCCCGCCCAGCACGTTGACGTCGGCCACCCCGGGCAGGGTGCGCAGCGCAGGGCGCAGGGTCCAGTCCAGCAGGCTGCGGCGCTCGGCCAGGGTCAGGCCGCCGCCCTCGATGGTGAACATGTACACGTCCGACAGCGGCGTGGAGATCGGCGCCAGGCCGCCGTTGACGTCCGACGGCAGGTTCGCGGCGACGTTGCCGTAGCGCTCGGCCACCTGCTGCCGCGCCCAGTAGATGTCGGTGCCTTCGGCGAAATCCAGGGTGAGGTCGGCGATGGCGTACTTGGCGGTGGAGCGCAGCATCACCCCCTGCGGCACGCCCAGCAGTTCCATCTCCAGCGGGGTGATGACCCGCGACTCCACTTCCTCAGGGGTCATCCCCGGCGCCTTCAGGATCAACTTGACCTGGGTCGGCGAAATGTCCGGATAGGCATCGATGGGCAGATGCAGGAACGCGGCCACGCCGGCCCCGGCCAGCGCCACCGCGGCCAGCAGCACCAGCACGCGCTGGCGCAGCGAGAATTCGATCAGACGCGCGAGCATGGCCTACTCCGCCCGGGTCGCGGCAGCCGGGTCCGCGCCGGCATCGGCGGGCGCGGCGGCTTGCACGGGAATCAGCGACTTCAGCATCACCGTGCCGCGGGTGACCACGCGCACGCCGGGCGCAAGGCCGGCGGCGCTGACGATGCTGGTATTGGCGTCGCCGCCGAGCAGTGCCTGCACCGGCACTACCCGCACCCGGCGGCCATCGATCCGGTACAGCACGTGGCCATCGCCGGCCGGCAACAGCGCCGGCGTCGGCACCGCCAGGCTGCCGGGCGGTGCCGGCAATTGCAGGGTCACGCCGAACTGCTGGCCGGCGACCAGGCCGGCATCGGCGGCCACCTGCGCGCGCACCCGCAGGCTCTGGCTGGCCGGGTCGGTGTCGGCGCCGATGGCCACCACCCGGGCGACCGCGCCATCGGGCAGCAGCACCGCCTGTCCCGGCGCCAGCGTCGCCCGCACCCGCACCGGGGCGATGAAGCGGATGTCGAGCGGGCCGGGTTCGGCCACGCTGAAGGCCTCGTCCAGGGCCGCCAGCGCCTGCCCCGGCTGGATCATCCGGCGCAGCACCTGGCCGGCCATCGGCGCCAGCAGTTCGTATTCGCCGGGCTGGCCGGCGGACACCGGGCGCAGTTGCGACAGCGCGCCGCTGGCCTGGCGCAGTGCGCCTGCCGCGGCGGCGGCGCGGGCACGGCTCTGCTCGTCGCGCGCGGCGGCGATGATGCCCTCGCTCAACAGCTCGCGATCACGCCGCGCCTGCAGCGAGGCGGCGGTGGCTTCGCTGCTGGCGCGCGCCAGGTCGGCCTGCGCCAGCAGCAGCTCGCGGCTCTGGATGCGCGCCAGCGGCTGGCCCTTGGCCACCCGCGCGCCCTCGTCCACCAGGATCCGGGTGACCACGCCGGCGTAGGGCACGACCACCTGCGCGCTGGCGTCCAGCGGCGCGGCGGCCTGGGCCGGCAGACCCGGCAGCGGCAGCGTGGTCGCGGCGGTCACCGCCTCGCTGGCGATGCCTTGGGCGCGGAGCTGGCTGTCGGTCAGCTCCAGGCTGCCGTCGGCGGCCAGCTTCGGCGCCGCTTCGGCGGGAGCCTCGCTCGGCGTGGACGGCCACAGCCACCATGCCAGCGCGATCAGCAGCAGCGCCGCGCCGGCCAGCCACGGCAGGCGGCGGCGAGCGGCGAAGGCCGGCCACCGGGCCGGGCTCATCGGCCGGCTCCGGCAGGAACAACTGCAAACGCATCGGCGCGGACGCCAGGCACGGCAGCCGCACGCGCATCAACACTGCGCGCATCGACACAGAAGGAAAGGAGAAGGCACATCGGCAACGGTTCCTGTCGCGGTCCAGATCGGGACAGGATATCCGATGAAGCTTTGGTCAAGCTTTGGTGCAAGGCACCATCACATCGCCTGCGGCGACCGAAGCAACGCGACCCCAGGCGCGCCACCACGGCGGACCAGCAGGGGCCAGCCAGCAACGTGGGCGCGAGACTGCGGTCGAAATGGGCCAAGTAAGCCACGGTCCCCCCGTAAGCCAGCACCAACACGACAACCACCGGAACAACCAGGACCCTGACTATGCGCATGATGCTTTCTCCATTGACGACGTGGATCCACGGACCCCGCGCCATACTCGATGCCTCCCAGCCACGCCAACTCAGCAGGCATGACGGGTGAAGATCCCGTGATGCCGCAGTGCTTTTCCGGCAGCGACATAGCCGTTCCTGCCGGCTACAGCGTAGGCCAGGGCCCGAGCCGCGCCGACAGCCGGCCCGCGTCGAGACTGAATCGCAGCGGCAGCGGCAGGACTTCCGCCAGCCCGAAGGTCAGCGCCAGGCCCAGGCCGGCATGGTGGGCGGTGCCGCCCTCGGACTGCTTGCGCCAGAAACGGCGACCGAACTGGAGCAGGTCGTCCTGCTCCAGTTCGGGTGCGGCATTGGCGACGGTCAGCCACCATTCGCCGTCGCCGCGCTGCAGCCGGCACTGGACCTCGCCGCCTTCGGGGGCGTAGTCGATGGCGTTGCGCAGCAGGTTGGAGACGATCCGCTCGACGATGCCGAAATCGCTGCGCACCCAGGCCGCTTCCGGCAGCGTCGTGCGCAGGTCGATGCGCCGCTGCGCCGCCGCCGTGCGCAACGCCATCGCCGTATCGGCGACCAGCACCGCCAGGTCGAGCGGATCCGGCGAAGGCCCCTCCAGCCCGGACTCCAGCCGCGACAGCAGCAGCAGCGTATCGACGCTGCGCTGCATCCGCGCGCAGGCCTCGATCGCGGCCTGCAGCCCGTGCCGTGCCTGTGCAGGATCCGCGCCGGCCAGCGCGCTCTCGGCGGTCACGCGGATCTCGGCCAGCGGCGTGCGCAGTTCGTGCGCCGCATCGCGGGCAAAGCGGCGTTCGCGCGCGGCCGATTCGTAGAGGCGGCGCAGCCCGGTATCGAACGCGGAGGCGAATGGCTTCAGCTCGACCGGGAAATCCGCACCGATCGGCCGCGGCGGCGTCTGCACATCGACCGCGGCGACATGGCTGCCGGCACGGCGCAGCACCGCGAACGCGCGCTGCACCACCAGCAGCCCCAGCACGACCACCAGCACCAGCGCCAGCGCCACCCCGCCCAGCAGGGTGAAGTGGATGCGCCGCTCGGTACGGTCCCAGCCCTCGCGCTCGGTGGCCACCACCAGCAGCCGCGGCGCGTGCTCCGGCGCCACCCCGGGCAGGCGCGAAGCCAGCGCGCGGCCGGCATGGCCGTCGGGCAGGGTCACGTCGTAGTAGCGCGGCGTGCCCAGCCGTTGCGGGCCGACCGGCAGGACCATGCCGCCGCTGCTGGACGAGTGCAGCAGCGCATGGCCGCGGTGGTCGTAGACGGTGAAGAATTCGGTGTGCCCGTCCGGATCATATTCGGGCATCAGCCGTTCGAGCTGGGCCAGGTCGCGTTCCTGCAGGGTATTGCTGACCGTGCGCACGCGTTCGAGCAGTGCGTGGTCCATGCGCTGGTAGATCTCGTGGTCGATCCAGTAGTCCAGCGCCAGGAACATCGCGGCGAGCACGCCACCGACGGTCAGCGTCAGGCCCAACGCCAGCCGCCGGCGCAGCGACCACGGCGGCGATGCCTGCATATCCGGCGCCGGTGCGTTCATCGCGTCCGCGCCGGGTTACGGGAACACATAGCCGAATCCGCGCCGGGTCTGGATCAGCGCTTCGGCGCCATGTCGCGCCAGCTTGGCGCGCAGCGTGCTGACGATCACCTCGACCACCTTGTCCGAAGCCTCGCTGCGGCTGTCGTACAGGTGTTCGAAGATCTGCGCGCGCGCCAGCGTCCGCCCGCGCTGGCGCAGCAGCAGCTCCAGCAAGCCGTATTCCTTCGGCGTCAGGCCCAGGTCGTGCTGCTGCCAGCGGGCGCTGCGCGCACGCGTATCCACCGCCAGCGCGCCATGCCGCAGCACCGGCTCGGGCGGCTGCGCCGGACGCCGCAGCAGCGCGCGTACCCGCGCCAGCAGCTCGTCCAGCGCGAACGGCTTGACCAGGTAGTCGTCGGCGCCGGCATCGAGCGCCTGCACCCGGTCGCCGACCTGGTCGCGCGCCGACAGCACCAGCACCGGCGCGGCACCGCCGCCGGCGCGGTACTCGCGCAGCACGGCCACTCCATCGAGCAGCGGCAACATCAGGTCCAGCACCACCACGTCGTACTCGTAGGCGCGCAGCTGACCTTCTTCCATTTCTTCACGCCGGGTCGCGAGCTTCCCGACGCCGTGGATCTGGCGGGGATGGCGCGTGCGCGGGGTGTCGAACTGATCGACATCGCCACGGGACCGTCGTCAGCCGGCTTTCG
>NZ_CAMPPN010000049.1:0-7033 GCF_946900935.1 Stenotrophomonas sp. Marseille-Q5258
TGGCTGTAATCAGCGGTATCGTTTCCCTCGGTAAAGAAACCGGAGGTTAGTCGGCAGCTTTAGACGTGCCTTCGTGGCCGCCGAGGTGGTGCTGCAGACCGGCAGCCTGGTTACCCCGGACGGCAGCGGCTTCGATCCCCTGCTGTTCGACAAGCAGGGCGTCCTGCACGTGGCGGTGTTCACCGATCCGTCGCGCGTGGGGGTCCACAACCAGCAGGCGCCGCACACGATCCGCATGCTGATGATCGAGGTCCTGCGCCGCGTGCCCGGTGGCTACGGCGTGGTCGTCAACCCGGGCACCGCGCTGGGCTTCGAACTGTCGCCGCAGGGCATCGGCGAAATCCTGAAGGATTTCGGCTGACGCACAGGGAACGCCGACCGTGGGTCGGCCGTCCCCGTTCCGTTCGTGCTGTACGTGGTTGCCGGGCAGAGCCCGGCACTACGGGTGTTGCCGGTGTGTGTGGTTGCCGGGCAGAGCCCGGCGCTACGGGGTGACGTTGCGACGGTTGTCGTTGCTGACGCGGTCGATCAGCTTGTTGTACGGGTCGAAGCCGGCTTCGTCGGGTTTCTGGTCCACGGTGACGGTCAGGGTCGGCGTAGCGTCGGTGATGTGGTGCCGCTGCAGGTACAGTACCTTCTGGTCGCGTTCCTTGCCCGACGGGGCGTTGGCGAACACACCGACCTCGATCCAGTCGTCCATGTTCCCGGCCGTCTCCTTGCCCCTGCCGTCGGCGTACCGCTTCTCGGCGTGCAGCGCCAGGGTGACGTCGTAGCGTCCATCCGGACGCTTGCGCGCGGTGGCCGACAGCAACCGGTTGTCGTAGAAGCTGATCTTCTCGAACAGGTCGGTGACCAGCTGCTGGCGATCGGCCGGGGTTTCGGCACGGATGTAGCCCAGCAGCTCGCGCGAGGTGGTGTACGGCGGCTGCTGGAAGCCCTTGTCCTGCAGGAAACGCTTGAGCGCACGGTTCAAGGCCTCCTCGCCGATCTCCTCGCGCAGGCGGTAGAACACCAGCGAGCCCTTCTGGTAGTGGATGTACTGCTGGTTTTCCACCCGCTCCAGCGGCAGCTCCTCGATGCGTTCACCGCCGCGGCCGGACAGGTAGCGGTCCAGCTCGGTCTTCAGGAACTGGCGCATGTGCTGGCGACCGTACTCCTTCTCCATCACCATCAATGCCGAGTACTGCGACAGCGACTCGGACAGCACCGTGGCGCCCTGCACGTTGGCGCCGATCACCTGGTGCGCCCACCATTGATGTGCGATCTCATGGGCGGTCACGTAGAACACGTAGTCCACATCGTCCGGGTCGCGCAGGTCGGCAATGAAGCCGATCGACTCGGAATAGGGGATGGTGTTGGCAAAGGACTGCGCAAAACTCTGGTAACCGGGGAACTCGATGATGCGTACCTGGCGGTGCTGGTACGGAGTGAAGTTGGCCTCGTAGTAGGCCATCGACTTCTGTACCGCCTCGATCATGCGGTCCACGTTGTAGGCATGGCGCGGGTCGTAATAGACCTCGATCGGAATGTCCCTGTAGCGGCCCCGCTTGACCTCCCAGCGTGCCGACAGGTACGCGTAGAAGTTGAGCATCGGCCGGTCCATTGCGTAGCGGAAGCAACGCCGCCCATCCACCGTGGTCTCCTCCTGCAGATAGCCGGGCGCCAGTGCGATCTGGTCCGGCGCGGTGCAGATGGTCGTGCGGAACTGCAGCCAGTCGGCGTCGTCGGTGATGTACGTGTTCGCGCGCGCGGCCTCGTCTTCCAGCTTGGGCATGCGGGTCGGTTCGCCCAGCCCGCGCTTGCGCCGTTCGTTGCGGTCGGTGAGCTGCACGCGCTCGTTGTAGCCGAACTGAGGCAGCATCTCGCTGTTGAAGAAGCTGCCGTTGTCCACCACGTTGGTCGGAGCCTGCCCGGCGGTGATGCCCTTGGGGCGCTGCTCCACGCGGAACCGGAAGCGTCGTTCCTCGCCTGGCTGCAGGGGCGTGCTCAGCCGGTAGATGCGGTAGCCCAGATCCACATCGTGGAAGCCCAGGGTCTGCCCGCCCAGGTCCACCGCGACCAGCTGGCGGTCATCGCTCATGCCCACATGCACATCGGTGATCGGTGTGGCGTGGGTGTTGCGCACCGTCCAGTCCGCGTCGATGGTGAGGGTCTGGGTTTCCGGATGCAGGTCGACCCGGTTGTCCACCGCGACGATGCGCGGCTGCGGCAGGTTGCGGTATTTGGACAGTTCGCGTTCGTAGCGTACCTGCAGGTCGCGTTCCTGGTCGGGCGACATGAACGGGTTGCGGATGTTGGTGCTCCAATACAGCCACCCACCGACCGCCACGAAGGCGAGCAGGGCCGTTGCCATCCCCGCACCGGCGGGGCCGCGCAGACGGCGGCCGGCCAGTGCCAGCCGCTGGCGCAGGCCCATGCCGACGCCACGCACCCAGAAGGCCGAGGCCAGGCACAGCAGCGCCGCCAGCAGCAGCGCCCAATAGCCCTGGAAGGCCAGTTGTCCGGCCAGGAAGTGGCCGAAGCCGTTCATGTCCGAATAGGGCGCGTTCGGCCAGGCGCCGAAGTTGTACAGGTTCTGGGTGTAGTCCAGCAGGCCCAGCGCGATCTGGCCGATCATCACTACGATCAGCAGCGCATAGCCGATGAACTTGTTGTTGGTCAGTACCTGCAGCACCAGCGCCATGCCGCCCATCAGCACGTAGAACACCGCGTCCAGCGCCAGGGTCTGCAGGTACAGCAGCGGTTCCAGCCGCGTATAGCCCTGCGCCAGCTGGATCAGCATCGACACCACCGCGCCGATGGCCTGGAAGCAGACGATCACAGCCACCAGCACGGTGAACTTGGCCAGCAGCGGTACCCAGTTGGGCACCGGCATGGCGTCGTTGACCTCGTTGAGGCGCGCGCCGCGCTCCTTCCACACCAGTTCCCCGGCGTAGAACAGCACGATGATCACCAGCAGCCAGCTGTAGGCGCCCTGCAGTGACCCGAGCATCTCGGCGGTGACCGGGTAGATCGGCGTGCCATACAGCGACTGCTGGGACATCGCGTTGGGGATGAAGTTGGCCATGCCCAGCACCAGCAGCACCAGGAACGGCACGCTGCGCAGCACCCCGGCGGTATCGAAACGGACCTGGCGCAGGAACTGGCGCCAGCCGGTGGCCGCGCCGAAGGTCGGGTGGATGCGCGGCACCACCACATCGGCCGGGCGCACGCCCGACGCAACCGGCGGCGCCACCTTGCGGCCCCAGCGACGGCGGCCGCTGCCGCTGCGCTCGGTGCGGAACAGGGCGAAGGTCGCGGCGAACATCGCCAGTGCGGCCGCCAGCCACACGGCGCGGTTGGCCAGCAGATAGCCCGCCAGTTCAGGCAGCTGGGTGTTGCGTTGTTCCGCGGCCCAGTAGCGGATCGTCCGCGACAGCGCACGCATGCCCAGCGGCTCGGACAGGGTGGCGACCCAGGTGTTGTCGATGTCGCGCAGCAGCGAGGCGCTCACCCCATACAGCACGAAGTAGCCGATCAGGCCGATGTAGACCCACAGGATCGAGCGGGTCAGTGCAGCCAGCAGCGACAGCAGCGCCGTGGTGAAGATCAGGTTGGGAATGACGACGACGGCGAAGGTCCACGCATACGCGCGCAGCGAGACTGCGCCCATCCGCTCCGGGTCCACCCAGGGCATGAAGGGGGCCAGGAACATGCCCAGCGCGATGACCAGGTAGAACAGCAGTCCGGCGAACAGCGCCGCCAGGATGCGGCCGGTGAGGTAGTCGCGGCGCTTGATCGGGCTGGCGAAGATCAGTTCGGCGGTGCCCAGGTCGAAATCGCGCAGCAGCGCGTTGCTCACGAACAGGGTGGACACCAGCATTCCCAGCATGGTGAAACCGCCCATGAAGGTGGCGATCACCGTCGGGGCGTTGCTGTGGACATTGCCGATGCCCCCGCCGATCTGCACCGCATCGGAGGACGCCGCGGCAAAGGCCAGCGCCGCGAACAGCGCCGAGAGCAGCCACAGCAGGGGGGAACGGAGCTGCTCGCGCAGCTCGAAGCGGAAGAAGGCTGTGATCATGGGCGCGCTCCGGTCAGGCGGCCCGCGACTGCAGGCGCAGTCGCTGGAAATACACATCCTCGAGATCGGGCGCGACCGCCTGGAATCCATCGCCCGGATCGCTGGCACTGTGCACATGGATCACCGGCCGGCCCCCGACCAGGCGCGTGGACAGCACCACATGGTTGGCCTCGTAACCGGCCAGCGCGGACGGATCGACCTGCTTGCGCCACACCTGGTGCTGCAGGGCATCGATCGCATCGCTGGGTTTGCCGGTCAGCAGCACCTGGCCCTTGTTCATGATCGCCATCGTCGGGCACAGGTCGGTCACGTCCTCCACGATGTGGGTGGACAGGATCACCGCTACGTTCTCGCCGATGGCCGCCAGCAGGTTGAGGAAGCGGTTGCGCTCTTCCGGGTCCAGGCCGGCGGTGGGCTCATCGACGATCACCAGGCGCGGGTCGCCGAGCAGCGCCTGGGCGATACCGAAGCGCTGGCGCATGCCGCCGGAGTAGGTGCCCAGCTTGCGCTTGCGCGCGTCCCACAGGTTCACCTGCTGCAGCAGGCCGTCCACCACCTCGCGGCGCTGGCCCTTGTGGGTGATGCCCTTGAGCACGGCGAAGTGCTCCAGCAGATCCAGCGCGCTGACCTTGGGGTATACGCCGAAATCCTGCGGCAGATAGCCCAGCCGGCGGCGCACGGCATCCTTGTCGCGCAGCACGTCGATGGGGGCCTCGCCGGGGATTTCCAGCGTTACGCTGCCGCTGTCGGCTTCCTGCAGGGTGGACAGGGTCCGCATCAGCGAGGACTTGCCGGCGCCGTTGGGGCCGAGCAGCCCGAACATGCCACGGGGAATATCCAGGGTGACCGCGTCGAGCGCGTGCACGCCATTGGCGTAGGTCTTGGACAGCGAGCGGATCTGCAGCATGGGGGCGGACACCTTTCCCTGTGTTGAAGATCGACTTATCCGGGGAAACGGGCGGCGCTGCATCCGCCGTAAGTCATGGCCGCCGCCGGGCCCGCCTCAGCCGCGCCGCGATGACTCCCGCAGCACCTGCTTCACCGCGATGGTCTGGCCGTCCACCGCCTCGCCGTTGATCAGCGCCAGCAGCTTCTCCACCAGCAGCTGGCCGGCCTGCTTGGTGTCCTGCTGCACGGTGGTGAGCGTGGGCGAGACCGACGCAGCCAGCGGAATATCGTCGAACCCGGCCAGCGCCACGTCCTGCGGCACGCGCAGGCCGTGCTCGCGCAGGGCGCGCATCGCTCCGATGGCGATCAGGTCGCTGGCGGCGAAGATCCCGTCCAGCGCTTCGCCGCGCGCCAGCAGTGCCTGGCACGCATCGAAGCCGTCCTGCTCGGTGGTGATCGCGTCATGCTGCAGCGCCGGCTCGGCAGCCACCCCGCGCGCGGCCATCGCCGCCACGTGGCCGCGATAACGTTCCTCGAACTCCGGGTAGTGGCTGGAGGCATGGCCGATGAAGGCGATGCGCCGGCAGCCCTGGTCGAGCAGGTGGGCGGTGATGTCGAAGCCGCCCTGGAAGTTGTCGCTGCCGATCGACAGCCCGGGCTGGTCGGGCAGGGCGGCACCCCAGCGCACGAAGTGGGTGCCTTGCTCGACCAGCCGCTGCAGGCGCTCGCGCGACTCGTGGTAGTCGCCGTAGCCGAGGAGGATGATGCCGTCGGCCTTGTTGCTGTCTTCGTAATCGGCCTGCCAGTCGGTGGACAGCTGCTGGAACGACACCAGCAGGTCGTAGCCACGCAGCGCGCAGGCGCGGGTGATCGAGCCGAGCATGGCGTGGAAGAACGGGTTGATCAGCGAGTCGTCGTTGGTGGGGTCCTCGAAGAGCAGCAGCGCCAGCGTGCCGGCATTGCGCAGGCGCAGGCTGGAGGCGTTCTTGTCGACCTTGTAGTTCAGCTCCCGGGCGATGCGCAGGATACGCTCGCGGGTTTCCGGGTTGACCATCGGGCTGCCGCGCAGGGCGCGCGACACGGTCGGCTGCGACACCCCGGCCAGGTGGGCGATGTCCAGGGAAGTGGCTTTGCCTCGGATGGTCATTGCGGGGTACGGCGGGAACGACGACCTGCATGATGCCATGTGCGACCGGTCCTGGCCTGCCCCGGCCGCCCGCCAGCCCTGGCCGGACAGGCCGGCAGGGCAGGGGCCGGCGGCGCCAGCCTGAACCGCCGTGGCCCTTGCCGCACAGGCCATTGGGAGGTTTCTGGCCGCTTCCCACCGGAATTCCCACAGGGTCGGGCGTGGTGGCAATGGTAAGATGGGGCATTCTGTCACCCCCCAAATTTCCCTTGGGCGGCCCCGCGCATCCGCACCCCGTCCGGGCTGTGGTATGACTGCGGTCTGCCCTCGGACAACGGAAGAGCAACCCTATGGCGCGCGGCATCAACAAAGTCATCCTGGTCGGCAACCTCGGCAACGACCCGGACGTGAAGTACACCCAAGGCGGCATGGCGATCACCCGCATCAGCCTGGCGACCACCAGCGTCCGCAAGGACAAGGACGGCAACCAGCAGGAGCGTACCGAATGGCATCGCGTGGTGTTCTTCGGCAAGCTCGGCGAAATCGCCGGTGAATACCTGCGCAAGGGCAGCTCGGTCTACGTCGAAGGCAGCCTGCGTTACGACAAGTACACCGGCCAGGACGGCGTGGAGAAGTACTCCACCGACATCATCGCCGATGAAATGCAGATGCTGGGCGGCCGTGGTGAAGGCGGCGGTGGCGGTGGCGGCGGTGGCAACTACGCCGGCGGCGAGCGTCCGCAGCGCCAGCAGGCCCCGCGCCAGGAGTACGGCGGTGGTGGTGGCGGCGGCGGGCAGCGCGGCGGGGGCGGGGGGCGAGAGGAGGGATGCCCAGGTGGCGGCAGCGTCGGCATCCTGGCCGCGCTGGCGCTGTGCGATGCCGATCAGCCAGCCGGCGCGTTCGCTCTCGGGCGCGAGCTGGGCGGCGTGGCGCAGCCACGTCAGTGCGGTATCGTC
>NZ_CAMPPN010000050.1:0-6352 GCF_946900935.1 Stenotrophomonas sp. Marseille-Q5258
CTTAAAGACAAAATAAGTGTAATTAGCGGCTGTCTATAGTTTTTTTTTTTTTTTTTCAAAGAAAAGGCCGAAATCGGATTTTTCGGCTTTTCTGGGGGCCTGGAAGTTGTTTAAAAGAGACGGGGGGGGGGGACCCGCCCCCCGTCCCCCCCCCGGTTCCCCCCGCCGGTCACACCGCCGGTGACGCCGCCGACCAATCCGCCGGTGCAGCCGGCGATCGATGCGCACCTGACCATCGTCAATGGCCGCAACGTGCAGGGCCTGACCGGCAAGGGCGTGCGCATCGGCGTGGTCGATTCTGGCGTCAACCGCGCCCATCCCGCCCTGTCGGGGCGGGTGGTGTCCAGCCGCGCCTACATCGACCCGCGCGTCAACAATCTCAACGTGGACGATGTGGTCGGCCACGGCACGACGGTGGCTTCGCTGGCGGCGGGCCGCGCCGTCGGCGCCTGGCCGGGCGGCATCGCGCCGGAAGCGCTGGTGATCTCGGCGCGGATCATCGCCGACCGGCGCCCCACCGATGACGGCAGCGGCAGCGGCAATGAAGTCAGCGGTGCGCTCGGTTTCGCGCCCATGCACCAGGATCTGATCGCCGACGGCGTGAAGATCATGAACAACTCCTGGGGCGGGCTGTACTGGACCAACCCGGCCGCGACCGCGCCGATCGCCAACGAGTACCGTCCCTTCGTGATGGCGAACAACGGGCTGGTGGTGTTCGCCAGCGGCAACGAGAGCCGCCCCAACCCCTCCAGCATGGCTGCCCTGCCAAGCCAGGCCGGTCCGAACGGCACGCGCCCGGCCGCTGACCTGGAGCGCGGCTGGCTGACCGTGACCGCGGTGGATTCGGCCGATCCGTCCAAACTGGCGTCCTATGCCAACGCGTGCGGCGTGGCGGCCGCCTACTGCCTGGCCGCGCCCGGTACCGTGGTGTACGTGGACCCGCAGAACACCGGTGGCACGCCGAGCTACCTGTGGGGCTCGGGCACGTCCTATGCCGCACCGCTGGTGTCCGGCGCCGCCGCGCTGGTGTGGGAGAAGTATCCGTACTTCACCAACGACCTGGTCCGCCAGACCCTGCTTGGCACCGCCACCGATCTTGGCGCGCCCGGCGTGGACAGCACTTTCGGCTATGGCCTGCTCAACGTCGCCAAGGCGGTCAACGGGCCGGCGCGCTTCGACTGGGGCAACACCGTGGTCGATGTCAACGTGTTGGGCCTGAACTCGGTCTGGAGCAACACCATCAGCGGCAGCGGCGGGCTGGTCAAACAGGGCAACGGTTCGCTGGGCCTGTCCGGCATCAGCACCTACACCGGCGACACGCGCATCGAACGCGGCACGCTGGCGCTGCGCGACGGCGGGTCGATCACCTCCAACGTGACCATTGTGGCGCAGCCCGATGCCGCCGAGCGCGCGGTGCTGCAGTTCATGGGCAGCAGCGCGCGGGTCAAGGGCAACGTGGACAGCGGCGGCAGCGTGCTGCTGAACGAGGCGCGCACCGTTGCCACCATCGACGGCAACTACGTGCAGCGTGCCGGCGGGCAGTA
This sequence comes from Stenotrophomonas sp. Marseille-Q5258, assembly GCF_946900935.1. NCBI lineage: Bacteria > Pseudomonadati > Pseudomonadota > Gammaproteobacteria > Lysobacterales > Lysobacteraceae > Stenotrophomonas > Stenotrophomonas sp. Marseille-Q5258. Next base: position 1,545 of record NZ_CAMPPN010000050.1, read on the forward strand.
CATGACGCTGCTGGGCGCCGCACCGCTGAACGTGACGGGCACGGTCGAGCTCCAGGGAGGCGTGCTGTACCTGATGGGGGCGGTGAGCGGTTACGTCCCGCAGGACGGACGCCGCCAGGAGCTGATCAAGGCGGGCCAGTCGCTGACCGGCGCGTTTGACAGCCTTCGCAAGGACACCAGCATCACCCTGCTGGAAAGCCGTTTCGGCTACGACGCGCGCACCGCATGGCTGGACATCGACCGGGTCAACGTCAGCGCGGCCGCCGCGTCGGCGGGCGTGGGCGCTGCGGCGCAGGGCGCGGCGGCCCGCGTGGAAACCGCATTCGAAGTGCTCGATGGCGGCGGGCCGGCCGCAGGCGGCTTTGCGGCGGCGGCAGGCCAACTGCAGCAGGTGCAGGGCGCCGACGGGCTGTCGGCGAGCCTGGAGAGCCTGTCCGGCAAAGCGCACGGCCTGGCGGCGGCGATGACCTTCGACACCATCGACATGCAGCGACGCGCGCTGTCCTCGCGTTTCGATGCGGTGACGGCCGCACCACGCCTGCGCGGCGCCTGGCACAGCACGCTGGGCGAGGCGGGGCAGGGCAGTTTCGCTGCCAGCGGTGTCCAGACCCAGGGCTGGATGATGGGCCAGGACACGGCACTGGGCAGTCACGGCATGCTGGGCTTCGCCTTCGGCGAAACCCGCAGCGCCAGTACCCGCGACTGGGGCAATGACAGGGGGCGTGACCGCCAGTCGCAGGCGCAGCTGTATGCCGGCTGGCAGCACGGGCGGGCCTACGCGCTGGGCCAGGTGGGCGCCGGCCGGTTCACCCGCGATATCGACCGCCAGCTGCTGCTGGGCGCCGGCCAGTACGGGGTCAACGCGCGCTACGGCGGCAGTTTCAGCACGGCCAGCATGGAATCGGGCTACCGGTTCGGCAGCACCGCCCTGTCGCTCACGCCGTACCTCGGTGCCGAGTACGCACGGGTGGACAGCGACCGCTTCAGCGAGAACGGCGGCGCCGGTTTCGGGTTGCGCACGCTGGGCGGCATTGCCAGCCGCAGCCAGGCGCTGGCTGGCGTGCGTGCGCAGGCGTGGTGGGGCGACTGGTCGCTGCGCGGCTACGCCGAATGGCAGCAGCACCTGGCCAGCCACGGGCTCGACCTGCAGGCCAGCTTCGTTGGCGTGGATGCGTGGGCGCCGCTGGCCGGCCTGCAGCCCGCCCGGTCCGGGGGGCTGTTCGGGGTCTCGGTGGAGTCGTGGCTCAGCCGGAACACGCGCGTGTCGTTCGGCTACGACCAGCGCGTTGGTCCGCGCGGCGACCTGCACCAGGTGGCCCTGCGCTACGCCTCCGCGTTCTGACCCCGCAGGGCAGCAATGAAGAAGGGCGCGATCGTCGATCGCGCCCTTCTGCGTTTCCGGTAGGGCCGTGCCGTCAGTTGCGGCGCAGGGTGCCCAGTCGCGGCGTGCTGCGGCCGAGAGGCATTTTCAGCTTGCCGATCGACTGGATGCGCGATTCGGCGATCTGGTCCGCGGCGCGCTGGGGAGCGATACCCTCGCGCTCGGACAGCGCGAAAATGCGGCCGAGGTTGTGGTAGATGCTGCGGATCAGGCGCATGGCGCGCTCGCGGTTGTAGCCGTCGATCTCCAGCGACACGTTCATCACGCCGCCGGCGTTGACCGCATAATCGGGCGCATACAGGATGCCGCGCGCATGCAGCTCATCGCCGATCTCCAGGCTGGCGAGCTGGTTGTTGGCGGTGCCACAGACGATCTTCGTGCGCAGGCGGGGCAGCGTCTGCGGATTGATCGCGCCTTCCAGCGCACAGGGCGCGAAGACGTCGGCGTTGACGTCGTAGATGTCGTCGGGCTTGACCGCCTCGGCGCCGTATTCGGTGACCGCGCGCTCCACCCGGCTGCTGTCCAGATCGGTCACGAACAGCTTGGCCCCACGGTCGCGCAGCAGTTTGACCAGTTCCATGCCGATATGGCCCAGGCCCTGCACGGCGATGCTGGCCTTGCCGACTTCCTCATGGCCCAGCTTGTGCTGCATGGCGGCCATCAGGGCCTGCAGCGCGCCGTAGGCGGTGAACGGGGCCGGATCGCCGGAGCCACCGTGGACCTGGTGCACGCCGGTGACGTACTCGCTCTCCAGGTAGATGTTCTCCATGTCGTTGACATCGGTGCCCACGTCCTCGGCGGTGATGTAGCGCCCGCCCAGCGAATCGACGTAGCGGCCGAACGCGCGGAACAGCACTTCGCTCTTGTCCACCTTCGGGTCGCCGATGATCACCGCCTTGCCGCCGCCCACGTTCAACCCGGCCAGCGCGTTCTTGTAGGTCATCGTGCGGCTCAGCCGCAGCGCATCGGCGAGCGCCTCGTCGGTGCTGGCATACGGCCGCATGCGCACCCCGCCCAGAGCCGGGCCCAGGGTGGTGTTGTGGATGGCGATGATCGCCCTCAGACCCGCGTCGCGGTTGTGGCAGAACACCACTTGTTCGTGATCGGTGGTTTCGAGGGTTTCAAATAACATGGTGGCTCCGATGGTGCGAACGGTGGCGAACAGCGGCGAACGGACCAGCAAATGTTGGGTTGTAAAACAAAAAAAGCGACGTCGTCGGTTCGAGTGGACGGGTCGCGCGGCGCCATTCTAGTGCATTCCGCCGGAGGGCGGTGTCAGCCCCCGCCGGGGCCGGGCCGTTAAAGTTGGTGAAGGCGCGGCCGATGCCGTGGCTACGGTGTGCAGTATCGGCAATGTCAGGATGGATGACGTGGGCGCAGTGGCGACAAGGCAGGTGCGGGACCGCGTTTCCGGGAGACCTCGATGCTGACGTCGGCGCCGATGCTGGGTGCGTGGGGCGTGGGCGGCGTGGCCGCCGTGCTGGCGCTGGTGGCCTGGCGCAGGCGCCAGGGATCGCTGCAGCGGGGGCCGGCCGAGACACGGCCGCCCCGGGCCTACCTGCGCGTGGCGGCTCCGCTGGCGGCGCCCGCCGGGGACCCGGCGGCGGTCCTGCAGGCCGGGCTGTATGCCCTGGCACTGGTGCCACGCGGAGGCGATCCGGCAGGTGACACCGCGCCCGCGCCGGCATTGCGTGCGGCAGTGGATGCGGCGCTGTCGGCGCGCGACTGGTCGGCCCGCCACCTGCCGCGGCGGCCACAGCTCCTGCCGCAGTTGATCCAGACCGTCAACGACCACGAGGCCTCGGCGCGGGCGATGGCGGCGATCATCGGCCAGGACCCGGTGCTCACCGGCAACCTGCTGCGTATCGCCAACAGCCCGGTGTACCGGTTGCAGGCCCGGCCGGTGGACAGCCTGCAGCGGGCGGTGACCCTGGTGGGCACCGAGGGTATCCGCCAGATCATCAGCGCGGTGCTGGTCCAGCCGGTGATGCACCTGCAGTGCGCCGCGTTCCCGCAGTTCGATGCGGTGATCTGGGAACACGCGCTGCTGGCGTCGCGCGCGGCCGCCGACCACGCGCGTACGGTCAGCCATGAAGATGCCTTCGCGGCGCAGTGGCTGGGGCTCACCCAGGGGCTGGGCGCGGCGCTGGTGATGCGCCACCTGCTCGATGCCTGCGCCGGACACGGTGTCGCGGTACCGCCACGGGCGCTTGCCGCCGCTCTGCTGGATGACTGGACCCTGCCGGTCGCCAGCCGTATCGCTGCAGCGTGGGAATTGCCGCCGCCGGTGCATGCCGCGCTGGAGCGGGCCGGCGCCGGCGCGCCGGACGGACTGCTCACCAGCCTGGGTTTTGCCCGCGCCGCGGCGGCGGCCAGCCTGCTGTGCCGGCACGGACGCATGGGCCAGGCGCAGGCGCTGGCGTTGCTGGAGCACCTGCAGAGCACGCCGGCCCACGCGCTGCAGTGGATCTGGCGGCGTGTCCACGGGCGCGCCGTGGAAACCCTGGACGCCGACGAGGTGCATGCCGGGGATGGCGATGCCGGCGCGGACGCAGGCGTGGCCTCGCGCTGAGCGCGGCTACAACTGCGACTCCAGCGGCAGCCAGCTGATGGCACGCGCACTGACGCGCAGCCACAGGCCGGTATCCGGTTCGCGGTAGAGCCAGTGCGGCGGCTGTGCGGCGCGGTCCAGCCAGCGCACCTGGCCGTGCGCGTCCAGCGCCACCCAGTAGCTCTGCGTGGGACTGGCCAGCCGCAGGTACTCGGCGCGCAGTTGCGCCGCCAGCACCGGGTCATCGAACAGCACGCCCATTTCGGTGTTGAGGTAGGCCGAGCGCGGGTCGAGGTTGAACGAGCCGACGAACCCGCGCCGGTCGTCGATCATGAAGGCCTTGGTGTGCAGGCTGGCACCGCTGCTGCCGAACAGGCCGCCGCTGTCGGCATGGCCGCGCGATTTCAGCTCGTACAGGTGCACACCGCTGCGCAGCAACGGGGCGCGATAGTGCATGTAGCCGCTGTGCACGGCGGCAACGTCGTTGGCCGCCAGCGAGTTGGTCACCACCCCGACAGTCGCGCCGCGTGCCACCAGCGCACCCAGCCCCTGCGTGCCTTCTTCACCGGGCACGAAGTACGGGGAGATCAGCAGGGCCTTGTGGCGGGGGCCCCCCCGCTCCGGCGGGAGCCGCCCGGGCCGCCCCGCGCCCCCGGTCGACCCGGCCCCGGGCGGCGCCCCCCGCCCCCCGGGCGGGGCCAGTCCGGGGGACCACCGCCCGCCCCCGCCGCCTGGGGTCGCGCGCCACGGCGCTGTGGTTCTCCCCCCCCCGCGCCGCGGGGCGCCGACCCCCCTGAACCCCCCCCCCGCGAAAACCGCCGCGGCGGCGTTCTCCCCCCGCCGCCGGGGGGCGCTGGCGCCCCGCCCGCACCTGTG
>NZ_CAMPPN010000051.1:0-5432 GCF_946900935.1 Stenotrophomonas sp. Marseille-Q5258
AAAGAAAAAACCCCGCTGCGTGAGCAGCGGGGTTTTTGGGGTGTAAACCCTGGCGATGACCTACTCTCGCATGGCTTAGGCCACACTACCATCGGCGCAGCTGCGTTTCACTTCCGAGTTCGGGATGGGATCGGGTGGTTCCACAGCGCTAATTTCACCAGGGAGACGGTTGGAGCGTCGCCATCCAAAACAACGGATATAGGCGCCTGCCTCTCATAGTTCTTGTGACGTAGCGTGCACTTGGATCTATCGACATGTCATGTCGGCCAAGGCAACTTGAGGTTATATGGTCAAGCCACACGGATCATTAGTATCAGTTAGCTCAATACATTGCTGTACTTACACACCTGACCTATCAACCACATAGTCTATATGGTTCCTTCAGGGGGCTTGTGCCCCGGGAGATCTCATCTTGAGGCGCGCTTCCCGCTTAGATGCTTTCAGCGGTTATCGCTTCCGAACATAGCTACCCGGCAATGCCACTGGCGTGACAACCGGAACACCAGAGGTTCGTCCACTCCGGTCCTCTCGTACTAGGAGCAGCCCCTCTCAAATCTCCAACGCCCATGGCAGATAGGGACCGAACTGTCTCACGACGTTCTGAACCCAGCTCGCGTACCACTTTAAATGGCGAACAGCCATACCCTTGGGACCGACTACAGCCCCAGGATGTGATGAGCCGACATCGAGGTGCCAAACACCGCCGTCGATATGAACTCTTGGGCGGTATCAGCCTGTTATCCCCGGAGTACCTTTTATCCGTTGAGCGATGGCCCTTCCATACAGAACCACCGGATCACTAAGTCCTAGTTTCCTACCTGCTTGATCCGTCGATCTTGCAGTCAAGCACGCTTATGCCTTTGCACACAGTGCGCGATGTCCGACCGCGCTGAGCGTACCTTCGAGCTCCTCCGTTACTCTTTAGGAGGAGACCGCCCCAGTCAAACTACCCACCATACACGGTCCCCGACCCAGATAATGGGCCCAGGTTAGAACGTCAAGCACGACAGGGTGGTATTTCAAGGATGGCTCCACTGCAGCTAGCGCCACAGTTTCATAGCCTCCCACCTATCCTACACAGACGAACTCAACGTTCAGTGTAAAGCTATAGTAAAGGTTCACGGGGTCTTTCCGTCTTGCCACGGGAACGCTGCATCTTCACAGCGATTTCAATTTCACTGAGTCTCGGGTGGAGACAGCGCCGCTGTCGTTACGCCATTCGTGCAGGTCGGAACTTACCCGACAAGGAATTTCGCTACCTTAGGACCGTTATAGTTACGGCCGCCGTTTACTGGGGCTTCGATCAAGAGCTTCGCCTTGCGGCTGACCCCATCAATTAACCTTCCAGCACCGGGCAGGCGTCACACCCTATACGTCCACTTTCGTGTTTGCAGAGTGCTGTGTTTTTGATAAACAGTCGCAGCGGCCTGGTTACTGCGGCCCTCTTCAGCTATAGCTCGCATGAGCCACCAAAAAGGGCGCACCTTCTCCCGAAGTTACGGTGCCATGTTGCCTAGTTCCTTCACCCGAGTTCTCTCAAGCGCCTGAGAATTCTCATCCTACCCACCTGTGTCGGTTTACGGTACGGTCTGCGTAAGCTGAAGCTTAGGAGCTTTTCCTGGAAGCGTGGTATCAGTGACTTCGTCTTAAAGACTCGTCTCGGTGCTCGGTCTTAAAGGATCCCGGATTTGCCAAAGATCCAAACCTACCGCCTTTCCCCCGGACAACCAACGCCGGGTACACCTAACCTTCTCCGTCCCTCCATCGCACTTACGCGAGGTGCAGGAATATTAACCTGCTTCCCATCGACTACGACTTTCGTCCTCGCCTTAGGGGCCGACTCACCCTGCGCCGATTAACGTTGCGCAAGGAAACCTTGGGCTTTCGGCGTGCGGGTTTTTCACCCGCATTATCGTTACTCATGTCAGCATTCGCACTTCCGATACCTCCAGCAGACTTCTCAATCCACCTTCAACGGCTTACGGAACGCTCCTCTACCGCGTACATATAAATATGCACACCCCAAGCTTCGGTTCACTGCTTAGCCCCGTTAAATCTTCCCCGCAGACCGACTCGACCAGTGAGCTATTACGCTTTCTTTAAAGGGTGGCTGCTTCTAAGCCAACCTCCTGGCTGTCTGTGCCTTTCCACATGGTTTTCCACTTAGCAGTGAATTTGGGACCTTAGCTGTGGGTCTGGGTTGTTTCCCTTTTCACGACGGACGTTAGCACCCGCCGTGTGTCTCCCATACAGTCCGTCTCGGTATTCGGAGTTTGCAATGGTTTGGTAAGTCGCGATGACCCCCTAGCCATAACAGTGCTCTACCCCCGAGAGGATACATATGAGGCGCTACCTAAATAGCTTTCGAGGAGAACCAGCTATCTCCGGGTTCGATTAGCTTTTCACTCCTAATCACAGCTCATCCCCGTCTTTTGCAACAGACGTGGGTTCGGGCCTCCAGTACCTGTTACGGCACCTTCACCCTGGCCATGACTAGATCACCCGGTTTCGGGTCTACTGCCCGCGACTATGCGCCCTTATCAGACTCGGTTTCCCTTCGCCTCCCCTATACGGTTAAGCTTGCCACGAACAGTAAGTCGCTGACCCATTATACAAAAGGTACGCAGTCACTCTTTCGAGCTCCTACTGCTTGTACGCACACGGTTTCAGGATCTATTTCACTCCCCTCTCCGGGGTTCTTTTCGCCTTTCCCTCACGGTACTGGTTCACTATCGGTCGGTCAGTAGTATTTAGCCTTGGAGGATGGTCCCCCCATGTTCAGACAGGGTTTCACGTGCCCCGCCCTACTCGTCTTCACTGGAGTGGCCCTTTTAAATACAGGGCTATCACCTTCTATGGCCAGCCGTTCCAGGCTGTTTTTCTAGAACCATTCCAGCTTAAGGGCTAGTCCCCGTTCGCTCGTCGCTACTCAGGGAATCTCGGTTGATTTCTTTTCCTCTGGTTACTTAGATATTTCAGTTCACCAGGTTCGCTTCCAGCAGCTATGTATTCACTGCAGGATACCCGCAAGCGGGTGGGTTTCCCCATTCGGACATTACCGGATCAAAGCTTGTTGCCAGCTCCCCGATACTTTTCGCAGGCTGCCACGTCCTTCATCGCCTCTGACCGCCAAGGCATCCACCGTGTGCGCTTATTCGCTTGACCATATAACCGCAAGTTGCCTTGGGTTATATATATGACCTGGGGGTACAAAGCCCAGATACGAAATATAACGACTCAATTAATAAGAAGACATTCAAGTCTTCCGCCTTAGCCTCACGACACGTCAAGATAGATATCTCAAACGCTCGCTACGTCACAAGTTTTAAAAGAACACGTACCAGCCACAATGCTGATGCGTAATAAATTCTTTGTATGCGCTAGTCATTCAGAGTGGTGGGTCTGGGTAGACTCGAACTACCGACCTCACCCTTATCAGGGGTGCGCTCTAACCACCTGAGCTACAGACCCAATGTCCGTTCAGCTCATTGCCGTTTGCGTCGATAAACACGCAACGTGTGGTGGAGCCTGTCGGGATCGAACCGACGACCCCCTGCTTGCAAAGCAGGTGCTCTCCCAGCTGAGCTAAGGCCCCATATACGGGACTTTTCAAACCGGCTTGGCCGATTTGAAACTCTGAATGCAGGTACTTTGTGAAGACGCCCGACAGGACGATGTTGCCTTTGCTCAAAAGGAGGTGATCCAGCCGCACCTTCCGATACGGCTACCTTGTTACGACTTCACCCCAGTCATCGGCCACACCGTGGCAAGCGCCCTCCCGAAGGTTAAGCTACCTGCTTCTGGTGCAACAAACTCCCATGGTGTGACGGGCGGTGTGTACAAGGCCCGGGAACGTATTCACCGCAGCAATGCTGATCTGCGATTACTAGCGATTCCGACTTCATGGAGTCGAGTTGCAGACTCCAATCCGGACTGAGATAGGGTTTCTGGGATTGGCTTGCCCTCGCGGGTTTGCAGCCCTCTGTCCCTACCATTGTAGTACGTGTGTAGCCCTGGTCGTAAGGGCCATGATGACTTGACGTCATCCCCACCTTCCTCCGGTTTGTCACCGGCGGTCTCCTTAGAGTTCCCACCATTACGTGCTGGCAACTAAGGACAAGGGTTGCGCTCGTTGCGGGACTTAACCCAACATCTCACGACACGAGCTGACGACAGCCATGCAGCACCTGTGTTCGAGTTCCCGAAGGCACCAATCCATCTCTGGAAAGTTCTCGACATGTCAAGACCAGGTAAGGTTCTTCGCGTTGCATCGAATTAAACCACATACTCCACCGCTTGTGCGGGCCCCCGTCAATTCCTTTGAGTTTCAGTCTTGCGACCGTACTCCCCAGGCGGCGAACTTAACGCGTTAGCTTCGATACTGCGTGCCAAATTGCACCCAACATCCAGTTCGCATCGTTTAGGGCGTGGACTACCAGGGTATCTAATCCTGTTTGCTCCCCACGCTTTCGTGCCTCAGTGTCAGTGTTGGTCCAGGTAGCTGCCTTCGCCATGGATGTTCCTCCCGATCTCTACGCATTTCACTGCTACACCGGGAATTCCACTACCCTCTACCACACTCTAGTCGCCCAGTATCCACTGCAATTCCCAGGTTGAGCCCAGGGCTTTCACAACAGACTTAAACAACCACCTACGCACGCTTTACGCCCAGTAATTCCGAGTAACGCTTGCACCCTTCGTATTACCGCGGCTGCTGGCACGAAGTTAGCCGGTGCTTATTCTTTGGGTACCGTCAGAACAACCGGGTATTAGCCGATTGCTTTTCTTTCCCAACAAAAGGGCTTTACAACCCGAAGGCCTTCTTCACCCACGCGGTATGGCTGGATCAGGCTTGCGCCCATTGTCCAATATTCCCCACTGCTGCCTCCCGTAGGAGTCTGGACCGTGTCTCAGTTCCAGTGTGGCTGATCATCCTCTCAGACCAGCTACGGATCGTCGCCTTGGTGGGCCTTTACCCCGCCAACTAGCTAATCCGACATCGGCTCATCTATCCGCGCAAGGCCCGAAGGTCCCCTGCTTTCACCCGAAGGTCGTATGCGGTATTAGCGTAAGTTTCCCTACGTTATCCCCCACGAAAAGGTAGATTCCGATGTATTCCTCACCCGTCCGCCACTCGCCACCCATAAGAGCAAGCTCTTACTGTGCTGCCGTTCGACTTGCATGTGTTAGGCCTACCGCCAGCGTTCACTCTGAGCCAGGATCAAACTCTTCACTTAAAAACGCATAGTCCGAGGACTAAAAATTTAAAGCTGCAGATGCTTGACCGCTGGCAACGTTTCGCTTGCTTTAAAACAATTGATATGTTGCTTGATCAAACGTCTGCAAGATGGACAAATCATCCTTCCTGCAGGCGCCTTCACAAGATACCTGCGCATACTGTCAAAGAACCTTGGAGTCGGCCTCAGCGCCTT
>NZ_CAMPPN010000052.1:0-5306 GCF_946900935.1 Stenotrophomonas sp. Marseille-Q5258
GCCCGCCGCCGCCCCGGCGGCGGCGCGCAGCCCACGAAAACAGGCCTGTTCGCCGCCGGTACCCATGTCACGTTGCGGCGAACGGCGGCGGTCGCACCGCGACCGCCGCCGGCTCCCAGCCCCTCAGCCGCCGCGTTTTGCGCGGGCGAAGGCGTCGGCCAGGGCATTGTTGGCCGGCGGGGCGCCGCTGCCCGGGCGCGGACCAGACGGGCCACCCCGGCTGCCGGGACGCGGGCCCCCGCCGTCGCGGCGGCCACCGCCGGCCGGACGCGCGTCGCGCTCGCCCGGGGCCTTGGCCGGTGCCGGGGTGTCGTCCAGGCGACGGGTCAGCGCGATCCGCTTGCGGGCCACGTCGACCTCCAGCACCTTCACCTTGACGATGTCGCCGGCCTTGACCACGTCGCGCGGGTCCTTGACGTAGGTGTCCGACAGCGCCGAGATGTGGATGAGGCCGTCCTGATGCACACCGATGTCCACGAACGCGCCGAACGCGGCCACGTTGCTGACCACGCCTTCGAGGATCATGCCGACCTTGAGGTCCTTCAGCTCTTCCACCCCGTCGGCGAAGCGCGCCGCCTTGAACTCGGGGCGCGGGTCGCGGCCGGGCTTCTCCAGCTCCTTGAGGATGTCGCGCACCGTCGGCACACCGAAGGTGGCATCGGTGAACTGCTCGGCCTTCAGACTGCGCAGGAAGCTGCCGTCGCCGATCAGCGCCTTGATCGGGCGCGCGGTGGCCGCCACGATGCGCTCGACCACCGGATAGGCTTCCGGGTGCACCGACGAGGCATCCAGCGGCTGGTCGCCGTCGGCGATGCGCAGGAAGCCGGCGCACTGTTCAAAGGTCTTGTCGCCCAGGCGCGGCACCTTGAGCAGGTCCTTGCGGCGCTTGAACGGACCGTTGTCGTCACGGTGGCGCACGATGTTCTCGGCCACGGTGGAGGACAAGCCGGATACCCGCGAGAGCAGTGCGGCCGAGGCCGTATTGACCTCCACGCCAACCGCGTTGACGCAGTCTTCCACCCGCGCATCCAGCGCGCGCGCGAGGCGGTACTGGTCCACGTCGTGCTGGTACTGACCCACGCCGATCGCCTTGGGCTCGATCTTCACCAGCTCGGCCAGCGGGTCCTGCAGACGCCGCGCGATCGACACCGCACCGCGGATCGACACGTCCAGATCGGGGAACTCCCTGGCCGCCAGTTCCGAGGCCGAGTACACCGATGCGCCGGCCTCGCTGACCACGATCTTCTGCAGCCGGGTGTCGCCCAGCGCCTTGATGACCTCGCCGGCCAGCTTGTCGGTCTCGCGGCTGGCGGTGCCGTTGCCGATCGCGATCAGCTCCACGTTGTGCGTGATGCACAGCTGCCGGATCGTGTGCAGCGACTGGTCCCACTGGCGACGCGGCTCGTGCGGGTAGATGGTGTCGGTGGCGACCAGCTTGCCGGTGGCATCGACCACGGCGATCTTGCACCCGGTACGGATGCCCGGGTCCAGGCCAAGCACGGTCTTCGGGCCCGCCGGGGCGGCCAGCAGCAGATCCTTGAGGTTGTCGCCGAACACCGCGATGGCGTCGGCTTCGGCCTTTTCGCGCGCCTGGTTGAACAGGTCCAGCAGCAGGTGCATGTGCAGCTTGGCGCGCCAGGTCAGCCGGCAGGCGTCAAGCAGCCAGCGGTCACCCGGGCGCCCGGCATCGCGGATGCCGGCGTTGTGCGCCACACGCCCCTCGGCGTACTGGTGGCCGGCCTCGGCATCACTGCCCGGGTCCAGCTCCAGGAACAGAATTTCCTCGCGGCGCGCGCGGAACAGCGCCAGCAGGCGGTGCGACGGAATCTTCGCCAGCGGCTCGGCGTGCTCGAAATAATCCCGGTACTTGGCACCCTGCTCTTCCTTGCCCTCGGCAACACGGGCGCGGATGACGCCGTGCTCGCCGAGCCAGTTGCGCAGCTCGCCGACCAGCGCCGCGTCCTCGCCCCAGCGCTCCATCAGGATCGCCCGGGCGCCTTCGAGGGCGGCCTTGACGTCGGCCACGCCCTTGTCGCCATCGACGAAAGTGGCGCCGAACACCTGCGGGTCCAGGCCAGGATCGGCCAGCAGGCCATCGGCCAGGGGTTCCAGCCCGGCCTCGCGCGCGATCTGGGCGCGGGTGCGGCGTTTGGGCTTGTAGGGTAGATACAGGTCTTCCAGGCGCGACTTGGTGTCCGCGGCCAGGATGTCCAGACGCAATTCGTCGCTGAGCTTGCCCTGTTCGTCGATGCTGGACAGCACCGCGGCGCGGCGGTCTTCCAGTTCACGCAGGTAGGTCAGGCGCGTCTCCAGGTTGCGCAGCTGGGTGTCGTCCAGACCGCCGGTGACTTCCTTGCGGTAGCGGGCGATGAACGGAACGCTGGCGCCTTCGTCCAACAGGGCGATGGCGGCACGCGCCTGGGCAGCCTGGGCGCCGATTTCGTCGGCGATGGTCTGGGCGATCTGCTGGGCGAGCTTGATGTCAGGCATTGCTTCCGGCCGGAGCCACGTTACGGAAAACCCGATTGTGGCAACGCAGGGCGGCGGGGGAAACCCGTTGACAGCCGCCCTCCAACCTGTCGCCGATGGTCGGCGCTCAGCGGTAGTGCTGCGCCGCGCGGACCTTCACCGATTCATCCAGCAGGGATTCCAGGGCCATGACGCGCACCCGGCCCACGCCCTGCAGTTCCATGAACCGCTCGGTGTAGATCTCCGGCCCTTGGGCCGTCTCGGCGCGGGATTTGCTGAAGCCGTGGGGCACCAGGCCCTTGTCGCCATCCTTGCTACCACCGACATAAAGAACAATTGCCATGTGATGTACTCCTCCAAAAAGCATCGTGCATGTCCAACAGCGTGCAGCTTACCGGGCCCAACCTGACTGATGCGTCATTGAGGTTAATAACGTTTGTTTGCATGCAGATGACGTCGCGTTACCGACGTTTTGCTTACACGAAATTAACGCATCGCTAACACGTGGCCATTACGGCCACCAGCCGCGCCCGGTCATCGCATACACATCGGCCGCGCGCTCGAAGGGATTGCGCGCACTGACGCCGCCGCACAGCAGGTACACCGGCAGGTACAACGGGCCCAGCACCATGTACTGATAGACATGTGCGCGCTCATGGTCGTGCAGACCGATGACCGGCTCGGTGCAGTGGCCCGCCTGATGCGCGTACGTGCGGCACGGCACGTCCAGTACCGGGCCGGTGTGCAGAATCACGTTGCCCAGGGTGATCGCGCCGCCCGGCCCCCACGGCCAGTCACGGAACACGACCGCGCGGTCGCGTGCATTCCACGACGGACGCGCGCCCGCCACCATCCCCAGCAGGCCACCGAGCAGACCGATCAGGGTGTTGGGCGCGGTCCAAAGCGCGCCCAGCCCCTGCAGGACGCGCAGCGCCAATGGCGGCAGGATCAATCGGCCTCGTTGGGAATCAGCAGCCAGAGGATGAGGTACACCAGGATGCCGGGAAAGGCAGCCGACGCCAGGGAGACCACCACGAACACGATCCGCAGCAGCGTCGGGTTCCAGCCGAAGCGGTGCGCGATGCCGCCCATCACGCCGGCGATCATGCGGTCGTTGAGCGAGCGCGAGAGCGTGCGGGGTGTGGCGTTCATGGCAGGGTCCTCCAACGGTATGAGGGAAATGCTAGCGCGGACCGGTGTGTATGCGGCGCATGCGGCGCCAGGCGCTCAGCGTCCGCGCAAGGCCTTCAGGCGCGCACCGAACCACGCCGCCGCGGTCTGTTCGGGCTGGCCCGGGCAGGCGATCCGGTAGGGCTTGCCGCTCATGCTGCTCTGGCTGGCGGCCCGTTCGATGAACTGTTCGGCCGTATCCACCTTGTCCTTCCTGAGCAGGTAGTCGTACTTGCGCTGCAGGTGCGCGCGCGCTTCTGCGGCGTCGTGCCAGCTGCCGTTGCGCTGGAAGCGGCAGGACGAGCCGTCCAGTGCGCCGATCAGCGCGGCGATCTCGCGGCGCGCGGTGTCGCTGGGCGCGGCCGAGGCGCCACCGGCGGCCGCCAGCAGCGCCACGAGCAGCATCGTCATCACGCGGAGGTGGGTCATGTTCGTTCCTTCAGCCACTGTGAGAGGGTCGCAGGCACTTCGCGCTGGGCGCGGCCGGAGACATAGATGCCGATGTGGCCGCCACGGAAGCTGCTTTCGGTGTAATCACTGCTGCCAATCCGGCCGCGCATCGCGCGCGAGGCATCCGGCGGGACAAGATGGTCCTGTTCGGCGTAGATGTTGAGCACCGGCAGCGTCACCTGGCGCAGGTCGACATGTTCCTCGCCGATCCGCACGCCGTCGTGCATCAGGCCGTTGCCCTGGTAGAACTGCTTGATGAAGTCGCGAAAGGCTTCGCCGGCGAGATCGGGCGAATCGAAGATCCACTTTTCCATGCGCAGGAAGTCCTCCAGCGCGGCCTTGTCGTCCAGGATGTCGAGCAGACCGACGTACTTCTGCACGTTGAGCCGGAACGGTTTGAGCATCAGGTAACTGGCATTCATCAGGTCGGCCGGGATGTTGCCCAGCGTGTCCACCAGCAGGTCGACGTCGACATGCCGTGCCCAGTGCGAAAGCATGTTGTCGGCAGTGTGGAAATCCACCGGCGTGACCATCGTGACCAGGTTGGCCAGCTTGTGCTGGCGCAGGGCCGCGTAGCACAGCGCGAACACCCCACCCTGGCAGATGCCGAGCATGTCGATCGGGCCGCCGGACTGCGCGCGCAGGTGGTCCACCGCGCCGTCGATGAACCGCAGCAGGTAATCCTCCAGCGTCTGGTAGCGCTCGGAGCGGTCCGGGTAGCCCCAGTCCAGCACGTACACGTCGTGCCCGAGTGCCAGCAGTTTCTGCACCAGCGAACGGTCGGCCTGCAGATCAACCATGTACGGCCGGTTGACCAGGGCATACACGATCAGCAGCGGGGTCGAGTGCACCGGCGCTTCGGTGCCGATGAACCGATACAGCGCTACCTTGCCGTCCCGCCAGACCTCTTCGCGCGCGGTGACGCCGTAGTCCACGTCCTCCACCGACGGCAGCAGCGTCAGCCCGTCCATCAGCTTGCGCTGCATGGCCAGGGTTTCCTGCAGCAGGTCCTCTGCGTTGAATCCCAACGGGCCCTTCATCGGCTGCGCGTCCGCCGCGCGGGTGCGGCCGGGGCCGGCTTGGCAGGTTTAGCCGGCTTGGCGGGTTTCGCCGGCTTGGGGGTTCTGGTCGCCTTGGGGGCCTTGGGGGCCTTGGGGGCTGTTCCTTTACACCTCTTACGCCCGCCCCGCGACCCCTTCTGTGTGCCTTCTGCTCCT
>NZ_CAMPPN010000053.1:0-3557 GCF_946900935.1 Stenotrophomonas sp. Marseille-Q5258
TGACCTTCTTCCATTTCTTCACGCCGGGTCGCGAGCTTCCCGACGCCGTGGATCTGGCGGGGATGGCGCGTGCGCGGGGTGTCGAACTGATCGACATCGCCACGGGACCGTCGTCAGCCGGCTTTCGTCAGCAGTTCGCGCAACGGGTCGAGCGGGCGGGAGCGTCGGGGGTGCAGATCAGCTTCTGCGGCCCCAAGGGCCTGCTGGACCAGGTGCGCCAGCTGATGCGGGAAACCGGCGTGGCGGAAGACCGGTTGCGGCACGAATTGTTCGAGTTCCGCTGAAGCGGGGCGATTCATGCTGGTCAAGACGCTACGGAGGATCTCCGCCCCCCTCGGCTAGGAAGGCCTCGATGGATCGCGCATACGCATCCGGCCGCTCCCACCACAGGATGTGTCCGGCGCCGGCGACGAACCGGTAACGCGCGTCGGGGAACAGGTCCACGTACTCGTAGGCTTCGGCGTAAGGCACGAAGTCGCACTGCCCCTGGAGCACCAGCACCTTTCCGGGGAAGCGGCGCATCTGCGGGCGGGGATCGGCGACATCGCCGAACCAGTTCGCGCCGGTGCGCACGTACAGCCCCGCGCCTCCTTCCTCAGGCTGCACCTTGCGCGGATCGCAGACCATGTTGCGGGTGAAGCGTGTCGCCAACGTGTTCAACGCGGCATCCGCTTCCGCATCCGATACGGTCTTGACGTCGAGGGCCATGGCGATGGCCTGTGCCAGGATCAGCTTGGGCGGCATCGCCGACAATGCCGTATCGCCACGGTACTGCTCCGCATCCGGCGGACGGAAATCCAGTGCTGCGAAGTCGGCCTGTCGCTGGAGAAGGCCACGATCAACGATCTGGGTCGCGCCAAGCGCGTCGTCATCACCAAGGAAAACAGCACCATCATCGACGGCGCCGGCGATGCCGAGCGCATTCAGGCCCGCATCGGCCAGATCAAGGCGCAGATCGAGGAAACTTCTTCGGACTACGACCGCGAGAAGCTGCAGGAGCGCGTGGCCAAGCTGGCCGGCGGCGTGGCCGTCATCAAGGTGGGCGCTGCGACCGAAGTGGAAATGAAGGAAAAGAAGGCGCGCGTCGAAGACGCCCTGCACGCCACCCGTGCAGCGGTGGAAGAAGGCGTGGTACCGGGCGGCGGCGTGGCCCTGATCCGTGCCAAGGCGGCCATCGAGAACCTCAAGGGCGCCAACGAAGACCAGAACCACGGCATCGTCATCGCCCTGCGTGCGATGGAAGCTCCGCTGCGCGAGATCGTCACCAACGCCGGTGAAGAGCCTTCGGTCATCGTCAACGAAGTGAAGGCCGGCTCGGGCAACTTCGGCTACAACGCTGCCAACGGCCAGTTCGGCGACATGGTGGCCTTCGGTATCCTGGATCCGACCAAGGTCACGCGTACCGCACTGCAGAACGCCGCCTCCATCGCGGGCCTGATGATCACCACCGAAGCGATGGTGGCCGAGGCGCCGAAGAAGGAAGAACCCGCCATGCCGGCAGGTGGTGGCATGGGTGGCATGGGTGGTATGGATTTCTAAGTCCGCCCATCGCGCCAGTGGTGGCGCGAAGACGTCCGCGCAGCGGGCGAACCGCGCCCTCCAGCAAGCAAGCGTGACCACGAAGCCCGGCCTTTTGCCGGGCTTCGTGCTTTCTGGCGTCCGACGTGGGAAACGCCCTGTCTTAAGCGCGGCGATGTCCGATACGAAAACCGGAAAAGGCCGATATGAACCGGCCGGGGCGGGCGCAAGCCTGAGCAGCCATTCCCTGCACCGGAGTGTTTCGTGCCGCGCCTCGCCGCGACCGTGTCGCAGCTGCAGGATGCCGTGGCGCACGCAACGTCGCCGGCAGCGCATCTGCCCACGGCTCGCTATGCGCCTCACCGTCCCGAGCGCACGCTGCTGTATTCGCTGGTGCAGGCGCATTGGCCGGACTTTCTCGCGCGCCGTGAGGTAGAAGACCGCTCGCTGCCCGAGTATGTGCGCGAGGAGTTCGAGACCTACCTGCGCTGCGGCGTGCTCGAGCACGGTTTCCTGCGCGTGGTGTGCGAGCAGTGCCGGGCCGAGAGGCTGGTGGCCTTCTCCTGCAAGAAGCGCGGCTTCTGCCCCAGCTGCGGGGCGCGGCGCATGGCCGAGAGCGCGCGGCACCTGGTGGAGGAGGTGTTTGGCCCGCGGCCGGTGCGGCAATGGGTGCTGAGTTTTCCGTACCCGCTGCGCTTCCTGTTCGCCAGCAAGCCGGAGGCCATCGGCCCGGTGCTGGTGATCGTGCAGCGCGTCATCGCCGGCTGGTTAGCCGATCAAGTCGGCGTCGACCACGCCAGCGCGCAATGCGGCGCGGTGACCCTGATCCAGCGCTTCGGCAGCGCGCTGAACCTGAATGTTCACTTCCACATGCTGTGGCTCGACGGCGTGTACGACGCGAACGTCGAGCCCCCGCGGCGCAAGCCGCGCCTGCGCCGCGCCCGTGCCCCCACCTCTGCGCAACTGACGCAGCTCGCCAACACCATCGCGCATCGCGTGTGCCGGCACCTGTCGCGCCGCGGCTGGCTCGAAGGCGAAGACGAATCCGTGTTCCTGTCCGACAGCGCGGGTAGCGACGACGGCATGGATGGGCTGCGGATGAGTTCGATGACCTACCGCATCGCCACCGGTCGCGACGCTGGCCGCAAGGTCGTCACGCTGCAAACATTGCCCGGTGACGCAGGCTCGCTGGAGGGCGATGCCGGCAAGGTCGGCGGCTTCTCGCTGCATGCCGGCGTGGCCGCGGAAGCACACGAAAGCCACAAGCTCGAAAAGCTGTGCCGCTACATCACGCGCCCGGCGATCAGCGAGCAGCGGCTGTCGATCTCACCGCAGGGTAGGGTGCGGTATCAGCTCAAGACGCCGTGGCGAAATGGGACCACGCATGTCGAATGGGATGCGGTGGACTTCATCGCCAAGCTGGCGGCACTGGTCCCGCCACCTCGCGCGCATCTCACCCGCTTCCACGGCGTATTCGCCCCGAATGCAAACCTGCGTGCGCAGCTGACGCCCTCGGGGCGCGGCAAGCGGCCTGCGGGCGATGCGGCGCCAGTGGACGTCAGCGCCCACGACGAGCCGCGCAGCCCCGAGCAGAAGCGCCGTGCGATGAGCTGGGCGCAACGGCTCAAGCGGGTCTTTTCCATCGACATCACCACCTGCGCCCACTGCGGCTGCGCGGTACGGATCGTCGCCAGCATCGAGGAACCCACCGCCATCCGCGCCATCCTCGCCCACTTCGAGAAGCACGGCGCGCTGGAGCAAGCGCACTACCGGCCCGCAGCGCGCGCGCCGCCGCCGGCCGCGTGACGAGGTGCCGGCCACACAGCCGGCAGCCAAGCCAGAGTCCGATCCGATGCGGCCACGACCCCGCAGGGCTGCGCTCGGCCCTGTGCCGGGATTCGGTGAGAAATGGCTACGCACTGAGCCGCTGCGTGGCCCCGCGATGTCGAAAACCCACGCATGAACCCCCGATCTGTGCCCGATCTGTGCCCAAAGCGGCGCTTGCGCGGCCGCTTCCTACCCGCCAGACTCGCCAAAAA
>NZ_CAMPPN010000054.1:0-3266 GCF_946900935.1 Stenotrophomonas sp. Marseille-Q5258
CGCCCACCCCGCCCGACCGCGCCGAGGCGAGAAACGCCGCGTAGGCCGGGAAGTCGTCCAGGGTCTGGGCACGCAGGCGCAGGCGCGGCGTCAGCAGGGTGATGATCGAAGCGGCGTCCATCCAACAGCGTTCCGTACGGGTCACCGCTCAGTATGAACGGCTCCGCAGCGCGGCGTGACGTGTGCTTGCTCGGGGCGGCGAAACACCGTTAAATGAGCACTCACTCACTTAATGATCCTCATGGCCCGTCCCCTCAGCGAAGCGAAACGAGACGCCATCCTGGCTGCCGCCGGTGCGCTGGTGGCGGCGCAGGGCGTGGGCGCGTCGACCGCGCAGATCGCGCGCGCGGCCAAGGTCGCCGAAGGCACGGTGTTCACCTATTTCGAGACCAAGGATGCGCTGCTCAACGCGCTGTTCGTGCGCCTGGAGATGCGCCTGGCAGCCGCCATCGGTGACGACTTCCCTGCCGATGCCGACGCCCACGACCAGTTGCAGCATGTCTGGAACGCGCTGGTTGCGTGGGGCGCGGCGCACCCGGTGGACCGCATGGCGCTGCGCCAGCTCAAGGTCTCCGAGCGCATCAGCGCGCCGACGCGGGCCCACTGCGAAGGCCTGTTCGGCGGCATGCTGCAGTCGCTGGAAACCAACCTGGCCCGGCACATCGACGCCGACCGGCTGCCGTTCTACCTCGGCCGGGTGCTGGTCAGCCTGCTGGAAACCACGCTGGAAGCGATGGCCGCCCAGCCCGACCAGCGCCAGGCCCTGCAGCAGGCCGCGTTTGACCTGTTCTGGAAAGGCATCCAGCGCTGACCTGTTTTTTCACCATTTAAATGAGTGCCTACACACTCATATATCGAGACCCGCATGCGATTCCTGCCCGTCCTCGCCGTTGTGCTTGCCACCACCTCCCTCCTCATCTGGACCCTGCACGTGCCTATCGCCGCCCATGACCGCTCGCCGCAGATGACCGCCGGCCAGTTCACCAATCCCGCCCCGAAGCCAAAGGAAACCCTCGGCGGCACGCTAAAGCTGCTGTGGGAATTCCTGTTCGACCGCCCGGCCGGCACCACGCCGCCGCAGGCGCCCCCGGTGCGTGCGGTAAGCGCGCGGGAACTGGCCACGGCCCCCGACCACAGCCTGTACCGGCTCGGTCATTCGACGCTGCTGATCAAGCTGCGCGGTGGCTGGTGGCTGACCGACCCGGTGTTCTCAAGGCGCGCCTCGCCGGTGCAGTGGATGGGACCCAAGCGCTTCCATGCGCCGCCGATCGCGTTGAAGGACCTGCCACCGATCCGCGGCGTGGTGCTCTCGCACGATCACTACGACCACCTCGACCGCGCCACGATCAAGCATCTGGCCACCCGCGCGGACGTGTTCCTGACCCCGCTTGGCGTCGGCGACCGCCTGATCGCCTGGGGCGTTCCGCGCGAGCGCGTGCACCAGCTCGACTGGTGGGAGCAGATCGATATCGACGGCGTGCGTTTTGTCGCCACCCCGGCGCAGCACTTCTCCGGGCGCGGCCTCCGCGATGCCAACCGAACGCTGTGGGCGTCCTGGGTGATTCTGGACGCAGACCTGCGCGTGTTCTTCAGTGGTGACACCGGCTATTTCGACGGCTTCAAGCGCATCGGCGAACGCTACGGTCCCTTCGATGTCACCTTCATCGAAACCGGTGCCTACGATGCCAAGTGGCCGTTCGTGCACATGCAGCCCGAGCAGACCGTGCAGGCCCACCAGGACCTGCGCGGGCGTTGGCTGCTGCCGATCCACAACGGCACCTTCGACCTGGCGCTGCACCAATGGGACGAGCCGTTCGAGCGGGTCAGCACGCTGGCCGCCGAGCGGGCGATTCCGCTGGCCACCCCGGGCATGGGCGAACGCATGGATCTGGATGCGCCGCAGTCGTTCAGCCCGTGGTGGCGCACGGTCAAGGCCGCGCAGGATGCACGCCGCGACGTGCCGGTGGGATCACCGATGTGACCCCGTACAGCGGAACCGCAAGGGCGCCACGCTATCATCGACACCCCGCGCAGCAACGCACTGCCGCCCCCCCAGGACCCTCCATGCAGATCGACCTCCGCGCGATACCCACCGCGGGATGGGACGCCACCGGCGTCCCGGAGTTTCCCTGCTGCCCGGACCCGCAGCTGGGCAGTCTGGCCAGGGCCGGACGTGATGCAGCCGACATCGACGCGCTCATCGCGTTCCTGCAGGACAGTTTCACCAGCACGCTGTATGCGTTCGGCCACATCCTGCGCGCGCATCTGCCGCCCCGCGACCTGCGCCTGCAGGCGGCAGCCATCGGCACCCTGCACCAGGGCGGCACCGACGCCATCGTCCACCACGGCAACCTGATCGTCGACGGCGACCTGCAGCCGCCCTCGTTGCTGCTGGTCACCGGCAACCTCACCGTCAACGGCGTCCTGCGCGACACCGGCAATGTGGCGGTGCTCGGTGACCTGCACTGCCGACACGTGGGCTCGGAAGCCTGGTTCATCGTTGGCGGCGACTGCGTGGCCGAGGGCTTCGTCTACGGTTCCTGCAACGACACCGTGTTCGAAGTGCTGGGTACGCTGCGCGCCCGCGCGGTGGTGACCGACGACCATGCGATGTACGCCGAAGACGGCATGATCGTCACGCACGCGCCCACCTTGCCGGGGGTCAACTGGGAGGTGCAGGTGTTCGATCTGTGGGACCCGGTGCACCGCCAGGAGCTGCTTGCCGCCGTGGGAACCGATATCCATGCGGTGGTGCCGGTGAAGGCGTTCGAGGACGAGGACCTGGGGTGAGCGCGGTCACGGTGTGCTGGACTGCACAGCAGTCCTGCTTGCCAGCGTCCTGGCTTTCTGGAACCGACTTTCTGGTATCGCGAAACGCATCGAACACGAACGCCGCGCGCGCGGAGGCAAGTTCCGGACGCTGGCCTCATCCGCGTCAACATGAAAAAACCCCGGATGGCACCAGGCCACCGGGGTTTGATTCATGCGCCAAGTCAATGAAGACTCAGAACGGAATATCGTCATCCGCGAAGTCATCCATCGGCGGTGCCGACTGCTGCCGCCGCGGCTGCGGACGCTGCTGCTGGCCGTAACCACCCCCACCCCCCCGCTGACCGCCGCCCCCCCCACCACCCCCGTACTCCTTGCGCGGGGGCCCCCCGCGCCGCCGGCGCCCCCCCCCCGCCGTGGTGCCCCCCCCCCCCCCCCCCCCCCCGCCCTCCCCCCCGGCCCTCTTCTCTACACACCTCCCCGGCCCCCAGAACCGG
>NZ_CAMPPN010000055.1:0-2714 GCF_946900935.1 Stenotrophomonas sp. Marseille-Q5258
GCGTTTGGGGTGGAGCTGGCGGTCAAGGCGCTGTTCGAAGCGCCGACCATCCGCCAGCTGGCCACGCGGCTGGCGTCCGCGCCGGGCCGCCGCCGCGGCCCGGCGCTGCAGGCCCAGGCACTGAGCGGTCCGCAGCCGCTGTCGCATGCCCAGCAGCGGTTGTGGTTCCTGGACCAGCTGGAAGGCGGCTCGGCGACCTACAACATTCCGCTGGCGCTGCGCCTGAGCGGTCCGCTGCAGGTGCATGCGCTGGAGCAGGCATTGCACGCGATCCTGCAGCGCCACGCGGTGCTGCGCACCCAGGTGGTGTCCATCGATGGCACCCCGATGCAGCAGGTGGTGCCGCTGCCGGCGTGGACGCTGGCAGTGCAGCAGCTGGCCGAGCCGGCCTGGTCCGAGCGGCTGTCGGCGTTCGCCGCCGAGGTGTTCGACCTGTCGCGCGCGCCGATGCTGCGGGCGCTGCTGCTGTGGGATGGCGGCGAGCAGTACGCGCTGGGCCTCAACCTGCACCACATCGCCGGCGATGGCTGGTCGCTGGGCATTCTGGGCCGCGAGCTGAGCCAGCTGTATGCCGGCTACTGCCGTGGCGTGGAGGCATCGCTGCCGGTGCTGCCGGTGCAGTACGCCGACTATGCACGCTGGCAGCGGCAGTGGCTGGCCGAGGGCGAGCTGGAGCGTCAGCTGGGCTACTGGCGGCAGCAGCTGAGCGGCGCGCCGCCGCTGCTGGAGCTGCCCACCGACCATCCGCGACCGCTGCAGCAGGGCTATCAGGGCCAGGTGCAGGTGTTCCGGATTCCGGCGCAGGTGGAGCAGGGCCTGCAGGCGCTGGCGCGGCAGGAAGGGGCCAGCCTGTACATGGTGCTGCTGGCCGGCTTCAAGGCGCTGCTGTCCTGGTATGCCGGGCAGCAGGACATCGTGGTGGGTACGCCCACGGCCAACCGTGACCGGGTCGAGCTGGAAGGGCTGGTGGGCTTCTTCGTCAACACCCTGGTGCTGCGCGACCAGGTGGACTGGGGCGCGGACTTCGTGGCGCTGGTGCGCCAGGTGCGTGGGACGGTGCTGGATGCGCAGTCGCACCAGGATGTGCCGTTCGAGCACCTGGTGGACGCGCTGCAGCCGGAGCGCCGGTTGAGCCACACGCCGTTGTTCCAGGTGATGTTCGACATGCAGGGCGAGCTGGCGGCCGGGGGCGGCGGGCTGGCGCTGGAGCAGGTGCAGGTGGCCGAGTTCGCGGCCGGTGAGCATCGCATCGCCAAGTTCGATCTGCTGCTGTCGCTGGGCCAGGACGGGCAGGGTCTGGGCGGTGCGCTGGAGTACAACGTGGCGCTGTTCGAGCCGGCCACGGTAGCGCGCATGTGCACGCACCTGGTGCGTCTGCTGGAGCAGGTGGCCGCCGCGCCGCAGGCGCGGCTGGACCGGCTGCAGCTGCTGGATGCGCAGGAGATGGCGCAGCGCCGCCGCTGGGACGGGCCTGCACTGCCGATGCCCTGGCAGGGCGGGCTGGGTGCGCTGCTGAGCCGCCAGGCGCGCCAGCACCCGCAGGCACTGGCGCTGGAGTGCGGCGGTGAGCGTCTGGACTACGCCACGCTGGAGGCCCGTGCCAACCAGATGGCGCACCTGCTGCAGGCACGCGGCGTGGGCCCGGAAGTACGGGTGGGCGTGTGCCTGCGTCGGCAGGTGGAGCTGGTGGTGGCCCTGCTGGGAATTCTCAAGGCCGGTGGCACCTACGTGCCGCTGGATCCGGCCTATCCGGCCCAGCGCGTGCAGCAGATCCTGGACGATGCCACGCCGGCCTGGGTGCTGCTGGAGCCGGGCCTGCTGGCCGAGGAGGCGGTGCCGGCCGCCACGGTGCTGTCGCTGCCGGAGCTGTCCGATGCGCTGCGCGTGCAGCCGGTGCATGCCCCGGCGCAGGTGGTGTGGCCGGCGCAGCTGGCCTACACGATCTACACCTCCGGCTCGACCGGCCGCCCCAAGGGCGTGGCCATCAGCCACGGCAACGTCGAAGCGCTGTTGTACTGGTCCGCGCAGCGGTATCCGGCGCAGGCGCTGGCACGTACCGGCGCGGGTACCTCGATCTGCTTTGACCTGTCGGTGTTCGAGCTGTTTGCACCGTGGGCGCAGGGCGGTGCGGTGGTGCTGGTGGACGATGGCCTTGCGCTGGGCGATGCCTCGCTGCAGCTGACCCTGGTCAACACGGTGCCCTCGGTACTGCGCACGCTGCTGGAGCAGGGTGGGCTGGGGCCGACGGTGCAGGTGGTCAACGTGGCCGGCGAAGCGCTGGCCGGGTCGCTGGTGGAGGCCACGCTGGGCAGTGGCGTGGCGGCGATGTACAACCTGTACGGCCCGTCGGAAGACACCACCTACTCGACCGAGTGGAGGGCCGAGGCGGGCATGCGTCCGCTGATCGGACGGCCGCTGCCCAACACCCGCGCGCACGTGCTGGATGCGGCGTTGAACCCGGTGCCGCAGGGCACGGTGGGTGAGCTGTACCTGGCCGGTGCCGGCGTATCACGCGGCTATCTGGGCCGTGCCGAGCTGACCGCCGAGCGTTATCTGCCCGAACCGGGCAGCGACGGTGAGCGCATGTACCGCACCGGCGACCTGGTGCGTTACGGCGCCGACGGACAGCTGGACTACGTGGGCCGCGCCGACCACCAGGTCAAGGTGCGCGGCTTCCGCATCGAGCTGGGCGAGGTCGAGATCGGCCTGCGTGG
>NZ_CAMPPN010000056.1:0-2305 GCF_946900935.1 Stenotrophomonas sp. Marseille-Q5258
CCACCCTTGGCGCTCCCTCCCAGCAGGCGCGCCTGATCCAGCTGCTCGGCCCGGCCTCCGGCCTGGTGGTGGAGCGCTTCGAGGGCCAGGAGGCGGTCTGCGGCAGCACCCGGTTCGAGATCGACTGCCTGTCCACCGATGCGTTCCTGGACATGGCGCCGTGGCTGGAGCAGCCGCTGACCCTGCAGGTGCGCCGCGCCGATGGCGGCATGCGCCAGTGGCACGGCCTGTGCACCGAGGTGGCCCAGCTCGGCAGCGATGGCGGCCTGGCCCGCTACCGGCTCACCCTGGAGCCGTGGACCGCGCTGCTGGCCCTGCGCCGCAACGCGGTGATCTTCCAGGACATGGACACCCGCGCGATCTGCGAGCAGATCTTCGCCGACTACCCGCAGGCCGCCTTCCGGTTCGATGTGCAGGCCGCGCTGCCGGCCCGCCCGATCACCACCCAGTACCGCGAGAGCGACTGGGGCTTTGTCACCCGCCTGCTGGCCGAGGCCGGCCTGGCCTGGTGCATCGAGCAGACCCAGGACGGCGAGGCCGCGCACACGCTGGTGGTATTCGACCCGGCCGCCGAGCGCCCCGCGCTGGGCAGCCAGCGCTTCCACCGCAGCGACATCGCCGAAGCGCGCGATGGCATCACCGCCTTTGCCGAGCAGCGCCAGCTGGTCCCCAACGCCAGCAGCGTGGCCAGCTGGCACAGCGAGCAGCTCATCGCCGTCAGTGGCCAGAGCCAGGCCGAGGCCGGCGCGCTGCCGGTGCTGGAGGTGTACGTGCAGCCCCGCGCCGGGCGCTTCGCCCAGGCCGCGCTGGCCGCCGATGAGGCGCAGGCCCGGCTGGATGCGCTGCGCGTGCCGATGACCCTGTTCCAGGGCAGCGGCTCGGTGCGCACGCTGGCGGCCGGCAGCGCCTTCACCCTCACCCAGCATCCGCAGCACGAGGGCCAGGCCTTCGTGCTGCTGGCCGTGGCGCATGCGGCGGTCAACAACCTCGGCCACGGCATCGTCGAGCTGCTCGGCGAGGCGGCCCTGGAGCAGGGCAGCTACCGCAACCGCTTCGTGGCGGCCCCGCACGACACCCCGATCCGCGCCCTGCCCCAGGACCGCCCCACCCTGCACGGCCCGCAGACCGCTCGCGTGGTCGGCGTGGCCGACAGCGTGGTCAGCCCCAGCCGCGACCACCAGGTGCGCATCCAGTTCGGCTGGCAGCGCGGCGTGGCGCCCAACGCCGGCGGCATGACCGAGACCGGCAGCCGCAGCGCCGGCCATGCGCCGGGCGACCAGACCAGCGGCAGCTGGGTGCCGGTGGCCGAGTGGGTGGCCGGCCCCAACTGGGGCACGCATTTCCTGCCGCGCATCGGCGGGGAGGTGCTGGTGGAGTTCCTGCACGGGGACATCGACCAGCCGCGTATCACCGGCCAGCTCTACAACGGCGAGGTCGCCCCGCCCTTCGGCGGCGGCCTGGACGACACCGCCCAGCACCCCGGCGTGCTCAGCGGCCTGCACACCCAGTCCCACGATGGCAGCGGCACCCAGCAGTGGGTGATCGACGACACCACCGGCCAGCTGCGCACGCGCCTGCACACCTCGTTGGCCGACAGCCGGCTGGAGCTGGGCTACCTGATCGACCACAGCGACACCCGCCGGGGCGCGCTGCGCGGCCAGGGCTTCGAGCTGGCCACCCACGGCTGGGGCAACGTGCATGCCGGCCAGGGCCTGCTGCTGTCCACCAGCGCCCGCCAGGACGCCACCTCCACGGTGCTGGACAGCCATGAGGCCATCGAGCAGCTGCGCGGTGCCGAGCGGGCGCTGGAGGCCATGCACGACACCCTGCAGAAGCAGGACGTGCCGCCGCTGGGCGCACTCACCAGCACCGCCCAGCTGCGCGCCAGGATCGACCCGAGCGCCGAGGGCAAATACGGCGGACAGGTCAACGGCCAGTCCGGCATGAAGCCCGGCAGCGGCCGCACCCCGGGCCAGGACCCGGTGGAGCGCTTCGCCGCGCCGCTGCTGCTGGCCGACTCGCCGGACCGCATCGTCTGGACCACCCCGGCCAGCGCGGTGGCCTACGCCGGCCAGAACCTGCAGATGACCGTGCAGCAGGACCTGCAGGTCAGCGCCGGAGAAACCGTGTCGGCCGTGGCCGGCGAGCATGTGGCGCTGTTTGCGCAGGCCGGGCCGGTCAAGGTGATTGCCGCCAACGGCCCGGTGAGCCTGCAGTCCAACACCGGCGAGCTGGAGCTGCTGGCCGACCAGGCCATCACCGTGACCGCCACCGACGACCGCATCGACATCCTGGCCCAGCAGAA
>NZ_CAMPPN010000057.1:0-2122 GCF_946900935.1 Stenotrophomonas sp. Marseille-Q5258
GCCTTGGATTCCCCCCCGGGGAGGGGGACGGGTGGCGATTTTAGCGCCAATCGGGCCCGGGTCGAAAAATTACCCTCAAGTTGGCACGCAATCTGCAGATAACCCAATAGCACCCATCGTGGCACGCGCCACTGGCACGACAGACCGGAATTGGAACAGGGGCTGGTCTACGCGCACGCTGGGGAAGCGAAGGGGCCGGTAGTCGGGGGACTGCCGGCCCTGTTTTTTCAGCCTGCGGCCCAGCGCCGGTCTCCCCGAACGACAGAAGGCCCCGCACGAGCGGGGCCTTCTGCGTTTTGGGTGCCGACATCCGACAGGGCCGGAACAGGGGGGATCCAGATGTTCCTGTCGGATATCGACGTAGAGCTTGATGTGACGCGTTGTGTCGCTTTTGTCACTTTGCGACGGCGACCGTCACCACCCGGCTAGATTGAACCGCCCGGTGCGTGAAAATCAAGTCAGCTCAGCGCTCATTTGTGCGCTGGTTCGCATTGTTGAGCGTTCGCCACGGGGAACCGTTCATTCTTTGCCCCGCAGGACGCGGCGCCTGCGCCGGACGGGCCTGGGCCGGCATCGACGGGCGCTGCTGCGGCGCGGGCCGCTGCTGCGGGGGACGACCCAGCGAGTCCATGTTGCGCCAGGGGGAGCCACCGTTGTTGTCCGGGCGCGGCCGATCCGGGCGCGGCGGGCGGTCCGGCCGCGGGCCATTGCCGTGGTCGGGACGCGGCGGCGGGCGGTGGTTGTGCGGCGGGCGGTAGTTCGGATACGGCCGGTACACGGGGTAGCCGTAGCCGCCGCCGTAGCCGTAATAGCCGTAGCCGCCACCGTAGTAGCCGCTGCCATAGCCGTACGGATAACCGGCCGGGTAGCGGTATTCCACCGACGGTGCACCGTGGTAGTAGCCACTGCCGGCGCCACCGCCGACATAGTCGTAGGTCGCGCAGCCGGACAGGGCCAACATCAGGCCACCGGCAAGGATCAGGCGCATCTTCATGATCGGGTCCCCCCAAGGGTATGAGGCCAGCTTCGGCCTGCGGCATTGAATCGGCCCTTAATCCCGCCCGATCCGGATGAATGGCCGCCATGTTGGCATGTACGGGGGAGGCGATGCCAACCGGGGCCATACGTTAATCTTGCGTCATGAGCGATTCACCCTTGCCCTGTGTCGACGACGTGCTGGCCGCCGCCGCGCGCATTGCCCCACATGCCCGTGTGACCCCGGTGCTGCGGTCGCGCACGCTGGATGCGATGAGCGGTGCCGAGCTGGCGTTCAAGGGCGAGCACCTGCAGCGCGGGGGGGCCTTCAAGTTCCGTGGCGCCTGCAATGCGGTCTGGGCGATGGACGACGCACAGGCGGCGCGTGGCGTGGTCACCCATTCATCGGGCAACCACGGCGCCGCGCTGGCGCTGGCGGCCCGTACGCGCGGGATCGCCTGCCATGTGGTGGTGCCCGAGGGTGCGGTGGCCGCCAAGCTGGCCAACATCGTCCGCCACGGGGCCACCCTGTGGCGCTGCGAGGCCTCCATCGCCGCCCGTGAAGCAATGTGCGCGCAGGTGCAGGCCGAGACGGGCGGCACGCTGGTGCATCCCTATACCCACAGCCACGTGATCGCCGGGCAGGGCACTGCCGCGCTGGAACTGCTGCACGGCCACGGTCCGTTCGACACCCTGGTGGTGCCGGTGGGCGGCGGTGGCCTGGCGGCGGGCACCGTGCTGGCCATGCAGGCGCTGGCGCCCACCGCGCGGCTGGTGCTGGCCGAACCCGAGGGGGCGGCCGACACCGCGCGTTCGCTGGCCGCCGGCGAACGCCGCGTGGACATCACCCCGGACACCGTCTGCGACGGCCTGCGCGGCACCCTGGGCCAGCCCAACTTCGCGCTGCTGCAGCCTGCGGCGTCGGTGCTCACGGTGCGTGACGCCGACACCGTGGCGGCGATGCGGCTGATCTGGCAGGTGCTCAAGCAGGTGGTGGAGCCGTCGTCGGCGATCGCCCTGGCGGCCATTCTGGGCGCACCGGAACGCTTTGCCGGGCAACGGGTGGGCGTGGTGCTGTCCGGCGGCAATGTGGATCTTGACGCCCTGCCGTGGAGCGCGGCATGAGCCGCCGTGGCCGGGTGGGCCG
>NZ_CAMPPN010000058.1:0-1880 GCF_946900935.1 Stenotrophomonas sp. Marseille-Q5258
ATTGGCGACTGGATTGGCTTCTACAACCAACAGCGCCCACATCAGGCGCTGAAGATGATGACCCCAGACGCGGCTCATGCCGCTACATTAACCGCATGACCTGAGCAGAAAACGGTGGGTCATTACACCTGCTGCATAGGCTCTATCAACTTCAAGCCTCCCTCCAGCCGACCCGCGTTGAATCAATCCAGACGCTGGAAGTCGAATGTAACCTTCCTCGTACAGCGAGACAGAACCGGCGGGAAACGCAATTTCGCCACAGCAACCAGAGCTGCGTGCTCATAAGCAGCATTGTCGCCCCCCTCCCCAATCCAGCCCTCCAAGCTGGGACCGTGTGATGACAGGATTTGTCACCCGCTCATTCTCTTCAACGACAACGGACACCACGACAGAGCCGCGTACCTGCCTCTCAGTCGCGTTGGGAACGGCCGGCGCAATGGACTCCACCGGGCTGCTTGCCCCCTGGCAACGCCCGGGAAGTTCTTCATCGGCGCGGCACGAGGCACTGGACAAGGCCAGCGCAAGCATCAGAGCGCGGTTCATTCAACACCCTCGATTGCGGGTGGGGGACACCGGATCCACCGGCAGGAACACACCCGAATACGGATCCATATACCGCTGCTTTGGTTGACCTGCGGGGCGGGGATTACCCACAACGACGCCGCTATCCACAGATTCAGGCCACCAATACATCGACGACTGGAAACGCGAAGAACTTAAGATAGGGGGCGGGCTCAATACTGAAATCAGCCGACTCCACCCTCCAATCGTTTGGATCCCCCGAGAAAATCGAACCTCGGCGACCGTACAATTCATCGCGCAGCAGACGATCAAGGCCATCCATGTCTGCGTCAGCGAGAAAGCGTTCAATCACATGCTTTTCCCGCGCAAGAATATTGATCACGAAGTAGACTCTATCCTGCAAGGGTTTGCTGAAGTCCGCCTCCACGCAGATGGCGTAGAAGTATCGACCACCATCTTCCATGACTTGCTGCAACTCACCGTCGTACCATTCCACAATCAATTCGATCTTCACTTGTAAACCTCATTGAACTTCTCAGCCACTTTCTCCGTTACTGGCCTGGGGTGTTCCACAGTATGGTGGTTCGGATTGTTCCCGGATTGAGGTGTATTGAACGCGCTCTTTGCCTCCGCCTGATCGGCAACCCGGTGTTTGACTCTATCTGCCGCACTCCCCCTCTCCTGCGCTTTGACCGAAACCCCATGCGGAAACCCGGCTTTCTCCGCCTTGACGGCTTGAGCTGCAAGCGACTCAGCGCTCTCTGCGCCCTTTCCAAATCGGACAAAGAAGCCTGCCGCCTTGACCCCGCTCTTTCCGCCCGGGGCACGGGACATCACCGCGCCCACAATCATGCCCTTGAAATCTCCATTCAAGGCGTCTGCGACAGTCCCCAACGGGCTTCCTATCGTGTTCAGGACCCGACTTGGCTCCCCTTTCCACGCCTGTTCAAACTCAGCCTCCGTCATGCACGCCCCCGTGCTTGTATAGCAGCGACGTCCCCCCGGCTTGAGTAGTGGGCGGGTTTAGAGTCCGGTGCTGATGGCATCTCTCTTTCCAGCCAACTGTGCGGCGTACTGGGCGGCCGTCAGCCCGCCAAGAGCCCGCTTAGGCCGTTCTTCGTTGTAGTCACGCCGCCAGCTTTCGATACTGGTCCTGGCATGGAGCAACGTCGGGAACCAAGGCTCGTTCAGAAATTCATCGCGCAGCCGCCCGTTGAAGGACTCAACGTAAGCGTTTTGGTTCGGCTTCCCCGGCTCGATCAGGCGCAGGGCAATTCCCTTCTCGTGAGCCCACGCCACCATCGCTTTTCCGCAAAACTCCTTGCCGTTGTCTGTCCTGATCACCTGCGGCAAACCGC
>NZ_CAMPPN010000059.1:0-1667 GCF_946900935.1 Stenotrophomonas sp. Marseille-Q5258
TGCGTCCGTACCTGGCAGTGAACTGGTACCGCGACGGGGCCAGCAACGGCATCGCCTTCGACGATGAAGCGATGCGCGCCAGCACGCCGCGCAACCGCTATGCGCTCAGCGCCGGTGCCAAGGTTGCGTTCCGCCCGGGCGTTTCGGCCTGGGGTGGGCTGGGCCTGATGCGCGGCGACAGCGGCTACCGCGAAGCCAGTGCGCAGCTGGGGATGTCCTACGCCTGGTGAGGGTCCTGACAGTGCCATGTCCGAGCTCCCCGACGGCGAGACCCGGGCATTGCATCCAGACAGCGGCGTTCAGGAAAGGCCACTTCTGAACGCCGCGCAGCGTATCGTCGATGGAGCGGATACCCGCTCCATCGACGCCTTCCGCGGTAGGCCTCCTCACTCTTCTGAATCCGGGCTGG
This sequence comes from Stenotrophomonas sp. Marseille-Q5258, assembly GCF_946900935.1. Lineage (NCBI taxonomy): Bacteria > Pseudomonadati > Pseudomonadota > Gammaproteobacteria > Lysobacterales > Lysobacteraceae > Stenotrophomonas > Stenotrophomonas sp. Marseille-Q5258. The sequence goes on from NZ_CAMPPN010000059.1 coordinate 410, forward strand.
CTGCTACCGGCAAGCCGGGTCCATCTGCAATTTCTTGCATGGGGTGGCCCGCCATTGGTCGCAACACTACACGTCATCGCTGACACAGATCGACGCTGGCGCCCCCCCCCTTCCCATCTTCACGACACCGCTGCCTCCGATGGGGCGTGGGGCGCGCGGGGACGCGGCGATCACGTGACGTGCTCGGCCACATTTGCCCTCTGACGCGAGAACAGGACGATGACTTTGATGAAGACCTCTGCTGCCGGCCACCCGTCGGTGCGGCCCCTTGCCTGCGCGGTGATGCTGGCGATGGGCGTGCTTCCGCTCGGCGATGTGACGGCGCGCCAGCTCGACGGCGAACAGGCCGAGGTGGTGGCGGGCGAAACGCCCGAAACCTGGTCGCTGCGGAACGGGGCACGGCTGCTCGTCACGGGCGGGCACACCTACGACATCGATGTGACGGAAGGATCGGTGGACCTCACCGGCGCGACCGTCACGCGGCTGGTGAGCGGAAACAAGTCGGTAACACTCCGCGGGACGTCGGCCTTGCGCGCCGACGGCACTCTGTTCCAGGGCGGCGGTCTTTGGCTCACGAACGATTCAACCGCCCATCTGACGGACAGCAGCATCCAGGTGCAGGGCGTGACCGGTGCACTTGCCAGCGTCGGCGTGGACTTCCTGGGTCTGGGCGGTGACAGCGCCCACGCCACCCTCGACAACACGCGGGTGACGGTGGCCGACAACCCGGGTACCCCCGACTACAATTCGGGCCTGGGGGTGCGCATGGCCGCTGGCAGCAGCATCGACATCATCAATGGCTCGTATATCGATGCGGCCAATATCGGCGTCCACTTCTGGGGGACCGATGCAGCAGCAGGTGCGACCCGTCTCCGGGTGGATGGCTCCACGGTCCGTTCCGGGCGCGGCGCGGCACTTCACATCGGGGCGGTATCGGCCGTCGACAAGGCGTACGACATTCTCATCGCCAATTACGCCAGGCTGATCGGGGGCGATGGCCATCTGCTGCGGGTTACCTCACTGCTTGGGGACCCCACCGCCAGTGTGAGTACGGTCGCTTTCACGGTCGACGATTCGCGCCTCCGCGGCGATGTCACCTTCGACACCCGCACCGTCACCGGCACGCTGGATGTCACGCTGCGCAACAACGCGCGCATCGACGGTCGCTTCATCAACGTCAGCCGCGCCGACATCGGCACCCACAGCACCTGGATGCTCACCGGCGACAGCAACGTCGGCCGGCTGCAGCTCGACGCCA
>NZ_CAMPPN010000060.1:0-1540 GCF_946900935.1 Stenotrophomonas sp. Marseille-Q5258
TGGCGTCGAGCTGCAGCCGGCCGACGTTGCTGTCGCCGGTGAGCATCCAGGTGCTGTGGGTGCCGATGTCGGCGCGGCTGACGTTGATGAAGCGACCGTCGATGCGCGCGTTGTTGCGCAGCGTGACGTCCAGCGTGCCGTTCATGGTGCGGGTATCGAAGGTGACATTGCCACCAAGGCGTGCATCGTCGACGGTGAAGTCCACGTCGATGCGACCGGCATCCACGCTGCCGTCGCGCGTCTGCATCAGCAGCAGATTGCCGTCGCCGGCGATGAGCTGCGCGCCGTTGGCAATCACGATCTCGGCGCTGTTTTCAACTCCATGCATGGATGCCACGTTTATCGCGGCGCCCCGGCCGGACTGCACGGTGGCATTGTCGATGCGCAGGCGCAGCGGGTCTGCGGCCTCCACACGCGAGAACAGCTGCACCCCGATGTTGTCCGCCTCGATCCGTGCCCCGTTGACGATGTCGACCTGGCCAGCCGTCATCCGCACACCGAGCCCACTGTTGATTCCGCCGGTGGAGTCTTCGACGCGGACGCGGGTCGAATCCAGAATGACGCGTGCGCCGTGGCTCGGGTCGGTACTGGTGATATCCACGCCCACGCTGAGGCCGGTGGGATCCAGGCCATCGGCACGGGTCACCAGAACGGCGCTGTTGACCAGATGTGCCGAGCTGTTGCCAGACAGGTGCACGCTCCCGCCGCGGAACGTGCTCGAGGTTGCTTCCAGCACGGCCGTGTCCCGCAGCCTCACCACGTCCTGTTCGTCGTCGTTCACCTGGGCGGCGGCACCTTGCATCTGCACGCGCGAATTCTGGGAGGCATCGATGGAGCGGGTACCCGCTCCGTCGACGATAAGCTGCGCGCCGTTCAGGAGGGTCCATTCCTCAATGCTGCTGTCTGGATTCAATACCAGCGTCTCGCCATCGAGGACCTCGGACATGGCGCCGTGGGGCAGCGAAACCAGTGCGAACGCCACAGCACAGGCAAGGGAGCGCACGGCAGGCCGCTTGGAGGGTGTTCCAGTCATCGTAGTGATCTCGTCAGTGGGAAACCGTGGCCGCGCACGTCAGGTGATTGCCGCGCCCCGGCGGTGCGCCTCCCGGCGTCACCTTCCTGAAGGGGGGAGGGCGACGTGAGGGCGGTCGGGTGGCGTGCGGCACGTGTCAGCGAGGACGCGCAGTGTCGCGGTGATATGCGACGCGACCCATGCAAGAAGTTGCAGATACGCCGCGCCTGTCGGTACATGCATTGGGTGTTCAGGTGGCCGACGATGGTGGGCCGCCGGAAGCAGAAAAGGACGCCGGGCAGTGCCCGGCGTCCTCATCTCCGTCCGCCGCTGTCACGACCCTTTACCAGGCGTAGGACATCCCCAGCTGCGCACTGGCTTCGCGGTAGCCGCTGTCGCCACGCATCAGGCCCAGCCCACCCCAGGCCGAAACGCCCGGGCGGAATGCAACCTTGGCACCGGCGCTGAGCGCATAGCGGTTGCGCGGCGTGCTGGCGCGCATCGCTTCATCGTCGAAGGCGATGCCGT
>NZ_CAMPPN010000061.1:0-1463 GCF_946900935.1 Stenotrophomonas sp. Marseille-Q5258
GTCACGCTGCGCAACAACGCGCGCATCGACGGTCGCTTCATCAACGTCAGCCGCGCCGACATCGGCACCCACAGCACCTGGATGCTCACCGGCGACAGCAACGTCGGCCGGCTGCAGCTCGACGCCACCGGCACCGTCGCACTCGGCAACGGCAGCACCTTCAACACCCTCAGCGTGGACAGCTTCACCGGTGCCGGCGGCACGCTGCTGTTCAACACCGTGCTGGGCGATGACAGCTCGGCCACCGACAGGCTGGTCATCACCGGCGATGCCGACGGCCAGGCCGGCGTGCGCGTGCTCAACGCAGGCGGTGCCGGCGCCAGGACCGATCTGGGCATCGAGCTGATCACCATCGGCGGCGCGTCCAATGCGCAGTTCGACCTGATCGGTCGTGCCGTTGGCGGCCAGTACGAGTACTTCCTGGTCAAGGGCACCGACGGCCACTGGTACCTGCGCTCGGAACTGCAGTCGCCGACCACCCCGTGCGACGTCGATCCGAGCCTGCCGGAGTGCCAGCCGGTCGATCCGGTCGATCCGGTGGATCCGGTTGACCCGGTCGATCCGGTTGATCCGATCGATCCGATCGATCCGATCGATCCGGCGCCGGTCCTGCGTCCGGAGACCGGCGCCTACCTGGCCAACCAGTTCGCGCTCACCCAACTGCTGCGCCATACCTGGCGCGACCGCAACGGCGACCACGCCGCCGGCGTTGATGGCGTGCACACCTGGGCCAGGGTCGACTCCACCCACAGCCGCCTGGGCGCGGTCAATGACCAGCTCGAGCTCAAGGTGGCCCGCTCGGGCCTGCAGATCGGTGCGGACATCGGTGTGTTCGATGCCGACCGCGGCCGCGTGGGTGTGATGCTCACCGCCGCGCAGTCGCAGGCCACCTCGCATTCGGCCCTCACCGGCTACCGCGCACGCGGCAAGGTGGAAGGCGGCGCGGCCGGCGTGTACGGCAGCTGGAGCAATGACGCCCTGTACGTGGATGCATCGGTGCAGCGCGGCCAGTTCCGCAACCGCGTCCAAGGCGATGGTCTGGATGCCGAGCGCTATGACGCCCAGCTGTGGCAGTCCTCGCTGGAGGCCGGCTACCAGATCGACATCGGCCGCATCGGCGCGATGGCACTGCACCTGCAGCCGGAACTGCAGCTGGTCTACACCGAGGCGTCCACCGACGCGCATCGCGAGACCAACGGCACCGTCGTGCGCAGCCTGGGCGAAGACGGCCTGTCCGGCCGGCTGGGCGTGCGCATCGAAGGCGAGTCCAAGGCCGACCGCGGCGCGGCCGTGCGTCCGTACCTGGCAGTGAACTGGTACCGCGACGGGGCCAGCAACGGCATCGCCTTCGACGATGAAGCGATGCGCGCCAGCACGCCGCGCAACCGCTATGCGCTCAGCGCCGGTGCCAAGGTTGCATTCCGCCCGGGCGTTTCGGCCTGGGGTGGGCTGGGCCTGATGCG
>NZ_CAMPPN010000062.1:0-1400 GCF_946900935.1 Stenotrophomonas sp. Marseille-Q5258
AGCACCAGCCCGCCGGACACCGCCAGGGTGAGCGAGCCCTGGCTCAGCCAGTTCAGCGCCACGCCTGAGGCCAGCGTGGTCTGCGTGCCGCTGACCCACACCTGGTCGGCCGGCGTCAGGCTCATCACCCCGGCCACGCCGCTGCCCATCAGCGTCGGCGCATCCCAACCCGGCGCTTCGCCGTCACCGCCCTGGATGCTGCCGGCCGGGCCACCGCTCTGGATGCCGCCCAGCTTTTCCTGCAACTGCAGCAGCGCCTGGTGCGCCGGCAGCTCGCTCGGCTCCTGCGGCAGCATCGCCTGCTGGTTGTGGGCCGATTCGTTGAGCGTGGCCACCAGCTCGGTGCTTTCCTGCAGCTGCGCCATCGCCTGATTGGCCGCCAGCTGCGGCTCGCCGCCTTCGGTGCTGAGCAGCAGGCCCTTGCCCGCGCGCAGCGCGCCGAACGCCTGGCTGGACAGCTCGGCGCCGAAGCCGCGCTCGGCCTCGCGCACGTTGTCCTCACCGCCCTTGAGGTGGCCCAGGGTCAGCGTGGTCGCATGTTGGGTGGTGGACAGCTGCGCGCGGCCCTGCCCGGGGGTGTCGTCCAGACGCAGCTGCTGGTAGCCGCCCGCGCCGCCCTGGCTGTCGGCCAGCGCCTGGCTCTTGAAGCCGGTGAACACCGCGCCGTGGTCGTTGCCCTCGAACCACGCGGCCGCGTTGCCGGTGGCCTGCGCGCCGCCGCTGGCGACCTGGTTGTGCGAGGCATCGTTCTGGCCGCGGCCGTTGTAGACCGCACCCACCACCACCGGGCGGTCGATGTCTCCCTCCAGGAACGCCACCAGCACTTCCTGGCCGCGCCGGGGCAGCACCACCCCGCCCCAGTTGTCGCCGGCCCACGGGGTCATCACCCGCACCCAGGTCCAGGCGCCGCCGTTGGCCGGGGCATTGTCGTCGCCGCCCGGGTGCGCCTGGCCGGTGCTGGACGCACCGCCGCGCTGCCACGGGAACTGCACCTTGATGCGATGGTCGCGGTCGGACTGCAGCGGCTCGCCGTCGCTGACCACGATGGCGCTGAGCGTGCCGGTGATCGACGGGCGCGGATGCAGGCGCACGCCGTGGCCGTCCTCGGTCTGCGGGCGATAGACCACGTCAGCCGGAATCACCACGAAGCGGTTGTCGTAGAAGGTGGAGGTCACCGCCTGCGCGGGTGCGGCGGCGGCCAGCCCGGCCAGTGCGACCGGCAGCGCCAGCGGCGCCTGCGCGACCGGGCCGAGCTGCTGCTCGAGCGCATCGAGGATGTCCGCCTCGAGATTGTTGCGGGCCTGGTGCTGCACCGACAGGCACAGGAAGCTCGTGCCGGCGTCCACACCCGGATGCTGGCCCAACTGGAACTGCGCGCCCGGCACCAGCTGGCGCCAGCT
>NZ_CAMPPN010000063.1:0-1318 GCF_946900935.1 Stenotrophomonas sp. Marseille-Q5258
AAGGCCGGGTTGGAACTGCACGCGGTTGATGCCCATGGCGCCGCCTCGTTGGCTTCAAGTGGCACCATGCTGTGCCGCAGGCGGCGCAAACCCTGCGACTCGCGGCTGAGGGTCGGGGCTAATCAGGTCGCCAGATTGATCCCGATCAACGCGCGTCGGCACGCCTGACGGTATCATTCGATCCGGCCTTTCGATTGGACGGATCTGTCATGCGCCTCGGTTCGCATTCCCTGATTGTTCCCGCGGTGTTGGCCAGCTTCGCGCTGACGGCCTCGGCGGTTCCCGGCAGCACCTGGCCGACCACGGGGATGCTCAGCCTGGGTTCGGGCGTCGCCGCCGTGTCGCTGATGGCCCTTGCGGCCGTCCTCGGGGCACGCTGGAAGGCGGTCGAGTCGCTGTTCGGTGGTCTGGACCGCGTCTATGAGACGCATAAGTGGCTGGGCGTGTGGGCGCTGGTGTTCGCCTCGGTCCATCTGGTCTTCAAGGCGGGTTCTCCGGCATGGGAGACAGCGGCCATCCTGCCGCTGCCAGGACCGGTGACGCGGCTCGTCCGGCAGCTCAGCTTCGTCTCGCTGATGCTCATCGTGCTGCTGGCGCTGAACCGCAAGATCCCGTACCGGACCTGGCGGTGGTGGCACAAGCTGTCCGGTCCGCTGTTCCTGATCGTCGTGGCGCACTGGGCCAGCTTCAAGTCGCCCATCGCGCTGGCCAGCGCGGCGGGCGCATGGCTGGCCGTGCTGTCGTCGCTGGGCGTGATGGGGGCGGCCTACAAGCTGCTGCTGTATCCCCTGTTCTCGCGGCATGCGCGGTACCGCCTGCGCGCGGTGTCCGCCAACGGCAGTGCCGTCCACCTGCAGCTGGTGCCCGAAGGTCCGGGCATTCCGTTCCTGCCCGGCCAGTTCGCGTTCGTATCCTTCGGACACGACGGCCTGCGCGAGCCGCATCCCTTCACCATCGCCAGCGCGGGGGACGCCGATGGCGGCATCGCCTTCATGGTGCGTTCGCTGGGCGATTACACGGAGCGGCTGGTGAGGGATGCCAGGCCCGGGATGGTGGCACAGGTCTATGCGCCGTTCGGCCGGTTCGAGCACAGGCCCACCGGACGGAAGGAGATATGGATCGCCGGTGGCGTGGGCGTGACGCCGTTCATTGCCTGGCTTCGCGATGCCGACGCGTCCGCGTTGGACGGCGTGACCTTCTTCCATTTCTTCACGCCGGGTCGCGAGCTTCCCGACGCCGTGGATCTGGCGGGGATGGCGCGTGCGCGGGGTGTCGAACTGATCGACATCGCCACGGGACCGTCGTCAGCCGGCTTTCG
>NZ_CAMPPN010000064.1:0-1073 GCF_946900935.1 Stenotrophomonas sp. Marseille-Q5258
CCTGATTAGCCCCGACCCTCAGCCGCGAGTCGCAGGGTTTGCGCCGCCTGCGGCACAGCATGGTGCCACTTGAAGCCAACGAGGCGGCGCCATGGGCATCAACCGCGTGCAGTTCCAACCCGGCCTTTCGATGAGCGAGTTCATCCACCGCTACGGCACCGAAGCAAAGTGTTACCGGGCCTTGTACAAGTGGCGCTGGCCTGAAGGTTTCCGCTGTCCGGCCTGTGCCGGACGCGCGCGTTCGCGCTTCAGGCGCGGCGATGCGATCTACTACCAGTGCCGCGCTTGCCGGCATCAGACGACCTTGACGGCGGGCACCCTGTTCGAAGGCACCAAACTGCCGCTGCGCACCTGGATGCTGGCGATGCACCTGCTGACCTCGACCAAGACCAACTTGGCTGCGCTGGAACTGATGCGCCACCTGGGCGTGAACTACAAGACCGCCTGGCGCCTGAAGCACAAGGTCATGCAGGCCATGACCGAGCGGGAGGATTCCAGAAAACTCCAGGGTTTCGTGCAGCTTGACGACGCCTATCTGGGCGGCGAGCGCAACGGCGGCAAGCCCGGGCGCGGGTCGGAGAACAAGCAGGCGTTCGTGATCGCAGTGCAGACGGACGAACACCTCGAACGCCCGACCTTCGCAGTGATCGAGCCGGTCCGCAGCTTCGACAACGCCTCACTCAACGACTGGATCACGCGCCGCCTGGCACCTGAGTGCGAGGTCTACAGTGACGGCTTGGCTTGCTTCCGCCGGCTCGAAGACGCCGGCCACGCCCACACAACGCTCGACACCGGCGGCGGCCGCGCCGCCACCGAAGTGGCTGGAGCGCGATGGGTCAACGTCGTCCTGGGCAACCTCAAGCGGGCGATCAGTGGCACCTACCATGCCGTCAAACAAGCCAAGTATGCGCGGCGCTACCTGGCCGAAGCGGCGTACCGTTTCAACCGCCGGTTCCGCCTGCGCGAGACGCTGCCGCGACTTGCGACCGCGATGATGCGGTGCAAACCATGTCCGGAGCCGCGTCTGCGGATTGCGAGCAACTTTCATGGCTGAGAGTCGGGGCTAATCAGGT
>NZ_CAMPPN010000065.1:0-960 GCF_946900935.1 Stenotrophomonas sp. Marseille-Q5258
GGCGGGGGCGGTACGCGGGGTCATGGTCGGCTCCTGGCAAGCGGTCAACGGGGCAAGGGAACAACGATGGCGTTACATGCGTTCGCCGGGCAGGCTGCTGGCCTGTTCCACCCAGCGCGTGAACTGCGCTTCATCCAGCGGTACATGTTCCTCGATGTGCAGGTAGCGCGTGTCCTGGCTGCGCGACGCCACCGGGGGCACCGGCTGCAGCGACAGGCCGCGGAAGAAGGCCACCTTGATGTAGCCGGTGAAGCAATGCAGGCTGAGGAACCAGCCGTCGCCCGGCTGGCCATACAGCGGCGAATTCCACTTCACTGCCTTGTGCACGCCGGGAACGGCGGCCACGATCAGCGCGTCCAGCCGCGCGCCAACGGCGCGTTTCCAACCAGGCATGGCCGCGATGTACGCCTGCACGGGCGCATCGCCGTCGCCTTTGGCGATCTGCGGATTGCCGCCGGACAGCAGGCGGGGTGCTTCAGATGCGGGGCGCGCAGGCGGTCTGGTCGACATGGCAGGTCTCTGCGGCGGGGTCCCTCCGCCTTATAGACCCGTGCGCGGCGCATGACAATGCACGCACTCAGCGCCGGTGTCGGTAGACCAGGTCCGTGGGGTCCGCACGCGGCGCCGCATCATCGCGCACAGCGCCCATGCGCTGCGCGACCCGCGCGGAAGCCACATTGCCGGGACTCATGTAGCTGACCAGCGTGTCCAGCGCCAACGTCGTGTACGCCCAATCACGCAGCGCGGTGGCGGCTTCGGTGGCATAGCCCTGGCCCTCCTGCCCGGCATACAGCAGCCAGCCCAGCTCCTTCTCCGGGAACAGCGGACCGTGGTTGATGCCGACCTGGCCGATGCAGGCGCCGGTGTCGCGGTGCTCGATCATCAACGCGCCGTGGCCGAAAAAGTGCCAGTTCGCCAGGTCGTGGCAGAACAGGCCCCACGCGCCGCGTTGGTCATAGG
>NZ_CAMPPN010000066.1:0-952 GCF_946900935.1 Stenotrophomonas sp. Marseille-Q5258
GATTGAGTAGCACGACGGTTTGGAGTCCAATCCTCAACGACAAGGAGATTGGACGTGAAGAAGCGCTTTTCCGAAGAACAGATCATCGGCTTCCTGCGCGAGGCGGAGGCCGGCATGCCGATCAAGGATCTGTGCCGCCAACATGGCTTCAGTGAGGCCTCGTACTACCTGTGGCGCAGCAAGTTCGGTGGCATGAGCGTGCCCGACGCCAAGCGGCTCAAAGACCTGGAGGCCGAGAACACGCGCCTGAAGAAGCTGCTGGCCGAGCAGATGTTCGAGAACGACGTGATAAAGGATGCATTGCGAGAAAAGTGGTGACCGCACCGGCGCGCAGGTTGCTGGTGCGGAGCATGGTCGAGAAAGGGCTCAGTGAGCGGCGTGCGTTGGTGGTTGCACGCATGAGCGCCAGCGCGCTGCGTTACGAGCCCAGGCCGGACCACAACGTTGAACTGCGTGAGCAGATCGCGGCACTGGCACACCGGCATCGACGTTACGGCGTGGGCATGATCCATCTGAAGCTGCGACAGAGTGGGTTCGTCGTGAACTACAAGCGTGTGGAGCGCCTGTATCAGGAAGCTGGCCTGCAGGTGCGTCGCAGGAAGCGCAAGAAGGTACCTGTCGGTGAACGTCAGCCCTTGCTGCGCCCGTCCGCCGCCAACCAGGTGTGGTCGATGGATTTTGTGTTCGACCGCACCGCGGAAGGCCGAGTAATCAAGTGTTTGACCATCGTTGATGACGCCACTCACGAGGCCGTGGCCATTGAGGTTGAACGAGCTATTTCCGGGCAAGGCGTTGCCAGGGTGCTGGACAGATTGGCCGTTCAGCGCGGTTTGCCGCAGGTGATCAGGACAGACAACGGCAAGGAGTTTTGCGGAAAAGCGATGGTGGCGTGGGCTCACGAGAAGGGAATTGCCCTGCGCCTGATCGAGCCGGGGAAGCCGAACCAAAACGC